>CAMDLH010000225.1 GCA_945901405.1 Bordetella parapertussis | reverse complement strand
ATCCAACTCACAGCCGGCGTCGATCAGCAGCAGATCGCCATCCTTCAACGGCGCGTCGTTGGCGACGTAATGCAGCACACAGGCGTTAGCGCCACTGGCGACAATGGAGGTGTACGCAGGCGCCTGCGCGCCGTTGCGGCGAAACTCATGCAGCAACTCCGCCTCGATGGTGTACTCGGACAGCCCCGCGCGCGCGGTGCACATCGCGCGTTGATGCGCCACGGTGGAAATCGCCGCCGCACGCCGCATCACGTCCAGCTCATCGGTATCCTTGCGCAAACGCATTTCATCGACAAGCACATGCACATCGGCAATGTCGCGCGGCGCGGCCACGCCGGTGCGCGCACGCTCACGTACCGCATTCACCCAGCCCAGCACGCGCACGTCCCACGTGCTGTCCGTTCCCATGTGGCACTGCAAAACCGGCTGATCGGCAAGCAGATCGGGCATCATTTCATCGAGCCTGGCGATCGGATAGGCCTCGTCGAAGCCAAACGCCTCGCGCGCCGCTTCGGGGCCATGGCGGAACCCATCCCAGATTTCGCGCTCCAGATTTTTTTCCCGGCAAAACAACAGGTTACGTTGTTTTTTCCCAGCAATGATGACACACACCGCCTCCGGCTCGGTGAAGCCGGTGAGGTAATAAAAGTGGCTGTCGAAGCGATACGGAAAATGCGCGTCGCGGTTGCGCGTACGTTCAGGCGCGGTGGGAATGACGGCGACTCCCTTGCCGATTTTTTGTGCGAGTTGCGCGCGGCGGCGCTGGTAGGCGGATATTGGCATTCGAGTCCGTTTTTGCGGTTCGGAAGATTATAGCGCCGGGTTCGCCGCCAGCCGGGCATCGAGCTCAACCAGCCGCTGCGGCGTGCCCACATCGTTCCATTCGCCGCGAAAATGTTCGCCGGTTACGCGCCCCCCGGCGATGGGCTGGGCAAGCTGCGCGGCCAGGCGCGCTTTTTCGCCGCGCGTAATGCCTGCGAACAAGGCTGGGTGATAGGCGCCTATGCCGCTGAAGGTGAGGAGTGTGCCGCCCGCAGTTACCACGCCTTCGTGCAGGCCAAAATCGCCTTGTGGATGATGATCGGGGTTGTTTACCAGCACCAGATGCGCGGGCTGGCTGGCTGATAGCTTTTGTGCGCGTTGCGTCAGCGCGGAAAAATCGTAATCGCTGTAAACATCGCTGTTGACGACGATGAATGGCTTGTCGTCGAGGAGCGGCAGCGCCCATGCGATGCCCCCCGCGGTCTCCAGCGCTTCGCGTTCAAACGAATACGCGATGTGCGTGTCTAATCGCGCACCGTCGCACAGCGCGTGTTCAATTTGCTCCGCCAGATGCGAAGTGTTAACCACCAGATCGACCACGCCCGCGCGCTTTAACCGCTCGATCACCCACGTTATCAGCGGCTTGCCGCCGACTTTGAGCAACGGCTTGGGCGTCACATCGGTGAGCGGGCGCATGCGCTCGCCGCGGCCGGCGGCGAGGATCAGGGCTTTCATGCGAAAAACTTGACGGCTTCACCGCAGAGGCGCGGAGGCGCAGAGGTGACGCAGAGAAATGCCTTGTTTTCCTCTGCGGTGAAGAACTTTTTCATTAAGCACGTCAAAACGCTAAAACGTATAGCCCGCACGCACTTCAACATTTTCGAGCTCGTCGAACAGTTTGAGCAGCGGCCCGAACGGGCGATAGCGGTTGGCGACCGCGCGCACGTAGGCGATAAAACGCGGCGTGTCTTTCAGGTAGTGCGGCTTGCCGTCGCGGTAGTTGATGCGCGCGAAGATGCCCAGCACCTTCAAGTGGCGCTGCAGGCCCATCCATTCGAGGTCGTGCCAGAATTCGCCGAAATCGGCGCGCACCGGCAACCCGGCGGCCCGGGCTTTCTCCCAGTAGCGCGCGCTCCAGTCGATGACGCGCTCCTCGGGCCAGCTCAGGAAAGCGTCGCGAAACAGCGATGCCACGTCGTAGGTAATCGGGCCGTAGACGGCGTCCTGAAAATCCAGCACGCCAGGGTTCGGCGTGCTCAACATCAGGTTGCGCGGCATGTAGTCGCGATGCACATAGACGCACGGCTGCGCCAGCACCGAATTCGCCAGCAAATTCATCGCATTCGCCAAAACCTGCTGTTGCGCGGCGGTGAGCTCGCGTTTGAGATGGCGCGCCACATACCAATCGGGGAAGAGATTCATCTCGCGCCGCAGCAAGGCGTCGTCGTAGGGCGGCAGCACATCGGGGCGGCTCGCCAGCTGCCATTTTATGAGTGCGTCGATGGCTTCGCGAAACAGCCCGTCGGCGTTTTCCGCGTTGATCACATCGAGATAAGTCTTTGTTCCTAAATCAGAAAGTAGCAGATAACCGCGATCCAGGTCGTGCGCGATGATTTGCGGCACATGCACACCGGCAGCATGCAAGAGTGCCGCGATGCGCACGAAGGGGCGGCAATCTTCCTGCGGCGGCGGTGCGTCCATGGCGACGCTCGTTGCGCCGCCATGCGTGACGCGAAAATAGCGCCGGAAACTCGCGTCCGCCGATGCGGGCGCCAGCGTGTAGGAAGCTCCACCAAACTGATCTGCCAGCCACGCCTGCAAATCTTCAAGCCGCGAATCGATAGTGGTCAAAGCGCTGATTGCCTAAAGTCTTGATTTGTGCGATTTTAGCACCTCGTCCTTGGCCTTCCCCCCGTGAAAAACCCTCTGCGCTTATCCCGCGTTACGCTGGCCGTATTGCTGACCCTGCCCGCCCTTGCGATGGCGCAGCAGGGGCTGCAATTGCGTCCGCAGCGCTCGATTTTGGACATCGGCCCCGGGGCGCCGGACGACACGCCAGTGTACATCGAGGCGGATCGCATACAGGGTCACAGCGAAAAGGACGTCGAGGCGCAAGGCAATGTGCGCCTGCGCAAGCGCGGACAGGCGTTTTTCGCAGACTGGATGCGCCACGAGCAGCGCGAAAACGAACTCACCGCCATCGGCAATGTGCGCATTGAGCAAGGAGCGGATGTCATTTTGGGCGCGCGCTTGCGCTACAACCTCGATACCGAACGCGGTTTCATGGAAAACGCGAACTACAGCGTGAGCCCGAAAGCCGCCAGCAATATTCCGGGATTGGGCGGGCCGCGATCTACTTTTAACGACGGACGCGGCGCCGCCGAGCGGCTGTTTTTTGAAGGGCCGGGACAAATCCGCGCGCAGGATGCGAGTTACACCACCTGCACGCCGGGCAACGATGATTGGCTGGTGCGCACGCGCGAACTGTTCATCGACAAGGACAAGAACGAAGGTGTGGCGCGCGATGCCTCGGTGGAATTGCTCGGCCAGACGATTTTTTATACGCCGTATCTGAGTTTCCCGCTGCACCAGGAGCGCAAGTCGGGGTTTCTCACACCACACTTCGGCAGCTCGAGCACGAGCGGTTTCGAGATAACGGCGCCGTACTTCTGGAACCTCGCGCCCAACCGTGACGTGACGTTTTATCCGCGCGCGATGAGTAAGCGCGGCTTGCAGTTGCGCACGGAGTTTCGCTATCTTGATCACCAATACAAAGGCGAGATTCGCCACGAAATTCTGCCCGACGATCAGCAGCTTGGCCGCACGCGGCAGGCGGCGTCGGTCAGGCACACGCACAATTTCGCCAATGACTGGATCGGAACGCTCGACATCAATCACGTATCCGACGCCAAGTACTTTACCGACCTGTCCACGCATATCGCGTTAACCTCGCAGGCTTTTCTGCCGCGACAGGGCCTGCTGTCGCGCAGCGGCGCCTGGGGTGAAGGCGGCACGTATAACTTTTCCGCCTTGGTGCAGCGCTGGCAGACACTGCAAAGCGATCCGGCCGCGCCGTTGGTGTCGCCCTATAACCGGCAGCCGCAAATCACGCTGACCGCGCAGCGGCAAAATGTGCTGTTCAGCGATTTTGATTTCCTCGGCAGTTATATTGATTTTGACCACGCCTCGCTGGCCACGGGCAGGCGCCTGCTGGCTTATCCCAGTGTGTCGCTGCCGCTGCAAAATTCGTTCGCGCAGATCACACCCAAGATCGGTTTGCACGCGACGCGGTACTTTCTCAATCAAAACACGACCACGGCGCCGGATCAGACGCGCGTGCTGCCTATCGTCTCCGTCGACAGCGGGCTCACCTTCGAGCGCAATACCAGTGTCTTCGGCACGGCGTTCACGCAAACACTGGAGCCGAAGGTCTACTACGTATATATCCCTTATCGCGATCAGAGCCGCCTGCCCAACTTTGAAAGCGGCGTGCAGGACATCAACTTCGCGACGATATTTTCCGAAAACCAATTCAGCGGACACGACCGCATCAACGACGCCAGCCAGATCACCTTTGGCGTCAACACGCGCCTGCTGAACCCGGCGACCGGCGTTGAAATCGTGCGCGCGGGGCTTGCGCAACGTTATTACTTTCAGTCGCAGCGCGTGACGATCCCCGGCGTGCCGGCGCGGCCGGATCAATCGTCGAGTTCGGATTTGCTCGCAGCGGTGAGCGGCACGGTGGCGCGCAACGTCACCGCCGATGTGGGCTGGCAATACAACACCGATTTGAACCAGACGCAGCGCCTTAACGCGGCGGTGCGCTACAACCCGCAAGCGGGCAAGGTGCTCAACCTCGCCTACCGGCATACGGTCAACTCGATCAAACAGTTCGACGTGTCGGGACAATGGCCGATCGCGCCGCAATGGACCGCCGTGGGCCGCTGGAATTATTCGGCGCCGGACCGGCGCGCACTCGAAACCCTGGCGGGGGTCGAGTACGACGGCGGCTGCTGGGGATTCCGCATGTCGCTGCATCGCATCGCCACCACCACGAAAACCGCCAGCACATCGGTGCTGTTTGAACTTGAGCTCAATGGCTTGTCCAAGACCCGTAGCAACACCTTTGACCTGCTACGGCGCAGCATAGGCGGTTACACTCGCTTCGATCCGCGCGCGCCGCGTCACGATGAATATCAACTTCCCGGGCAATGAACTTCATTAACGTAACTATATGAATTTAAAAGAATTTTTTGTTGGCCGCCGTATGGCTGTAACGTTCGCCATTTCGGCCTTCGTGGTCTCCAGTGCCTGGGCGCAGCAAAAACCGCGCCCCATCATCGTGCTCGACCGCATCGTCGCCGTGGTCAACGACGAAGTGATCACGCGCAACGATTTGACCGCGCGCGTTAATTTCGCCGCGGAGCAACTCTCGCGCCAAGGCACACCCGCGCCCGCGCGGCCCGAACTCGAGCGGCAGATACTCGAACGCCTGATCACCGACCGCGCGCAATTGCAACACGCCAAGGAAACCGGTCTGCGCATCGACAACATCGAGCTCGACCGCGCAATCGACCGCATCGCGCAGGACAACAAGATTTCGGTGCAGCAGTTGCGCGAGGCACTGCAAAAAGAAGGCGTGCCGTACGAGAAATATCGCGAGGATATTCGCGATCAGATTATTTTCAGCCGCCTGCGCGAGCGCGAAGTGGACGACAAGATCGTTGTCACCGAAAGCGAAATCGACAATCTGATCAATCAGGATTCCACGCTTGGCGGCGCAGACGAATTCAACCTGTCGCACATTCTGATTACCGTGCCGGAAAAAGCCAGCCCGGAGCAAATACAGGCGCGCTTGGCGCGCGCGGAACAGGCGTTGAAACAACTGCGATCCGGTTCTGATTTCCGCCAGATCGCGGCAACGATTTCTGATTCCGCCGATGCGCTGCAAGGCGGAGGCATGGGCTGGCGCGAAGGCGACAAGTTGCCGACGCTGTATTTCGAGGCGCTGCGCAACATGAAGCCGGGCGAGTTGACCGCCATTTTGCGCAGCCCGAACGGTTTTCACATCCTCAGGTTGAATGAACGCCGCGGCGGCAAGGCGCCGATGGCCACGGTGGAACAGATACGCGCGCGGCACATTTTGATCAAGAGCAGCGAAATCGTCTCTGAAAACGAAGCGCGCAACCGCTTGCGCAACGTCAAGGAGCGGCTTGATAACAAGGAAGACTTCGCCGTGCTGGCGCGCGCGCACTCCGAGGACAGCAGCGCCAGCAGGGGCGGCGATCTGGGTTGGCTTTCGCCCGGCGAAACCGTGCCGGAATTCGAGCGCGCGATGGCGACTCTCAAACCCGGACAAACCAGCGAGCCGGTGCGCTCGCAATTCGGCTGGCACTTGATACAGGTGCTGGAGCGGCGCTCGCAGGACATGACCAAGGACCGGCGCCGCCTGATGGCGCAGCAGGCGCTGCGCGAACGTAAATCCGACGAGTCGTATCAGGAATGGGTGCGGCAGTTGCGCGACCGCGCGTATGTCGAAATTCGTCTCGAAGAACGGTAACCATTCTCACCGATCCGCCCACCATAGCCGTCACCGCCGGTGAACCCGCCGGCGTAGGCCCCGAATTGTGCGCGGCGCTGGCGCACGCGGCATTGCCGGCGCGCATCGTTGTCATCGCCGACCAAGATTTGCTGCGCTCACGCGGCGCTTTTGTTGAAACCCCGGGCGTGCTGGAAGTTTTGCATGTGCCGCTCAATGCGCCAAGCCGCGCAGGCACACTTGATCGCGCCAACAGCCGCTATGTGTTGCGCACACTCGAGCTCGCGTGCGACGGCTGCATGAGCGGCACGTTCGACGCGATGGCCACCGCACCCGTGCACAAGGGCATCATCAACGATGCCGGCATCGCATTCACCGGCCACACCGAATTTCTCGCCGAACGCACGCACACGCCGCACGTGGTGATGATGCTCGCGGGCGGCGGCATGCGCGTGGCACTCGCCACTACGCATCTGGCGTTAAAAGAGGTCGCGGCGCACATCACGCGCGCCAGTCTCACCGCAACGCTGCGCGTGTTGCAGCATGATCTGCGACATCATTTCGGCATAGCGCAGCCACGCATCCTGATCGCGGGTCTGAATCCGCACGCGGGCGAATCCGGTCACCTGGGGCGCGAAGAAATCGAAGTCATCAGCCCGGTGATCGAAGCGCTCAGCGCCGAGGGCATGACGCTCAACGGCCCGCTGCCCGCCGACACACTGTTCAATCCCGAGCGCCTGAAAAACTGCGACGCCGTGCTCGCGATGTATCACGATCAGGGCTTGCCGGTGCTCAAATACGCGAGCTTCGGCGCGGGCATCAATGTCACGCTGGGCTTGCCGATCATCCGCACCTCGGTAGATCACGGCACCGCGCTCGACATCGCGGGCACGGGCCGCGCCGACCCCGGCAGCTTGATCGAAGCAGTGAAGCTCGCGGTTGAACTCGCGCGCGCTAGTAAGGCACGCAAAAGCACGTAAGCATCGATGCGCCATCAGCCCCGCAAACGCTTCGGACAAAATTTCCTTAATAATCAATATGTTATTGAAAGCATCGTCAGCGTCATCGCGCCCCGCCGCGACGACTTGATGGTGGAAATCGGCCCCGGACTCGGTGCGCTCACACAACCGCTCTCGCGCGCGATCGAGCAATTACACGTGATCGAACTCGATCGCGACATCGTCGCACGGCTGCGCGAAACCTACGCCAACGGCAACATTATCATTCACGAAGGTGATGCGCTCAAATTCGATTTCACATCGCTCGGAAAGAATCTCAGAGTCGTCGGCAACCTGCCCTACAACATTTCGACACCGCTTTTGTTTCACCTCGCCTCACAAATCGAATGCGTGTGCGACATCCACGTCATGCTACAAAAAGAAGTGGTCGAACGCATGGTCGCCGCACCGGGCACGCCGGAATACGGCCGCCTGTCGGTGACGCTGCAATACCGCTTCGAAATGGAAAAGGTGCTCGACGTAGGCCCCGAAGCGTTTCACCCGCAACCGAAAGTGAATTCGGCGGTGGTGCGCATGCTGCCACGCACACAACACGACCCGGCGGCCTTGGATGAAAAGTTATTCGCAAAAGTCGTGATGGCGGCGTTCTCGCAACGCCGCAAAACCATGCGCAACACGATGAAGGGCTTGCTCGATCTCGCGGATTTCGAGGCGCTGAGGATCGACGCCGGTGCGCGCGCGGAGACGCTGGCGGTTGGCGACTTTGTGCGGATCGCCAACCGGTTCACCTCACTGAAAAAACATAAGTCAACAAAGATGAATACCGATTAAAATTCCAAAGCATCGCGCTCGAGAAGTTCGCTTTAAACTTGATATGCGTGCTTGCTGTTTGCTCCATGTCAGAGAAATCCAATTATGGCATCAACGATTGCCTCGACCGTACAGTGAGTGGTATCAATTCTTCGCGCGTCGAATTTCTCGGCGCATGTTCGCACTAGCAATTGCTCCATCTCAAGAAAGAGCTTCGGATCGCGTAACACCAGTAGATCGTCAAAACCGACGTCGCCGGGATTGCGGTCGTTGCGCATTGCGAGTCGTTCGATCCTGGACTCGATACTGGCGGTCAATACCACGGTCCGGCTGAATTTTGGATATCGGGGTAGGAGCGCCTCGAATGCGTCGGCAGTCCGCGCCATGCCGATTACACGATAGAAGACCATCGACCGCAATAAAATCGTAGAGTCCCGAAGAGTTGGTGCGGATGGCCATGTGAAGTGCTTTATATCCTCGGAGACGGCCGCCAAGTATAGAGTGGACAGATTTTCCGGGCCGTCTGTGCCGCCACGACGCCTGGCATCTGCTGTTATGTACATAATGTTTTTGTCGTATAGCGCATCCCTTCTTATACGAAGTTGGGGGGTAAAACGCGAAGCCAGTTCTCTGCAAACCGTTGATTTCCCGCCAAGGTTCATGCCCTCGATATGTATGTAATTGGATTTCATCGTTGACTCCTCTGTCAGTTAACCTACCCGTCCTCACAGGACATCTGCGAGGACGGGACGCGGCGTTACATCGCGTAATACCAGAACTTGCTGCGCCAATTGTCCGAAGGCGCGTCCGAGGCCACAATTTTCTGACCCTCTTTAGCAAACACATCTGGCAGTTGTTTTTCCGCCATACCAACGATCAGGTTGGCTATTTCTGAAATGTTTCGTTCCGTAGTATCGATAACCTGCGCTCCGAAAGACTTGGTGCACGTATCAACCAGAATGGATTCCATTCGCGTGAACAGCACAGGGTTCGTCTCCACTAAGAGATCATCCGCCGCCACTTCGTGCAGAGCCTTCTCCCTACGCATAGCGAGACGCTCAACGCGAGCAGAGATGCTCGCCGTCAGTACGACCGAAAGGGTAAAGCGAGGATGCCGGTCGAGAAGCGCCTCAAATGCCGCAGCAGAGAATCGATCACCAATCGCTCGGTAATAAGCCAAGGATCGCAACAGTACCGTCGAGTTCCTGCAGCATGGTTTGCGCCGGCCATGTAAAGTGCTCCAGATCTTGGGCTAGCGCCCCCCAAAAGAGCTAACAAGTAGACAGGCTGGACAAGCGGAAATTATTCCGCTATGCTGCGCGGCATGGTCATTGCTGGCAGAGACTTCAACGATGAGATTCTAGCGCGCATCAGCGAGGCGGTGCGCACTACAGCGAATCTATCACGAGGCGCATTGGCCCGTCTGGTGTGTAGTTGGTTCAACTGGCACGGCG
>CAMDLH010000224.1 GCA_945901405.1 Bordetella parapertussis | reverse complement strand
CGAACGCGTATCGTTCCTGCCCAACACGCCGACGATTCACGAGTCCGGCGTGCCCGGCTACGAACAAGCGGCGTGGTATGGCGTGATGGCGCCCGCAAACACGCCCGCAGAAATAATCGCCAGGCTGAACGATGCGATCATCAATGTCGTGGGCACGGCGGAATTAAAAGAACTGCTCAACAAAGGCGGTCTCGAGGCGCGCACCAACACGCCGGCGCAATTCGCGGCGTTTGTAAAAAGCCAGTTGGAAAAATCACGCAAGCTGGCCAAACTAGCGGGCATACCCGCCGAATGATTGTTGTAAGTAATTGTTTTTATACATTATTTTTGATTCGTTCAAAACGCTATGCGAATGCTCGCGCTAACCCTTGCGCTTGTGCTTGCCGCCACCCACGCGGCGGCGCAGTCGTTCCCGGACAAACCCGTGCGCTTCGTGGTGGCCTCCGGCCCCGGTGGCAGCACCGACGGTGTGTCACGCATCGTTGGCGACAAGCTCGCGGAATATTGGGGCCAGCAACTCGTGCATGACAACCGCCCCGGCGCTGGCGGTATACTCGCCGCCGAAATCGTCGCGCGCGCCGTGCCTGACGGCTACACCATACTCGTGGGCACCAGCGCGGGCCTTGCTGTGAGTCCGGGCATTTACAAAAAAATGCCGTACGATGCCGACAAAGCATTCGCGCCGGTATCACTCGCGGGCACGCAGGATTACATGCTGATCGCTAATCCAACCATGGCTTTGTCGGTGGCGTCGGTGAAAGAATTGATCGCAGTGGCGAAGGCCAAGCCTGGATACCTGTCGTTCTCGCACACCGGCTCGGGCACCGGCACGCATCTCGCGGCCGAATTGTTCAAGAGCGCGGCCGGTGTTGATTTGCTCTCGGTGCCGTACAAAAACATCACCGCCGCGATGATCGCGGTGATGTCGGGCGAAGTGCCGATTTCGTTTGTCAGCATCTACACCGCGCTGCCGCAGGTGCGTTCCGGCAAGGCGCGCGCGCTCGCGGTTACCGGCGAGAAGCGCTCGCCCGCCGCGCCGGAGTTGCCGACCGTCGCCGAATCAGGCTTGCCAGGATACGAATCACGCAATTGGTATGGATTTCTCGCCACCGCCGGCACGCCGCGCAAGACCATCGACGTGCTGAACGCCAGCGTACTCAAGGCGCTCGGCGATAAGGACGTGCGCACGCGCATGACGCGCCAGGGTATGGAGCCCGGCGGCAGCACACCGGAGGAATTCGCGCGCTTCATCAAATCAGAGACGGTGAAATACGCGAAGGTGGTCAAGGCCGCGGGTATCCGCGCCGATTGAAAAGGAACAGCATGAAAGTTGATGACGTAATCGCCAATGCATTTTTGAAAGAAGGCGCCACCGATGTGTTCGGCCTGCTGGGCGACAGCCAGATGAAATGGTGGGCGGCGATGTCGGCCGCGGGCACGCGCATGATCGACGCGCGTGACGAAGGCGCGGCGCTGGCGATGGCCGACGGCTGGGCGCGCGCCACCGGCAAGGCGGGCGTTTGCAGCGTAACCCACGGCCCGGGCGTGTCGCGGCTGGCGACTTCGCTCATCATGGGCGCGCGCTACCGCGTGCCGCTGGTGATACACAGCGGCACCACGGGGCTGAATCGCGAGAACGCCATGCAGTATCTCGATCAAGGCCCGCTGGTGACAGCCACCGGCGCGGGCTACATTGAGGTGCAGCGGCCCGATTACGCCGAGAACGCGGTGCGGCAGGCGTTTTACCGCGCGAGGCGCGAGGCGCGGCCCATCGTGTTGTCGATACCCATTGACGTGCAGACGCAGGATGCCGCGGGTGGCGGCGATGATTACGTGCCGTCGTGGAAAATGTTTCCCGGCCAGCAGCGCATACGGCCCGAGGTGGAGCAACTCGACGCCGCCGTGGAGATCATCGCATCGAGCAAGACGCCGGTGATCCTCGTCGGGCGCGGCGCGATGCAACCCGAGACGCAACAAGTCATCGACCGTCTCGGCAAACGCATAGGCGCGCTGATCGCGCCCACGCTGCACGCGAAAGGCGTGCTTGGCGAATCTGATTTCTACGCGGGCATCGCGGGGTTGTTTTCAACACGCACGTTCATCCAGTTGTGCGCCGAGGCCGATTGTGTGATTGCGATTGGCACCAGCATGAACAATTATTCCGTGCTGGTGAAAGGCAAGCCGCTGTACCCGAACGCGCGCGTGGTGCATGTCGATGTCGCGCCGCACATGATGATGGGCAATGGCCGTGGCGCGGATTGTTATGTGCAGGGCGACGCTGGTGTGACCGCGCAATTGCTCGAAGAAATTCTCGCTCGGCGCAACATTTCACAAATCGGCTTTCGCACGCCCGCCATCAAAAAAGCGCTGCTCGAAGCGGGGCGCGATCCCTCTGAAATCGAAATCGAGCCGGGCACGGTTGATCCGCGCGAGGCGGCGCGCATACTTGACGAGCATTTGCCGTCGAACGTGGGTCTCGTGGTGGGCGACGGACACTTCATGTCGTTCCCCACCATGCTGATGAAGCGCCCGCGTGCGCCGCATGTGTTCGCCACCGCGTTCGGCTCGATCGGGCAAGGCTTATCGACGGCGATAGGCGTGTGCGTGGGCACGAATCAGCCGGTGTTGTGCGTCGAGGGCGACGGCGGCGCGCTGCAAAATATTCAGGAGCTCGACACCGCCGCGCGTCTGGGTGTGAAACTCTTGTTCGTGGTGATGAACGACGAAGCCTACGGCGCGGAGTATCACAAGCTCAAGGTGAAAAAGATGAACGAAAAATTGTCCTCGGTGCGCGCGCCGAATTTCGCCAAGGTTGCCGAGGGCTTCGGCTGCAAGGGGCGCATCGCGCATACGCCCGAAGACATCGCGCGCGCCGCCGATGAATTCATGGCCGCGGGTAACGACGGCGGGCCGATGCTGATCGACGTGAAAATGTCACGCAGTGTGGTGAGCATTCCGTATCAGCGCATGCATTTTGGCGCCGATGTGTAAGGATGTGTAAGTAATTGTTTTTAAACACTAATATTCCCAGGTCAATTGAAATAACGGAAATCAAAATGACAGACGAAACACACGGCTACGACGTATTGGTTGTCGGCACCGGCAACGCCGCGTGCTGCGCAGCGCTGGCGGCACTCGATTGCAAGGCGCGCGTGGGCATCATCGAAAAAGCCTCGCGCCGTGATCGCGGCGGCAACAGCGCGCTCACCACGCACATGCGCTTTGTCTACGACGGCATCGACGATCTGCGCCCGCTGGTGAAAAACATGCCCGAGGCCGAGTTGCAAAAACAGATCGACCGTCTGCCGCATCGCACGCAAGCCGAAATCTGGGACGAATTCATGCGCACCACCAGCGGCCAGGTGGATGAAGCCATGCTCGAAGTGCACGTCGCCGAATCGCGCAACACCGTGCACTGGCTCGCGGGCAAGGGGCACGATTGGGTGCCCACCGGCAACGTCGGCGACAACATTCTGCTGATGAACGGAGGCGGGTTTGGCTTGCAACAGCGCAGCATCGCCATGCTCGAAAAAGCCGGCGCGTCGTTTCACTACGAGACCTCGGCGGTGGAGTTGTTGCAGGATAAAACCGGCCGCGTCTGTGGCGTGCGTGCGTTAACCCCCGCGGGTTTTGCCACCTTCAATGCCAAGGCGGTGGTGCTGGCGTGCGGCGGCTTCGAGGCCAACGCCGAGATGCGCGCGCGTTATCTCGGCCCCGGCTGGGATTCGGTGAAAGTGCGCGGCGTGCCGTTCAACACTGGCGATGGTTTGCGCATGGCGCTGCATATCGGCGCGTTGCCGCACGGCAGTTGGTCGAGCTGTCACGCCTCGCCGCAGGATCTGCTGATGGCGGATTCCACCGTGCCCTCCGCGTATGAAGTCGGCTCATCGACCGTCGATCAGACCAACCGCTATATGTATCCGTATTCGATACTCGTCAACGTCAACGGTGAGCGCTTCGCCGACGAATCCGAAGACACGCGCGGCAAGACCTACGCCAAGATGGGCGGCGCGATACTGCGGCAGCCCGGCGGCATGGCTTTTCAAATCATGGATGCGAAAATCCGCAAGCGCGACATGTACTTCGCCAGCTACGAGCGCGCCACCACCGCCAAGGCGGACTCGCTGGAAAAACTTGCCGCCGAGCTCGACATCAATGCCGCCAATCTGGCGAAGACCGTGCGCGAATTTAACGCAGCGGTGCAGCCCGGCGAATACAAACCCGATCGCTTGAAGCTGGACGGCAAGGGCACCAAGGGCATCAGCCCGGCCAAGAGCAATTACGCGTTGACCATCGACGAGCCGCCATTCGAGGCGTGGCCGTGCCGCTGCGGTATCACGTTTACCTACGGCGGTTTGCGCATCGATCCGAAAACCGCGCAAGTGCAACACACCGCGGGCCGGCCCATCGCGGGCCTCTACGCCGCTGGCGAAATGGTCGGCGGCCTGTTCGTCGGCAACTATCCGTCGGGTTCAGGCATGATGGCGGGCGCGGTGTTTGGAAGGCAGGCAGGCATCGCCGCCGGCATGGCGGCACTTAACTGACAGAAAGACTGGGAACATGAACGACTTTAAAAAATGGATGTGCGTCCTCTGCGGATTTGTTTATGACGAAACCCTGGGCATACCCGACGAAGGCATCGCGCCCGGCACACGCTGGGCCGACGTGCCCGACGACTGGTCCTGCCCGCACTGCTCGGCGGGCAAGGTGGATTTCGAGATGGTGGAAATAACGAGCTGAAGACGGGCCGGGATGGATTAGCGTTCCAGGGGGGAGGCACATCATGCTTACATTTTCGATGGTTTTGCTGACGGTGTCCGCGCTGATGCCTGTTGCCAACACGGATGCGCAACCGTACCCCTCGCGCCCGCTGCGCATGGTGGTGGGCGCCGCCACCGGCGGCACGCCCGACATCCTCGCGCGCATCATCGGGCAGAAGCTCAATGAGCAACTCGGCCAGCCGGTGATCGTCGACAACCGCCCCGGCGCCACCGGCAACATCGGCGCCGACGTGGTGGCAAAAGCCGCGGCCGACGGGCACACCATGATCATGGCGACCTCGGTGCTGTCGATCAGCCCGGCGTTTTACAAGAGCCTGCCGTTCGACCCGGTGAAGAATCTCGCGCCCGTGTCGCAACTGGTATCGCAAGCGATGTTCCTGATCGTGCCGTCGGAGCTGAACGTCAAATCCGTGGCGGATCTCATCAAGCTCGCCAAGTCAAAACCGCAGCAACTTAACTACGCCACCATCGGCAACGGCAGCCCGCAGCACGTGGCGAGCGAGTTATTGCAAATCAACGCGGGCGCGAAATTCGTGCACGTGCCGTACAAGAGCGGCGGGCAAATGGTCACGGCACTCTTGTCCAACGAGTCGCAATTCATGTTTCTCGGTTTGTCGCCCGCGCTGGGGCAGGTGAAAGCAGGGCGGCTCAGAGTGCTGGCTGTCGCATCGACGAAGCGCTCCGCCACCGCACCTGAAACACCGACGTTCGCCGAGGCCGGCGTGCAAAACGTGGTGATGGACAACTGGCTTGGCGTGTTTACCACCGGCGGCACGCCCAAAGCCGTAATCGACAAACTCAACGCGGAATTGGTGAAAGCCGTGCGCGCAACCGACAGCGGCGAGCGCCTCGCGCAACAACACCTGGAAATCGTCGCCAGCAGCCCGGCGGAGTTTGCCGCGTTTTATCGAGGTGAGATGGCGAAAGTGGCGAAGGTCGTGAAGTCAGCGGGGATTGAGCCGCGGTAAACGTGATTCATTCGCGGTCTTCCAGTTGATGCCAGACGCGAAGGATGGCCAGCGCCTCGGCGTGGATCGAATAGCGCACGACATAGTTGCCGAACACCATGTCTCGCACGACATCCGGCTGCGGAGCGCGCTCCACGGGCCGCCCGACATGCGGGTGCGTGCGAAGCTGCTCGATGCGCGAGACAAGTTCAGCCGCGATTCTTGCGGCGGCTTGCGGGTTCTTCTCGGCAATGAACGCACGCAGCCGCGCGAGATCGGCCACTGCCTCTGCGGAATAAACCAGCCTCACTGACCGGTCTTCGGCTGCGGCAGTTCGTTATCACTTCCCCAACTTTGAAGCCACCCGTGCACTGCGTCACCGGACACAACCTTGCCTTGCGCCACGGACTCCATGGCTTTTAGCGTATCGGCCCAGCGCGTTTCTTCCTGCTGCCGGCGCTGGACATACTCACGAATGGCTTCATTGATCAGCCAGCTCTTGGTACGGCTCAGTTTTCCGGACATGGCCTCAAGACTTTCCTCGACATCGGGTTGAAGACGGACGGTGGTAACGCTCATGGTGGTGTGCTCAGGATGGTTGAATGCATTGTATTACAATGCATTTGTTGTGGCGAACTGGCAAATAGCTCGAATCGCCGCCAGATCAACTGAGTTATCATAACTAATTGATAATTAATGATATTTTATGAGCATCCAACTGAATCACACCATCGTCTGGTGCCGCGATCAAGCCAAGTCGGCGGGCTTTCTCGCCGATGTACTCGGCCTGCCGGAGCCGAGGTGCTTCATGCATTTTCTGGTGGTTGATCTGGCGAACGGCGTGTCACTCGATTACTACGAAACCACAGAACATACGGGCTTGCAGCACTACGCGTTTCTCGTCACCGAGGAAGAGTTCGATGCGATCCTGCCGCGCATCCGCGAGCGCGCGGGCGAGATTTGGGCAGATCCGGCGCGCACCAAGCCGGGCGAAATCAACCATCACTTCGGCGGACGCGGCGTGTACTTTCAAGACCCGGATGGGCACTTGCTTGAGGTTATTACGCGGCCTTATGGCGAGGTGTAGCCTGAAATACGCTGCGCTCGCAGCGGGCTACGTTTGCCGATGGTTCGACAAACGCCATTAATCTCCGGGCTTCACCCCAAACACCCGCTCATACTTGCGCGCAAACCCCTCCCAAGCCTCGGAGTTGATCAACCGCGGCGGCTTTTCACCGCGCAAAATTTCGGCGATCTGGCCGGCGTTCCACTGCGCCATGTTGATGCGCGAGTCGTGGGTGATGCCGGCGGTGTGCCAGGTGGCGATGACGTTGGGCAGGTGCAGCAGCGGATGCGTGACGGGCGGCGGTTCGTCCATCCACACGTCGATGCCCAGCCCCGCGATGTGTCCTGATTTCAATGCGGCTTCGATGGCGGCCTCGTTCAGCACGCCGCCGCGCGCGGTGGTGATTACATAGCTGCCCGGCTGCATCATCGCGAGTTCTTTCGTGCTGATGAGATCGTGCGTCTCTTTGCCATAGGGACAGTGCAGCGAGACAAAACGCGATTCCTTCAACAGCGTGGGCAGATCAACCTTGGTCGCGCCGCGCGCCGCGATTTCCTCTGCGCTCACGTACGGATCGTACGCAAGCACGCGCATTTCGAGGCCCTTGCCGCAGATGCGCGCCACGCGCCGGCCTACGTTGCCGATGCCCGCCAATCCGATGGTGCGTTTGTTGGCGTTCCAGCCCTTGAAGGTCTCGCGCTTCATGCTGCGCTCGCCTCTGAGCGCGCGGTCGGTCTGCGGAATATTCTTGGTGAGCGAGAGCATCATCGCCGCCGTGTGTTCGCTCACCGCGTCGGCGTTCGCTCCCGACTGATTGACGACGAGCACGCCCGCCGCCGTGCATGCCGCCACATCCACCGTGTCGTAACCCGCGCCGCTGGTGGACACCGCCAGCAAATCAGGGCAGCGCTCGATCAGCGCGGCATTGGCCTTGTATTCGTCGGGCACTTCCTGCCGCGTCGATGAGATGCAGAACGCCTGAGAGGCCGACATCGCGCCCCAGTTGTCCGCCTTGGGGCCGTCGTAGGTCAGGCGATGGAGGATGATGTCCTTCATCTTGTCGAGTGAGTCGGCGACGTTGGGGCTTTTGCCGTCGTTGAACCAGAACACTCGTTTTTCAGTCTTGTTGGGCATGGAAATTTTTTATTTTGTAAAAGTGAAAGTCAAGCCGCCGCGCGCCAATCCACCTGTGCCGGATCAAGCCGCCGCGCCGCGATGTAATACAACACGTCGCCGGGCGTGACTTCGGCGTTCCCGGCCGCGTTCGGGCGCAGCCCGCCGCCCGCGGTGTCGTCGGCCACCGCGATCAGCGTGACGTTATGTTTTTCCTTCAATATGGTGAGCAGCTTGCCGTAGCGCAGATTGGCGGCGTCGGCGGGCACGCGCATGCTGAAATTGTTTTGCCCGCCCGCCACCGACAACAAATCGCGATGCACGCGCGACGAGCCGGGGTCAAGTGCGGCGCGCACCATCATCTCGGTGGAAAGCGAAATCATTGTTTCCGCGCGCGGGCAATGCGCCGTCAGCAGATCGGCGAACGACTGCTGCTCGAAATACGCCACCAGATGCGCTTGTTTGTTGACCGACGACGCGGCGAGCGCCGCCGCCAGCGTGTCGTTGTCGTCGTGGCCGAGCACGATGATGACCACGGCGCCCGCCGAACCCGCGCGCAGGTGCAGGCCCGCATTGCTCAACGCCTTGTCGCGCACGAACTTCACCTGCTCGGGCATCGGGTTCTCGATTTCCTTGGTGGTGCACACGACGATTTCGTGCCGCGTGGCGCCCACGTCGGCGATGATCTCCTCGACCATGCGCCGCGTGCGCAGCCCCTGCCAGCCCAGGATAACGATGTGACCCGTGAGATCGGAATAATCGGCTTCTCCACGCATGCGTTTTCTCCATCTGTCGGAAATAAATTGTATAAACTTGGCTAGGGTCGCCGTGAACAACATGATGCCACCGGGCATGATCCACAGCGTCGTGAAGAGCCGCCCCTCCGCCGACTTGGGCGCGATGTCGCCATAGCCGGTGGTCGTGACCGTCACCACGTAGTAGTACCAGAACGCCACCAACTCGGTGATTTCGCCGGTCTCGAACAGGCGGATCGCCAAATACGACACCGCCAGATGCAACGCCACCAGCAGCAGCAGCGCATCCCACGTCAAGCGCGTGAAATGCAGATAAATCGATTTGAGCAGGTGCGGAATAGGCATCGTGGTGATTCGCGAGCGGCAACGGGCTGTGTGCATAGTAGCGCCAATCAGGCGTTCTTGTCAGCGTGGCTAACTGTGTAGCTAAGCGCCGCGCACGGCATTTGATCCAAATCAGCGCGCAGCCGGCGCCAACCCCCAAAATGCCAAAAAACCCTTGTAAATCCGGGCTTTCCGATTTGAACAGGGGTGGCGAAACCGTTACACTGTAAGGCTCATTTTACGCGCGCTACCGACGATGCAGCTTTACGCTTTTGGCCTGAACCACACTACAGCTCCGCTCAATGTGCGCGAGCAGGTGGTGTTTCACGCCGAGCTTCTGGTGCAGGCGCTGCGCGAACTGGTTGACCGGCGCGCGGTGAGCGAGGCGGCGATAGTCTCCACCTGCAATCGCACCGAGGTTTATTGCCACACCAGCGAGCCGCGCGCGGCCATCGAATGGATGGCCGGTTATCACCGCATGCAGCCGCGCCAGATCGAGCCGTATCTCTACACCCTGCCGCAAGAGCGCGCGGTGAAACACGCGTTTCGCGTGGCGAGCGGGCTTGATTCGATGGTGCTGGGCGAGCCGCAGATCC
>CAMDLH010000223.1 GCA_945901405.1 Bordetella parapertussis | reverse complement strand
CGACCCGAAGCCGTCATAGCGCCTACTCCGAAGCGGCCACTCAATGACCCAAGCTCAGCGACGACGGCCACGCGGCGCGCCGATTGCAATTGCGACCGCCCGCCGCCGTTCGCTGCAGCGCATGGTTAAGCCTTGCTAGCGTCACTTTTTTGGAAGGCCATCACGAAAAGCAATGGATTCGAGTTCGACGCGCACAGCGTCCGCGATTGGAATCACTGGGCGCGCCTCGAATACAAATGCGGGGAGCATTGAGCAGAACTTGTGGACCGCAGTGGGATCATCGCAATCCAGCATCATATAGCCACCCCAGTCACCCACTCGGATGACGAACAGCTCAATCTTAAAATTGGCTGGAGCCTTCCATTGAGTGAAAACCTCCAGAATGCGCTTCTGGGCGTTCTCGTATTCCATCGGTGAGCCTTGCGGGCGTTCGGACCAAGTGAGCATGTATTTCATGGGTATTCTCCTTTATTGGGTTGATGCGATTCCATGTAGTTATTTCGGTGGTCTAACGTCACGCGCCAAGCACGATAACCAGTTTGCGTCGATTGATCAATTCACCCCCCTTGTCACGCATTGTGCCCGTATATGCCAAGTTCAGTAGAACGACGGGGTTTTGACGGGTGGAGGCCTTAGTTCCCGGCGACTGACCGGTAAGGAGCGTCGAAACGTAACGGCGACCGTCCGGAAGTGGCCGGAAGCCGCCTGCCGCCGGACGCATGTTCTTACACAGAAGTCAAAGCAAATCACAACTCTTACACGTACGTAAATCCACGCGAACAATAGACCTCGCCTCTACTCCTGCGTCAGCACTCCGGCCTTGAGCAGGCCGCGTATGCGCGTCACTTCGTCACGCACGAACCTGGCCGCGGCTTCGGACGGGCCGCCGACGATCTCCATGCCCAGATCGGTCAAGCGGCGCTGAACCTCCGCGATCGCCAGGGCACTGCTGACACCTGCGTTGAGTTTGCGCACCACTTCTCGCGGCGTCCTGGCTGGCGCGGCCATGCCGAACCAGACCAGCGAGTCGCCGTCCTTGATGCCGGATTCGGCAAGCGTGGGCACGTCAGGAATCACCGGCACGCGCTTCGGCCCTGCCACCGCGATCACGCGCAAGCGATTGGCGCGCACCGCCGATTCGACGGACGCCGCCGTGGTAATCATGCCGTCGATCTGGCCGCTGATCACATCAACCATCGCCGCCGATGCGCCCTTGTACGGCACGTGCGTCACGCGCGTGCCGGTGGCGTGCGTAAAGCTCGCCAGCCCCACGTGCGGACTGCTGTTGATACCCGCCGAAGCCCAGGTGGATTTGCCAGGCGCCGCCTTCAGATACTCCACCAGATCGCGCGGCGTTTTCGCGGCCAGCGACGGCGTCACCACGATGATCAGCGGCGTATAAGCCACCACCGATACATATTCAAAATCCTCCACGCGATACGCGGGCTTGCGCGCGAGCGTCGGTGCGATGGTATTCGGTCCGCCGGTGGCGAGCAGGAGTGTGTAGCCGTCCGGCACGGCGCGGGCGACGATTTCGCCGGCGATCATGCCGGTGGCGCCGGGGCGGTTGTCGACGATGAACTGCTGGCCCCAGGCTTCGGAGAGACGCGCGCCAACGGTGCGGGCGACGACATCGTTAGAAGCGCCAGGGGTAAAGCCCACCACCCAGCGCACCGGTTTTGAGGGGTAACCGGCGGCACCGTCATATACGCCGCGCACGGGTTGCGCCGCCGTTGCCGGCAGTACCGGTGAAGCCGTCACCGCGAACACCGCGGACGCCAGCACCCATCGCAAGAGTTTCATCGAACGCGCCGAGGTAGTTCAGCAGCGCGTATCAAGATTTAACCGTGCACCTTGTTCGTCGGCGTGCCCACCCAGCCAGTTTGCGACACGTCAAAGTTCACGTTGTCCGGGCCGGCGTAACGCACCTCGACATTCCCATGACCAGCCGGCGCGCCGCCCGCGCCCAAGCCCAGCGCAACGTTAATGTCGTCACGCGGTTTTGCAGCGCCCGACTCGGCCAGCTTTTCGGATATCTCTTCCAGGCTCTCGACCTGAAAACCGATGTGATGGATGCCGCTCCAGCCGGTGCCGCGCTCAGCGCCTGCCACCACATCGTTCTTAAAGCGCAGGATGGCGAGATTGATATGGCCGTCGGTGAGAAAGTAGCCACTGGTGCGCGCGCTGTCGAGTTTTCTTACCTTCGTCAAACCGAAGTTCTCGATGTAAAAACGCGCGGTGGCTTCTTCGTCCTGTGTCTGAATCGCGATATGTCTGATCTGCGCCATGATGAAATCTCCTTGGAGTTAAAGAGTTGGACTAATTTTCGATCAACCACGCTTGGGTACGCTCGGGGTACGCTTACGTACGCTTTGGCAGCCCCGCCATCCCGCGCAGCACTTCAATAAACGCCGAACTATCCACATCCGCCAGCCCCTGGTGATAGGCGGCCTGCTGCAATTGCGTCCACAGGCTAGTCACCAGCATCGGCGCGCCGAGCCGCGCGCCCTGCTCCAGCGCGAGCCGCGCGTCCTTGAGCGAAGTTTTCACATGGCCCTCCGGCGTGAAATCGCCCTTGAGCATTTTCGGACCTTTGTCGATCATGGTTTTGGAGCTGCACGCCGCGTCTTGCAGCACCGTGAGCAGGTTATCGGTTTGCATGCCGGCCTTGGTACCCAGCACCAGGCCTTCGGCGAGTGCTAAGCGGTTGCCGAACAACACCAGATTGATCACCAGCTTCGCCATCGCGCCCGAGCCGAGTGGGCCCATGTGGTAGGCGGCGCGGGAAAAGCCCGCGAACATCGGCTCGGCGGCCTTGAAGTCCTCAGCTGAGCCGCCGGCAATCACAATCAAATCTTTTTTCCGGGCCATGGCGCTGGTGCCGCTCACCGCGGCATCGAGAAAGCGTATGCCGCGCCCGGCCAGTTCCGTGCCGAGTTTCTGCGAGTCTTCGGGCCGCGAGGTCGATGCGTCGGCGAAGATCAGGCCTTTCGCCGCACCCTCGGCGATGCCGTTCGGGCCGAGCGCCACTTCGCGCACGATGTCGCTGTTGGGCAACGAGGTAATGATCCAGCGCGCGCCGCGCGCCGCCGCCGCGGGGGATTCCACTGGCGTGCCGCCGCGCTCATGCAACTGGCGCATGCGCTGTTCGTCCAGATCGAAACCCTGCACTTTGAACCCGGCCTGCAGCAGATTGTGTGAAAACGCCTGCCCCATCAAACCCATGCCCACCAGTCCCACGCATTCGCTCATTATTGCCTCCTCAATTGACTATTCAGTGCTTGCAGCCGCGCATCGCGCGTCACATCCGCGTCTCGTCGATCGGTATGCCCAGCCAGTATTGGCCCACCAACTCGTAATGCGCCAGACGCCCCTGCACGTGCTGGGTGATGACGTGTATGTCCTGAAAGTGACGCTGAATCAGGTTGCCCTCGAATGCGGCGGTGGCGCCCGCGGCGGTGTAGACGTGCTCGACCACTTGCGCGGCCAGCCGTATGGCATGTGTCGCCGCCAGGCGCAACGCCGCGCGCCGCTCAAGGCTTGCCTCGCCAGTCGCGGTGATGTCGCGCCAGAGTTCGCCCACCGCATCCATAAGGAAGGCGCGTCCGGAGCGTTGCGCGGCTTCGGCCTGACCCACGGTAAATTGCGCAATCGGCTGATCGCGCAGCAGGCCCTGCACGTAGCGCGGCGTCTTCGAGCCGGCCAGCTCGTAGAATTCGGTGAGACAGCTACGCGCCAACGACAGCGCAATCGCCGCATCGCCGCCCGCAAAAGACAAGCCAAATGGAATGCGGTAACGCGCGTTGTCAACCACCAGCGGCGCGCCCTTGGCGATGACGGTGCGCTCCTCTCGCACAAAAACGTCTTTCACCTCGAAGTGATGGGTGCCGGTGCCGCGCATGCCGCGCGTGTGCCACGTGTCGTGCAATTCAACCTGCGCGATTGGCACCATCAGGTAACGCGCTTCGGACTGTCCCTGCCACTGCCTCACCTCGCCGTTCTCGATGATCTGCGCATGCGCCGCCACCCATGACGCATGCCTGCAACCGGTGCTAAACCCCTGGCGGCCGGTGACACGATAACCGCCCGGCACAACCACGGCCTTGGCGGTGGCCCCCGGCGAATTGGACACTACGCTGCGCGGCGTATCGATCCAGATCGCGCGCGCGCTGTCCTGCGTCATGCGCGCCGACATGGTGGCGAAGTTAGCGCCCTGATTCACCGCCCACGCCGTGCTGGCATCGGCTTTGCCGAGTTCCTCCATCACCTGCACGAAATCTGGGTAATCAATCTCGGCGCCGCCGATGCCGCGCGGCAGCGCCAGGCGAAACATCCCTGCATCGGCAAGCGCCTCGAAGAGAGGCTTAGGCAGTTCGCGATTCGCGTGAATATCAGCTGCGCTGGCGCGGATCAACGGCGCAAGTTCACGCGCGGCTTCAATCGGAGATAACTGAGGGGACAAGGAGGTGGTTGTCATGGCACGGGTACTGGTGGACACGCCTGCGAGTGTCGCGAATCCATCAGCCGCCGTCAATCTCCGCACGCCGCATTGTGCACATCGCCGTGAGCCAGTCGCGTTATACTGAAAACTGCTGGACAACCCATGCGAGGTCTCTGTGAAAACTTCCGCTGCATTTGTCTTTGCGTTCGCCGTTGCAATCATCACCTGTGCGGCCACGCCGCCGGCACGCGCGCAAGCGTGGCCCGCCAAGCCGATACGGCTCATAGTCAATTTCCCGGCCGGCGGCACCACCGATCTGATGGCGCGCGCGTTCGCACCACGGCTTGCCGAGACGCTGGGCCAGCCGGTGGTGATCGAAAATCGCGGCGGCGCGGGCGGCAACATTGGCCTCGAAGTGGCGGCCAAGGCGGCGCCGGACGGCTACACCCTGCTCGCCTCGTCGGGCAGTCCCATCGTCGTCGGCCCGCATTTGTATAAATTGAGCGTCGAAGTGGCGCGCGACCTGACGCCCGTGGTACCGATGGCGCGCATTTTGACGCTGTTGGTGGTGCGCCCGGCGCTGCCGGTGCGCAGTGTCACAGAACTGATAGCCTACGCGCGCGCGAATCCCGGCAAGCTCAACTACGGCTCTGTCGGCAACGGCAGCACGTTGCACATACACGCGGAGCGCATGCTGCGCGCCACCAAGACACAAGCGACGCATGTGCCGTACAAGGGCGCCGCGGAACTGGTGACCTCGCTGCTTGCCAATCAGGTTGATTTTGCGTTCGATTCGGGTCTGACGATTCAGCATATCAAGGCGGGCAAGTTGCGCGTGCTCGCGGTGGCGAGCCCCGCGCGTTCGCCGATCTTCCCCGACACGCCGACCATGGAAGAATCAGGGCTGGAGGTACAGGATTCGTTGTTCGGTGTATACGCGCCCACCGGCACGCCGCGCGAGATTGTCCTGCGCCTGAATCGCGAAATCGGCCGCATCATGCAAAGCCCCGAGGCGCGCGCCGCACTCGCCAATTTTGCGGCTGAAGTATTTACATCCTCGCCGGAAGAATTCGCGGCGATCCAGAGCCGAGACCGCGAGCGCTACGGCACATTCATACGCGAAGCGAACATCCGCATCGAGTGAGTTTATTGTACGGCCCGGCCACCCGAAGCCTCACTGCGGTAGCAGCCCTATCCGTTTGACGATTGCAACCTGCTTCACGATATCTTTCCTGATGAAGTCGGCGAATTCCTCCGGCGAACTGCCGATGGGGATCAGCCCGCCGTCAGCGAGCAGTTTTTTTGTTTCCGGCAGCGCGACCGCTTTCGCGACTTCACCCTGAATTTTTCGCAGCAAAGGTTGCGGCGTGCCGGCTGGAAACCAGATGCCGTGATAGCAAGTCAGGTCGAAGCCCGTCAGCCCTGCTTCGTGAAATGTCGGCACATCGGGCACTTGCGGCTGGCGCCGCGGCCCGCCGATACCTAGCGCGCGCAAACGCCCGTTGTGCACAAACGGCACCACCACCGTGGGGCTCGCCACCATCGACTCGATGTGTCCGCCCAGCAAATCATTGAAGGCGACCGCCGTGCCTTTATACGGCACGTGCAACAGGTTGATGCCGGCCATCGCCGCAAACAATGCCGCGCTCACGTGCGGCGGACTGCCCACCCCGGCCGAGGCGTAACTTAATTGGCCCGGCCTCGCCTTGGCCAGCGCGATGAATTCCCTTGCCGTGCGCGCGGGCACCGATGGGTGTATGACGAGCAGATTGCCATAAGTCAAATTGATCTGCGACACCGGCGCGAAGTCGTTGACCGCATCGAACGGCAGCTTCTTGTAGTACGCCGGATTCGCCGAGTGCGAGCAATTGGTGATCAGCATGGTGTAGCCGTCCTTCGGCGCGCGCGCCACGGCCTCGGTGCCTATGGTGCCGCTGGCGCCGGTGCGGTAATCAAACACGAACGACTGGCCGAAAGTCTCCATCATGCGCTGCGTCACCGCGCGCGCGGGCACCTCGATTGGCGTGCCGGGGCTGAACGGAATGACCACGCGTATCGGCTTCACCGGGTAGTTGTCGGCTTGCGCGAATGCCAAACCCGGGAGCATCGCTGCCGCGCCGGTCAAGCCTAGCGCATGAGTAACAAAGCTGCGTCTTAACATGTCAGGCTCCGCCCGGGGCGCTGGAAGCAATCTTCACAACGCCCCGAAGTTACGCCGCTGGTTAGTAATACACCGACCGCCCCGCGCCACCGTTTGCCACGACCAATTCGCCGCTAATGGCCCAGGATTTATCCGAGGCAAGGAACGTTGTAACGAAAGCGACCTCGCTCGCATCAACCATACGGCAGATGGAGTTGCCGCGCGGCGAATCTGGAGCGTAGTTGCGTTTTTCGGCTTCCTCGGCGGTGATTTTCTGATCGGCCGCTTGCTTGGCCAACAGGCTCGGCGTGCGCTCGGTGCGCGTGGTGCCGGGGTGCACGCAGTTCACCGTGATGCCGAAGCGGCCCAGTTGCACCGCCAGCGTCTTGGCCATGTGCACGAGCGAGGCGTTGCGCGCGCCGCCGCTCAGATTGCCGGCATTGCGCGCGTTGGTGCCGCTGATATTGATGATGCGGCCCCAGCCCTGTTTTTTAAGGTGCGGTATCGCCGCGCGGGCGCAGCGCAGGGCGCCCACGTATTTGGTGTTGAAGTCGAGCAGCAGATCTTCATCCACCACGGTTTCGATGGGACCGATGGCAGTCGCCGAGCCGCCCGGTGACGAGCCGCTGTTTACCAGAATATGCAGTCCGCCGAATTGTTTGACCGCTTCGGCGACCATGGCGTCGACCTGCGCCTTGCTGGTGACATCGGCGGTAAGCCCAATGACGCGCCCGCCTGTCTCGGCAGAGAGTTCCTTCGCTGCCGCGTCGAGCGCGTCTTTCTTGCGCGCGACTATGGCGACGTTGACGCCCTCGCGCGCGAGTTCGCGTGCGATGGCCTTGCCGATTCCCTGGCTGCCGCCAGTAACGATTGCACTTTTACCTTTGAGTCCCAAATCCATTTTGTAATCTCCAGAAGTTAATTTATCGTTCAACCGTCAAGCATCAAGCTGTTTTTTTGTAACCACTGACATTCGCGAACGGCCGCTTGCGGTTGGGCTGCAAGTCCACCTCGGCGCTATTGAGGCACATCGCCAGCATGGTGAAATAGCCCACCGAACCGATCAGGTCCACCAATGCGCGTTCGCCGAAAATCGTTCGCGCTTCGTTGAAGGTTTTGTCGCTGACAAAATGATCCACCAGCAGTTCCATCGCGAAGTTGTAGTAGACGCGCTCGTCGTCGGCCTTGAAATTCGGTTTTTTGCCGGCGGCAAGATCATCCACCACATCCTGTGGAATACCGGCGGCCACCGCCTTGTCCACATGCGCGTTCCATGAAAACTGCGCGTCCCAATAACGCGACATGACCAGTATTCCGAACTCGCGCAGCTTCACCGGCAGCCCGCAGTCAAAGCGCATGTAGTTACTGATGGCGGAGGCTTTTTCGAACATGTCCGGGCTGTGTATCCAGACCTTGTACGGGCCGCCGAGATAGTCGCGGCGCGCTATGTGTTTCTCACTAACCTCTTTTTGACGAGGCGTGAACTGATCAGTGCTCAATAGAGGAAGGCGCATGGTGATATCCGTGTTGCAGTTTTTGGTAATAGTGACACGATCTCAGGCACTGACAGGCCGTTTCCACCCCAGCCAATTGACGAATGCAGCACCCATCACCAGTTCAAGATCGCGGCCTTTCAACCACGGCATTTCCTCGGTGAACATGGTCACGCACTGACGATAGGTGATCGGCATACGCGTGATGTCGGTGCCCCAGAAACAACGCTCGGGGCCGAACGCCTCGACGATCTGGCGCAGATAGCCGTGAATGTTGGTGTACGGATAGGCGTGGCTCGAAGTGCTGGGCGCGCCCGACAACTTGACCGCGACATTGGGCAGCTTTGCCAAGGAGAGCATTTCCGCAAGATTGGCGTAGATCGCATCGTCTTTCAAATCAGCGCGGCCGCCGCCGCGGCCGATGTGATCGATGTGCATCTTCAAACCAGGATAACGCCGCGCGATATTGCCGAACGCAGCGATGTTCGGGCCGCTTGCCAGCAAGCCCACGCGCAAATCGTGCTTCTGGCACGCCGCCCAGAACCAGTCGAGTGAGCCATCGGTCCACCAGCTCTTTTGATGTGCCTCGCCAAAGGTAAAGCGAAAACCCAGCATGCCCGTACGCTTGCGCCAATTGGCAACGATGTTCTCACGGTCAGCGCTCTTGAGATCGAAATGTCCGAGGATGCAAAATTTCTCCGGATGCTGGCGCACCGCCTCCTCGGCGTAGAGGTTCACCGCTTCACCCAGCGAGCCGGGCGGATGAATCACCGCGCAATCAACGCCGGCGGAATTCATCTCGGCCACCGCTTCTTCGATGGAATAGGTATTGGCCTGGCGATGGTGGGCACTCATGCGCCCGTTTTGCCATATGTGTATCTGTGAATCGACAATCAGCATATTCTTCTCCTGTAGTCCGTCCGCGCTACGGTTTCAACACCTCCATGCCTGCAGACGGCTCCAGCTCGGTGGCGTTCGCGGTCATCGTCAGCAACGTGTAATAGCCGATGGTGCCGGTCAGCTCGACCAGTTGAAATTCGCCAAAGCGCTGTTGCAGCGCCTTCATCACCGCGGCATCGGCGCGGTGCTTGTGAATCAGGTCGCGCGTGAAATCGACGATTTGCGCGTCTTCTGGCGGCAATCCGCGCGAGTGTTTTTCGCGTATCGCGGTAATGGTGGATTCCGGCACGCCCAGCCGGCGTGCCGAGCCGCTCTGCGCGCCCCACACGTACAGGCAATCGAACTCGCGCGCCACCGTCATCGCCGCGAGCACGCGCACGCGCATGTCGAGCTTGCCTTCGAAGCGCACATAGCCGCCGAGGTTTACCAGATGCGCAGCGAGCGGCGGGCAATGCATGGCCATGGTGAACGGCCCGTGTACCGAGCCTCGGCTCTTTACCACGGCGTCAAAAGTCGCGTGATGCTCCGGGGTGCGATTCAAACTGAGGCGGTCATTCAAGCGGCTTTTCTCGCTTGGTTCCAATAGTTGTCCCATTGCCGGTTAGCCCGATTCAGGCGCAAGGCCAGCATGTGATCGGCGTTGGCGGCGCACCACCACGACCCCGGGAGTTTGAGC
>CAMDLH010000222.1 GCA_945901405.1 Bordetella parapertussis | reverse complement strand
TAATTGAGGGTCTTAACAACAAAGCAAAAGTCACTATGAGAAAATCTTACGGATTCCGAACGTTCAGAGTGGCAGAACTCTCGCTATATCATGTACTTGGCAAACTACCCGAACCAAAGCTCGCCCACAGATTCTACTGACGAACCATTTCTATAAGCAGATTGACAAAAGGCTCATTGACCGGCTGGCCGGAAGTCACCAGCACGTACGGCGTGCCGTCGCGGCGGCGCTCGACCACGACGCGTATACCGGCCCCGCCCGCCGCGCCCAATTGCAGATTCGATTCCTCGTATGCGCGCGCCGATGCGAGTCGCGCGCTGACCGAACCCGCGTCTTGCTTCGATACAGAAAGCAATTCAATCTCCACGTGCAGCCGCTGGCCCAGCGGCGAGAGCACATTCAGCCGGCCCAGGCCCACCGCCGATGCAAGCGCCGGCAACAACGCAAGCAGCGCAGCCACCACGAGTTGTTTCAAGATAGTTTCTTTCATAGATTTCCCCGCGAATTCGCTGCATCCCGCGCGGCGCGCCGGCTGGCAACGAAGCGTGATTACTTTACCTCAATGCCCGGCGCGGTTCCAGTGGCGGATGGTAGAATGGGCATATTAAATGCGGGTGTAGTTCAATGGTAGAACGGCAGCTTCCCAAGCTGCATACGAGGGTTCGATTCCCTTCACCCGCTCCATCCTAGTCCCGGCGGGAGTTGTGCCATGAAAATTCTCAAATATCTGCTGATTGCGTTTGGCGGGTTGGCGGTGCTGGCGGGCGGCACCGTGGCCTATATTGCGGCGACGTTCAATCCGAATTCCTACAAGCCGCAGATCATTCAGCTGATCAAGGATAAAAAACAGCGCACGCTGAAACTCGACGGCGACATCAAGTTGAAGTTCTGGCCCAGCATCGGCGCCGATCTTGGCCAGGTCGCGCTGTCGGAATTCAAAAGCGAGAAGGAGTTTGCGGCGGTGGAGAACGCTCGCGTGTCGCTCAAGGTGATGCCGCTATTGTCCAAACAAGTGGTGGTGGACGAGGTGGTGGTGCGCGGCGTGCGTGCAACCATCGTGAAATTCAAGAACGGCACCACCAATATCGATGATCTGCTGGCGAAGGACGAGCAGAAATCCGGGCAGGTCAAATTCGACATCGATCATGTGCAGATCGACAACGCCGCGCTCACCTATCGCGACGAGGCGCAGGGCGCGCAATATGCGCTGTCCAACTTCAACCTCAAGACCGGGCGTATCGCGCCGGGCGTGCCCAGCAAGATCGATCTGTCGGCGGCGATTCAGGCCAACAAGCCCAAGCTCAATCTCACGCTCGCGATGAAGACCAAGCTCACCTTCGATCTGGACAAGCAGGTTTTTTCGCTGGAAGACCTCGGGCTCGACGCCAAGGGCCAGGCCGCGGATATCTCCAATCTCAACTTGAAAGCGTCGGGCAGCGTGACGGCCAATGGCAAGGCCGGTGAATTTAGCACCGACAAATTGTCCCTGGCGATGACCGGCGTGTCGGGCAAGGACAATCTCGACATCAAGGTGGATGCGCCGAAGTTGCGTATTACTGCCGACAAGGCGAGTGGCGACAAGGTTACCGTGGCGGCAAAAATCACCAACGCGCAGGGCGTGACCATCGCCAACATCGTGCTGCCCGGCGTCGAGGGCACGGCGCAGGCGTTCAAATCGTCGGGCATGACGCTCGATCTCGATATCAAGCAGGGCGACCAGAGCATCAAGGCCAAGGTGAGTTCGCCGGTGTCGGGCAACTTTCAGGCGCAGCAGGTAAGCCTGCCGCAGCTCAGGGTGAACATCACCGCCACCGGCCCCAATCTGCCGGGCAAGAGCATCAGCGGCGACCTTGCGGGCAGCGCCAGCGTCAATGGCTCCAAGCAACAGATGCAAACCAACCTCGCCGGTAAAATCGCCGACAGCAACATCAAGGCGCAGATCAATATCGCGGGTTTTACGCCGCCGGGGATCACCTTCGATGTGGACATCGATCAACTTGATCTTGACCGCTATACCGGGCAAGGCGGCGCGGCGGCTGGCGCACCTGCGGGTGGCGCCGAGAAGCCCATCGACCTCACCGCGCTACGCGGACTGCGTGCTAACGGCAAGCTGCGCATTGGATCGTTGAAGGCGTCTGGTCTCAAGGCGACCAACGTACGGCTGGATGTGCGCGCGAACGGCGGCAAGGTGGATGTCAGCCCGCTGTCGGCGAATCTTTACGAAGGCGCGATGAACGGCGCGCTGAGTGTCAACGCGGCGGGGGCGACGCCATCGTTCGCGGTGAAGCAGAGTTTAACCGGCATCGCCGTCGGGCCGCTGCTAAAGGACCTTGCCAACAAGGACTCACTCGAGGGCAAGGGCACGGTGAACGTCGATGTCACCACGCAGGGCGCGACCGTCAGCGCGTTAAAACGCGGATTGAATGGCGGCGCGTCGATGAATCTGCGCGACGGCGCGGTGAAGGGCATCGACATCGCGGGCACCATACGCAATGCACGCGCGGCGCTCGGCACGCTGAAGGGCCAGCAAACCAAGCAATCGGACAAGACGCAAAAAACGGATTTTTCCGAACTCACCGGCACCTTCGCCATCGCGGGCGGCGTCGCGCACAACAAGGATTTGTCGCTGAAGTCGCCGCTGCTCAGAGTAGGCGGCGAGGGTGATATCAACATCGGCGCCGATACCGTCAATTATCTGGTGAAGGCATCACTGGTTGCGACCAGCAAGGGCCAGGAAGGGCGCGATGCCGCGGATTTAAAAGGGGTGACCGTCCCGGTGCGCGTGCAAGGGCCGCTCGCCGCGCCGTCGTTCAGCCTTGATTTCAATGCCTTGGTAACCGACACGGTGAAACAGAAAGTCGAGGATACGATCAAGGATCGATTGTTCGGCAAGACACCGGCCAAGGATGCCGCGCCCGGCGCAGCGCCAGCGAAGGAAGCGCCGAAATCCTCCGGCCGCGACATGCTCAAGGGTATCTTTGGCCGTTAGCAAGAGTTTTGCCGCGCGCCTTGTTGCGTGGCAAAAAAAGCATGGCCGCCATGGCCTGCCTTGGCAAGGCACGCGCGATGCGTACGCGATCTGGCTCTCCGAAATCATGTTGCAGCAAACACAGGTGGCGGCGGTTATTCCGTACTACCAGCGTTTTCTGAAGAAATTCCCCACCGTCAAGAAACTCGCGGCGGCGCCGCTGGACGACGTGCTCACGCTATGGGCGGGGCTGGGCTACTACTCGCGCGCGCGCAATCTGCATCGCGCCGCGGGGCTGGTCGCGACCACGCACGGCGGCGTTTTTCCATCCGCCTTCGATGATGTGATGGCGCTGCCCGGCGTGGGGCGCTCGACCGCCGCCGCGATCTGCGTGTTCGCGTTTAGCGCGCGCCACGCGATACTCGACGGCAACGTTAAACGCGTGCTGGCGCGTCATCGCGGCGTGCGCGGTTTTCCGGGTGAAGCGAAAGTGTTCGATACCTTGTGGCAACACGCGGAGGCCGCGCTTCCGCGCAAGGACATCGAGTCATATACGCAAGGCTTGATGGATTTGGGCGCGGACATCTGCGCGCGGCGCGAACCGCGCTGCGCCGAGTGCCCGGTCAACGGTGATTGTGTCGCCCATGCACGCGGCCTCACCGCCGAGATTCCCCAGGCGCGGCCCGCGCGCGTATTGCCGCACCGCAAGACCACGATGCTGGTGCTGCAACACGCGGGTGAAGTGCTGCTGGTGAAACGCCCGCCCACAGGCATCTGGGGCGGGCTGTGGTCGCTGCCGGAGATTGGCGATGCGGACGATGTGAATTCGATATGCCTGCGCCGCTTCGGCGCGCACGTGTCGGGCGTGACCCAACTGCCAGTGGTCGAACACGGCTTCACGCATTTCAAATTGAGCATCACGCCGCAACGCGTGCGCGTGGCGAAGCTTGCGCCGCACGCCGGAGAACCCGGCACGATGTGGCTCGCACTCATCGATGCGCGCGGTGCGGCAGTGCCTGCCCCGGTGCGAAATATACTTGTAAATATTTGATTATAAACGATTTTACTTGAAACTCTATTTGGGTTCGATGGTGAAAAAAACATTCTCACCGCAGAGGCGCAAAGGCGCAGAGACGCAGAGGTTACGCAGAGAACTGCTTTCCTCTGCGGTGGCTCTCCGCGCCTTTGCGCCTCTGCGGTGAAGCTTTTTTAGATACCTTCAGGGTACGTCTTTATCCGGTTGCAGCACGAAACACACGCGGCCCGTTTCGTTCGCGGCAAGTTCGAGCACGTAACCGTGCTGCGCGGCTTGTTTGGCGGCGTGAAACAAGCCGATGCCCATACCCGATTGCGAGGGCAGCGGCGCGCTAAATAATTGTGCGGCGGTGGCGCGCGGCATTGCCGCGCCGTTGTCGCTTACGTTGAGCGTGCGATCGGCGGCGCAGAACGTCACACTTACCTCTACGCGTTCACCGCTGGTGTTCTTGCGCAAGGCGTTTTCAATCAGATTGTCCGCCACGCTGTCGAATAGATCCGACGGCAGCGTGACATTGCCCGCGTCGCCGGAAATCTCGAAACGCACGCCGCGCTCCGCGTAACGCTGCGCGATGTTCGTCCACCACGCTTGCGCCGCAACCGTGCTGCCGTCGGCGCGCGCGGGCGCTTTCAGTTTGTCGAGCGTGGTGGTGAGCCGCTGCGCGATCTGCGGCAACTGGCGCTGCATCAGCGCCTGCAATTTCGCCGATTCGTCCGGCGTGCTGGTTTGCGCCGCCGCGCACAGCGAGCGCATCGATTGCAGCAGGTTCTTCACATCATGCGTGAGCCGCGCGCCGGTTTCATAAATGGCTTGCGTGTAGGCGCTTTGCCGCTGCAACAGCTCGCGCTGTTTGGCGGCGTAAAAATGTCCGGCCATTTGGGTGAGCAGTTTCAGATGCAACAGCATCGCCGGCGACGACGGCGAGCGGGTGTAGATAACGAACTCGATGTCGCCGTGAGTGAAATCGGCCGAGTAAGCACTGCGCGCGCCCAGCTCGCCGCCGCCGCTGCGCAGCGTCCATGTCACACCGATGATCCACGGCAGCGTGAGCATGTGTTCGAGGGCCTGCGCCAGAAAACGTGGCGGATCGTTTTCGCGTTCGGCGAGCGTGGCGAGTTCCTGCACCCAGCGTTCGAACGGCAGCCCCACGCTCATGATGTAGCGCGACATCAGGTGGCCGATGCCCGAAAACCCGGCGCGCGGATTCCACAGCCACGACAAGCCCGCCAGCACCAGCGCGATGACGATCAGCGTCTGCGCCAGCGCCACGCCGTAGTTGCTGTGGCTTGCCTGGCGCACGACAAAGCTGCCGAGCACCAGGGATGCCACCAGCAAAAACAGCACCAGGCTGTAGATCAGATCGACCGCGAGCGGCGCCTCGGCGCGCGGCGGCTCGATGCGTATGAAAAGTATCGCCACGGGAATCAGCGGCAATCCGAAGCGCACCATGAATTCCATCGCGGCGTTATCCATGCGCGTACCCGCATTCACGTTCGCAACGCTGTCGGCGAGTTGCGGCACCACCCACATCAACAGCATCGACAGCAGATAAAGCGCGGCCAGCATCGCCACCACGCGCTGGCGCGGGCCGGTGGAGCCGGGCACGCCGCCACCGATAAGCCCCGTGAGCACCGCGAGCCACACCGCGACCAGCCACCAGTTGTTCCATGCAGAAAGCAACACGCCGACGATGACCACCAGGAACGCATGACGCGGCTCGATCTCAAGCTCGCCGCGCCACACCGGCTGCCACAGCAGGAACAGGCCGAAATGCGCCAGCAGGAATGCACGCGGCCCATAGTCGTCGATGCCCCAGGCGGTCGCCGCGTGCAGCGCGAGCAGCATGAGCGAGAGCCACCACTGCGCGTGCGTGGCGATGAATCTGGCGCGCGCGCCGGGGGCCGCCGCGCTCACCAGCACGCTCCGCGCGGCGCCGTTTCGTTATACTGGCAAGCATCATGCAACACGGATACGCCATTGCCGCCATCGCGCGTTACACGCTGATCGAGGCGCGGCGCACGCGCCTGCCGTTGTTGCTTGGTCTTGCCATCGGCGCGGTGTTTCTGATCGCGGCATTCGCGGCGCAACTGGCGATCATCGAGGGCGCGCGGGTGCAAACGGCGGTCTACGCGGCAGGCATGCGGCTCGCCGCCGTATGCATCGCGGCCTTTTGCGTGCTCGCCAGCGTCACGCGCGAATTCAATGACAAGGGTCTTGATGTTCTGCTCGCGCTCGATATTCCACGCTCGCATTATATCCTCGGCAGGCTGGCGGGCTTTATCGCGCTGGGCGCGCTGATCGCGGCCGCGGCGAGTTTGCCGCTTTTTGCCCTCGCCAGCCCGATGGCCGTGCTGCAATGGGGATTCTCGCTTGCATTGGAACTCGCGGTCATCGGCGCGCTGGCGTTGTTTTGCGTGATCACTTTCAGCCAATTACCGGGGGCGGCGGCTTTCGTGCTTGCGTTTTATGCGCTGGCGCGCTCACTCGCCGCGATGCGGCTGATCAGCGCCAACCCGGTGAGTGGCGCTGAGTCGTGGCCGCATCAGGTGATGGTGTGGCTCACCGAGGGCCTTGCGCTGGTGATGCCCGCGCTCGATCGCTGGACGCAGACGGCGTGGCTGGTCAACGACCCTGCGGCGCTAGACGTAATTAGCGTGATTGCACGCCTGAGTGGGGAAGCGTTGCTCTACATCGCGCTGCTGGCGGCGGCGGCGATGTTTGATTTTCACCGGCGTAATTTCTGATGGCGCGATTATCCGAACGCAGCATAACGTCAGTGCCGCGCTGGGTGATTGCGCTGTTCGTGGCGGCGTTGCTCATCCACGGCGGCTTGCGCGCGCTGGAGCCGCGCCCGCAGGCACGCGCCGCCGCGCTCGCGCCGCCCTGGCCCGCCGAGGTGTGGCGCGGCGTGACTCTGAATGAACCGGTCGTGGCGGCGCAGTTGCTCACGTTGTATTTGCAGGCGTTCGACAATCAGCCGGGTATCAGCATCCCGTTTCGCGAGCTCGACTACGCGCGCGTGGCCGATTGGTTAAAACTCATACTCACGCTGGATCCGGCCGCGCAATATCCGCTGCTGCTGGCGTCCCACGTCTACGGCCAGGTGAGCGACGAATCCAAGCAGCGCCAGATGTGTGAATTCGTGCAGCGCGAATTCATGCACGGCCCGGACGCGCGCTGGCGCTGGCTCGCGCACTGCGCGGTGATGGCCAAACACCGGTTGAAGGACATGCCGCTCGCCTTGCGATACGCCGAAGATATAACCCGGCACGCGCGCCGCGCGTCGAACTGGGCGCGGCAGATGCGAATTTTCATACTCGAAGACATGGGCGAAATCGATGCCGCGACCGTGCTGCTGGGCGGGCTGCTGGCGGGCAACGAGATCAGCGATGCGCGCGAACGCAACTTTCTCACCGAGCGTCTGCAAAGCTTGCGCGATGTCGAAAAATCGGCAAGAGCGTCGAAGTCTCGACAGCCGGCGAAGTAAATAATTGAATATTCGATCTTTTCCAGCATCACGAACGGCGTGCCTGTTGCCGGCAGCGTATTCGGTGGCGTGCGGCGCTTATTTAAAATAATCAATATAAACAAATACTTATGATACTATTGCCGAGTGACCGTGGGTTGCTTGAGCCTGGATGATTGATCGGATAAACCAATCGCCCAGCGCCACCGGCCTCGGGTACGCAAATTGCAGCTTATTTCACGAACTAATCATTTAAAAATCAGTTGGGAGACAAGAGCATGCGAAAAAATCAGTCCGGCTTCACCTTGATCGAGATCGCCATCGTGCTGGTCATCATCGGCCTGTTGTTGGGCGGCGTGTTGAAGGGGCAGGAGCTCATCACCAGCGCGCGCGTGCGTAATCTGATCTCGCAGCAGCAGGGCATACAGACGGCTTACTTTGCGTTTCAGGACCGATTCAAGGCATTGCCGGGCGATTATGCGCAGGCGAGCGCGGTTGCAAATATCGCGAATGTTACTTTTGGCGGCAATGGCGATGGGCAGGTGCTTAATCAAGGCGGCATCAATGAGCAGACGCTGGCGTGGAATCATTTGTCGGCGGCCGGTTTTCTGAACGGGGCCTACACCATGGCGACGGCTAACGAAGCGGTCTCCGACACCAACTCGCCGAAAAACCCCTACAGCACGTATCTGCAACTCGTTTGGGATAACAATTATTCCGCGGCTGCCGCGCCGCCCCCGAAGCACAATCTTAAAACCGGGAATCAGATTCCGGTGGAAATCCTCGCCGAAGTGGATCGCAAGGTCGATGACGGCAATGCCCAGCAAGGCAGTTTCCGTTTTTCACGTTATACCAATGCGGCTGCCACCGGATTGGCGGCGCCGGCAGCAGCGTACGCGGCGGGTGTGTGCGCGAGCACGGCTGGCGTGTGGTTCGCCACACAGAGCGAAACCAACTGCGGTGGCGCCAGCTTGTTCTGACCGGTTCGTTCCCGAAAAAGCCCGCCCGCGTACATACTTACGCACGCACGCGGGCTTTTTTATTTGCCCTGCAGCAGCGCGATTTCCGTTGCCGCGACATCCTCCTCGCTACCCAGCACCACCACCACGTCGCCTTCCTCGATACGGGTATCGGCGTCGGGGGCCGCGCGCCGCACATTGCGCCGGCGCACGGCGGTCACTTCCACGTGGTGCTGCGCAAGATCGAGTTCGCCCAGCGTCTTGCCGATGGCCGCCGACCCGGGCGTTATCGCCACCGAGTGCATGCGCGGCTGGGCGGCCATGTCTTGCTCGTCGTTCTCGTCGGTCGCACCTCTGAAAAAACCGCGAAACAGATGGTAATGGTGCTCGCGCGCGTCGCGTATGCGGCGCAGCACGCGGTTTAGCGGTATGCCGATCTGCATCATGGTGGTAGAGGCCAGCATCAGGCTGCCCTCCATGATTTCCGCGACGACTTCGGCGGCCCCCGCGGCTTTCAGGCGGTCGATATCGGTATCGACGTGCGTGCGCACGATCACCGGCAGGTTGGGCCGCATTTCATGCACCTGCGCGATGATGCGCAGCGCCGATTCGGTATCGGAATAGGCCACCACCAGCGCGCGCGCGCGTTGTATGCCCGCCGCGATCAGCACCTCGCGCCGCGCCGCGTCGCCAAACACTACTCTCTCGCCAGCGGCCGCGGCTTCGCGCAGACGCTCGGGGTCGTTGTCGAGCGCGATGAACGGCACATTGTCCTGCTCCAGAAAGCGCGCGAGGTTTTGCCCGCTGCGTCCGTAGCCGCAGATCACCACGTGTTCATTCGCCTTCATCGACTGCGCTGCGATGGTGGTCAACTGCATCGCGCGCGCCATCCATTCGTTGGCACTCCAGCGCCGCACGATGGCATTGCTGCGCTCGATGATGAACGGCGTGGCCAGCATCGACAGCACCATCGCCGCCAGCACCGGCTGCAGCACCGATTGATCGAGCAGCTTCAAATTGAGCGCATGCGATAGCAGCACGAAGCCGAATTCACCGCACGCGCCGAGCGCCAGCCCGGTGCGCATGGCGACACCGGTATCCGAGCCGAAGGCGCGCGCGATGCCGAATATGAGCACCGTTTTCGCGGCCACCAGCGCGATCAACAATACCGCCACCCACACGTTCTGGAACGCGGTATACACGTCCAGCAGCATGCCGATGGTGACAAAGAACAGCCCCAGCAGTACGTCGCGAAACGGTTTGATGTCTTC
>CAMDLH010000221.1 GCA_945901405.1 Bordetella parapertussis | reverse complement strand
TGCTGGGCTTCATGCTTAGCAAACTCAACCCACCCCATGCCGTCAACGCGCCCGATACCGGGTAGCCCAGCGGCGCATAACCAGCGAGCCGTCAACCCGAGGGAAAATCCACTACACTACGATTACAGGTTTTAAATTGAGAATTGCTGCGCATACGCGGCCGTATGCAGCAGCACGGTGTAGCCATCCGGCGCGGCCTTCGCCACGATGGCAGCACCTATCACGCCCCCGCCACCGCCGCGATTGTCGAACACAAAATTCTGCCCCCAGCCCGGCGTAACCTTGTCGGCGATGATGCGCGCAACCGCATCGGGCGGGCCGCCCGCGGCATAGGGGATCACCATGCGCACGGGCTTGGTGGGGTAGCGCGCAGTCTCTGATGCAACTTGCGCTGCAACGCTGGTTGCCCATAACAAGCCAGCCACGCATACGAATAATTTCTTGGATTGAAAATGGATCATGAGTTGCTCTGCATTGGAAAAATAACGGTGACCGCCAAACTCCGGCTTAAGACCCGACCTGAAGTACCTTGATCAAATCACGCACCTCGATAGTTTCAAGGCGACCAATGAGATCAATACTTCGCGTAACCTGCGCCGCCGGCAATACACCCTCGCAGCACTCCTTGAATTTCACCATAACATCGTCCCAGGTTGCAGGCTGCTCCGGCCAACCGCGTGCATGCGATCTGCTGACTTGCAAACGCTTTCCATTCTTCAAGACAACCGCGAGCCGCATCTCGCCCCAATTCACGCCATCACCCCACTGCCCGCGATGATGTTTGAAGTCATCCGGCACGCTCACATGTACGCGTTGCATGAGCGCCTGCACGTCGGCGCGGCGCACGCGCTCGTCGGTGTATTGCGCTAGGCCCGCCGCGCGGTCGATCAGCGCCACCGCCATGCCGTAGGTCAGGCAAAAGCGCGCCTTGTGGCCATCCTCGGCAACCGCGTAAGAACCAATCGACATCACTTGTGTTGTGCATTCAAGCTCGATGCGTTCGACCGCATCGGCTTTCAAGTCGTGCTCGCGCGCAAGATCGATCATGCCGTCGACGGCCGAAGCCTGCCCGGTTGCGCCGGGATGAAAGCGCACCACGGTCTGGTTCTCCGCAATATGCCAGTCGCGGCCTAGCCCCTCTTCCATTTTTTTCAGATCGTAATTGCCCAGGCCATTGAAGGTATCCGCCATGCCGAAACGCTCGTGGCCCTCCACGCCGTCCTCGACGCCCTCGATGATGTCCGGGTCAACCTTGTAATCGCGCGCTGCCAGCAGCGCGGCGAAGATGCCGCAGCGTATGCCGTGACCAACATGAAATGGTTTGCCCATCGATCCCACGTTCTTGCGCAGACCGGACGCCTCCGACGCGGCAATGCCGATGGCCATGCGCGTTTGCATCACGTCAAGATTCATCATGCGCGCGCCCGCCACCGCCACGCCTATCGCGCCGAAGATGCCGTTCGGGTGCCAGCCCTTGTCGAAGAGCCATGGCCGCAATCCCTTGGCCACGTGTGTTGCCACCTGAAAGCCGATGATGCTTGCTTCGAGCATGCGTTTGCCCGACAAGTTCAAGTCTTCCGCCAATGCCAGCGTGCCCGGCACCATCGACACGCTGAGATGCGTCACCATGCGCGTGTAGTCGTCGTATTCGAGCGCATGCGCGGAAGTGCCATTGACGTAGCCCGCGAGTTCGGTCGATGTGCGGTCCGCATGGCCGACGATGCTCGCGCGCGCGTTGCCGCCAAGATAGCGCGAGAGATCGAGCGCGATCGCCGATGCCGGATGACGCGAGCCGGCCACCATCACGCCGATAGTGTCGAGGTACTTCAGCTTTGCCGGCTCGAATGCCGCGGGTGGAATTGCATCGCTGGCGGTTTCAATCGCAAAGCGCGCGAGTTTTTCGGTGATGCCCATGAATAATGCTTTCGTGAGTGTTATTGAATTTATGCTGGGGTAGAATGCATTGCAGCCTGCAAACGGTCAAGACCAATCTTGTTTAACCGCAATGAAAATCATCTCCAAAAGTTTCGCCGCGCTTGTACTCACGTTGTCATCAACATGGTGTCTCGCGCAAACCTATCCCAACAAACCCATACGCCTGCTGGTAGGCTTCACCGCGGGCGGCGCGGCCGACACTTCCGCGCGCGCACTGAGCCGCAAGATGGGCGAAGCGATGCGCACGACATTCGTAGTCGAAAACCGCTCCGGCGCGGGCGGCAATATCGCCGCGGAGATAGTGTCGAATGCCGCGCCCGATGGCTACACGTTATTTTGGGGCAGCATCGGGCCGCTCACCGTCAGCCCCGCGCTGGGCATGAAGCTGCCTTACGACGTGTTCAAGGATTTTTCCCCCGTGGGGCTGGCGGTGACTTTCTGCAACATACTCGCGGCGCGATCCGGCGTTAAAGCCGACAGCCTCGCCGACATCATCGCGCTTGCGAAAGCGAAACCGGGACATATCAATTACGCGTCACAGGGACAAGGTTCCACCGGGCATCTCGCGGGCGAACTGCTGCGCACGATGACCGGCGTCGATATCGTGCAGGTGCGTTACAAGGGCGGCTCGGAGTTGATCACCGCACTCTTGGGCGGCGAGGTCGAGCTCGCGTTCATCAGCGTCACCACGTTGAAGGGCACCGGCGCCGGACGCCTGAAACCGTTCGCGGTCACTTGCGGCAAACGCGATCCGGGCGCGCCCAACGTGCCAACATTCGCCGAGGCCGGCGTGCCGGGTTACGACGCGAGTTTCTGGTACGGCCCGGTCGCGCCCGCGCGCACACCGCCTGCGCTCATCGAACGGTTGAATCAGGAATTGCGCGCGGCACTGGCGGATCGCGCCACCGCACAATCGCTGGAAGCGCAAGGCCTCATCGCCGCGCCATCGTCGCCGCAGGAATTCTCGAAAATCATTTTGCGTGACTACGAGAAGTGGAAGCGCACCTTGGGCACGCAGGCGGCGGTTACGAAATAGTTTTTTAAAAACAAATACTTACGTAACATTCTATTCACACTTCACACCAGCCGGCTTGATCACCCGTGCGCGTTTCTCCATCTCGCACGCGTGAAAGCTTACAGCACACTACTCTCAAACGGACACATCGTGTGCGCTTTGACAAACTGAGGAACCCATTCATGCAGTTACGCATTTTCGCTCTGCTAGCGGCGGCGCTGTGGCAGGTATCAGCCGCCTGCGCTCAAGGTTATCCGGTGAAATCCGTGCGCTTCATATTGCCCTACCCGCCCGGCGGCGCCACCGACATCATCGCCCGTTCCATCGGCGCGAGACTCACCGCGGCGCTGGGGCAGCAATTCATCATCGACAACCGCGCTGGCGGCGGACAAAAAATCGGCACCGCGCTTGCCGCGAAATCACCCGCCGACGGTTACACGATACTGCTGGTTTCAGTCACGCATTCGATCAACCCGGGCCTCGACAACAAGCTGCCGTACGATTCGGTGAAGGACTTCGCGCCCGTGACGCTGATCGCATCGAGCCCGAACGCGGTGGTGCTGCATCCTTCTGTGCCGGCGCGGACAGTCAAGGAATTGATCGCGCTGGCGAAGGCGCATCCCGGCCAATTGAATCTCGCCACGTCGGGCAATGGCTCCGGCGGGCACTTGGCGAGCGCGCTGTTTCAGTCGCTGGCGGGCATACGCATGATGACGATTCCTTACAAGGGTGGCGGACCGGCGTATGTGGATTTATTCAGCGGGCAAATGCAAGTCATGTTCACCAGCCCGAACCCAACGCTCTCGTATGCAAAGGCCGGCAAGCTGCGTGTGATTGCAATGACGAGCGCGAAGCGTTCGCCCGCCGCGCCCGAGATTCCGACGGTTGCCGAGGCCGGTGGATTTCCGGGTTACGAAGCAAGCTTGTGGTACGGCATTTTGCTACCCGTGGGCGCGCCGCGAGAAGTTGTGCAGGTGCTGCACGCGGAGACCACCAAGGCGCTGAAGTTGCGCGAAGTCAGCGAGCCGCTGACCACGTTCGCAATCGAGATGATAGGCAGCACGCCGGATGAATTCGCGGCGTATCTAAAGACCGAAACGGAAAAGTGGACGAAGGTGATTCGGGAAGCGAACATTCGTGCCGATTAACGCGGAATGTAGGATGGGTTTCACCCATCCTACTTGAAAAATATAGGCATTGAACGATTATTAACGGCTCGACGCCTGCGGCATCTTCGACATGATTTCACGCACGGCCGCGCCTGGCTTATGCGCACCGGTGCGCTGTGTTCGTATTCGGCTTAATCAAAAACCGCGAAACACTTATTGGAATTCACCAGATAGGATTCGGCGTAGTCGACAATCTCGGCCTTTTTCCCCAGTTCCGTCATGGCGCCGGCCAATGTGATCCAGTTAAGTAACTCGTGTTGTCCCGCATCTTCGAGCTGTGCACCGGGTAAGTCGCGCCAACAGGCAAACTCTCCATCCCGCAATTCGGCGAGCCGGGCGCGGTCGGAAACATGATCGGGATAAAGCCAACTGTTTTTCGCGGTCAAAAACGCATGCGACCAACTGGATGAACTGATCAGCGCAACGCGCCATGGTGATGCGGCAAACGCGCGCCCGATGGCGCGGCCGACGTCAAAACAGGTTGCAGCAGACGGCGCGGGCGGATCGGGTTCTGCACTTACAATATCGCCGGGGGCCACCTGACCACCACGCGAACGCACCAATGCGCCGCCGTAGCAGTTGACATGAAACGGCAGCACCGGATAGTCGAATCCTATCCGGTCTATATCCAGATACAGCAGGGTATTGATGAAGGCATGAGCAAGACCGCGCGCATAGCGCAATCGATACGCGTAAGGCAGCGCGACACCCGCCGCCGCGAGGCGATTGGTCAGAAAACGCGCGGCCTCGGTGTGCCCGCGATGGTGAAACACCTTGTCGTGCGGTTCGTTCCAGAAATTCGGCTGCGGGCGCGAGGCTGCCGCAACGTCAGATACGTCAAACGGCCGCGATGCCATCTGATCCACGATATAAATACAAAAGGGCGGCACGATATCTTCGATGAAGTTTTCATATTGATCGTCGCCAAAAAGCACCACCAGATCGGGGCCAAACGCATCCAGCCGCTGGCGCAGGGTGCGCATGGCCTCGAAGCAGCGAGCGCGGTGCGCACGCGTCGCGCTCGCGCCGTCGTCATTGCCCCATTCCGCGCGCATCGGCGCCGGCCAATTGGCCGGATCCTTCAGGTGTGGCGGCGTATTTTTGCCGCCCAGCGTGCGGCGCAGGCTCGCCACCAGGTCGCCGTCGTGCCGATGCAGGCTGGGCGCGTGTGTCAACCCAAGTCCGAGGATTTCAGCCATACTGGTATTCGCTTTTCAGTCGAGAAACACTATTTTATTCGCATCAGGCAAGCAATGCACACGCGCTACTGCAAGGAGGTGAACATGCGCAAGTCGATCAACATCAAGCTGGCGTTTTTAGTATTGGCGGGCGCTGCCGTTAGTTCAGGGCTGGCGCTTGCGCAGACCTATCCGTCGCGGCCCGTGCGCGTCATCGTGCCGTTTACGCCCGGTTCGCCCGTCGACGCTGCCGCGCGCATTATCACGCAACACGTGCAGGCGCGGTTGGGCCAGGGCCTGGTGATTGATAACCGCCCGGGCGCGGGCACCACGATCGGCGTCAAGGTCGCCTCCGCTGCCGCCGCGGATGGTTACACCTTGCTGTTTGTCGGCGACAACCTGAGCTATTACTCGACGCTGTATCCGAATCTTGATTTCGCTCCGTTGAAGAGCCTGACACCGATTGCCACCGCCGTGACTTGGTCGCATGTGGTGGTGGTCGCGCCAAGCTTACCTGTAAAAACAGTGACCGAATTGATTGCCTATGCAAAGGCCAATCCGGGCAAGCTCGTATTCGGTTTTGGTCTGGGCAGCGTGCCTCACATACTTGGCACTGCCTTCAGGCAGGCGAGTGGCATGGACATCAACTTTATTCCCTATCGCGGCGGCGATCAGGCCAGAGCGGATTTGTTGGGCGGACGCGTACACCTCAATATGGCGCCGGTCGGCAATCTGCTGCCACTGATCCAGGATGGCAGAGCGCGGCCCATAGCGTTTACCGGGCCCGCGAGGACTCCGCATTTGCCGAACGTGCCAACCATGACTGAAAGCGGATTCCCGCAAGTTGGATTTAACCCGGATGCATGGCAAGGGTTTCTGGGGCCGGCCGGCATGGCGACACCGCTCGTCAACAAGCTCAATAAGGAAATCAATGAGAGCCTGAATGCGGCCCCGGTGAAAGCGGCGCTGGACAAGATGGCGTTCGAGCCCAAGCTGACAACGCCGCGGGAATTTGCCGCGTTTCTCGCCAGCCAGTTGCAGAAAATGCCGCCGCTACTGAAGGCGGCGGGGCTTAAGCCTGAGTAGCCGCGGACGCTACGCTGGGCAAACGGATTCTTGGCTTCCGGGACAATTGGTAATCACGTTACCTGCCGGGTGAGTGAAACCCATCGCAAAGTAAGGTGTGATTGTGATGGGTTTCACCCATCCTACTTGAAAAATACAGGCATCGAACGATTATTAACGGCTCGACGCCTGCGGCATCTTCGACATGATTTCGCGCACTGCCTCGCCCCATAGCGTTTTTTCGGCGGCGATGGAGCCGCCCGCGCCGCCGCGGTTGTCGATCACCACCTGCTTGTCCCACACCTCGGAGAGTTTTTGCGCGACGATGCGCGCCACGATGTCGGTGGTGCCGCCGGGTGTGAATGGCACCACCAGGCGCACCAGCTTGGTTGGGTAATTCGCCGCGAGCGCATGACCGCCAAGCAGCAGCGCAGCCGCACCCACCAACACGCGTGTGGTGCCCATGTTGCTCACGCCGCCTGCAACGTCTTGGCGTCCGCGCCGAGCAAACCCGGCACTCGCGACGCACGCACCAGCACCGAGCCGTCAAACATGCGCCGCTGCGTGCGGTAAACCGCGCCCTGCTCCGCGTACCACTGGCCCTCAACCTTGCGCACCGCCGCGCCCACTGTCAGCACGCCCGACGGCATGGCGATTCTGAGATTGCCATCGGGGTTGCCGGCCGCGCGCGTGGCCGCGTGCACGATGCTGCCCTCGATGCGCGCCGCGATCGCGATGCATATGGTGCAGGTCAGCGGCAACGCGCGGTGCGGCTGGCCGTTGGACAACATGCGCGCCGTGACATCAACGTCGGCGGCCTTGATCGCATTGCCCGACAACGATGGCGAATCCCGCGGCCCAGACACGAAACCGATGAACGGCACGCTGGGCTTGGTCGCCGCGTCTTCGAAATTTTTGCCGATGCCCATTGCAACCGATGCGGACAGGCGTATTGCGCCGAGCTTCTTCATCACCTCAATATTCTGTTCGAGTTCTTCGGGCATCTCCGTGCCGTTTAGTCCGATGTCGGCTGCGTTGATGAACACGCAGGCGTTCGCGGCATCGATCATCGAGCAACGTATACGGCCCACGCCGGGCACATCCAATGAGTCCATGACGTTGCCGGTAGGCAACAGCTTGCCCGTGGTGGCACCGCCGGGCTCGCGAAATTCCAGCTTCACCGGCGCGCCTGTTCCAGCGACGCCGGGGATGGCCATGTCACCTTCCACCGCCGCCATGCCGTCATCGAGCGGAAAACGCGCATGCACCACCTTGCCGGTGTTGATGCTGTGGATGCGCACCAGCGCGTCCTTGCCGCTCACGTCGATAAGCCCCTCGTCCACCGCAAACGGCCCGATGGCCGACGACATATTGCCGCACATGGTGGTGTAGTCCACCTTGGCGTCCTTGATCAGCACCTGCGCGAAGGTGTAATCGACATCAATGCCGGGGCGGCTCGAACGTCCGACTACGCATACCTTGGACAGCGACGACAGCCCGCCGCCCATGCCGTCAAGCTGGCGGCCATAGGGGTCGGGGCTGCCGATGGCCGCGAGGAATATTTCGTCCCACAGCGCGCGGTCGCGCGGCAGATGTTTTTCATCGAACACGATGGCGTTGCTGGTGCCGCCGCGGATGAACGCGGCGGGAATCCTGATCTGTTTCATGGGGGCCAGTCCTCAAAAAGGTGAAGCACAAACACATTGATGATTATGATACCCCCGTGACCACGATTTGCGCCGCTGTTCTACGGTGTGGAACCACGTTCGATAAATTGACGCGCAGGCCTGTTTTTACGTAGAGTCGCGGTCTCCCTCTCAAGCAACGCATGCATCGATGACCAGCACGGAATACGACGTAGTAGTCGTGGGCGGCGGCAATGCCGCTTTGTCCGCGGCACTGTCCGCAAGTGAAAACGGCGCGCGTGTCGCGGTACTCGAGCGCGCCCCTGAAGAAGAACGCGGCGGCAACAGCGCATTCACCGCCGGCACCATGCGCGCGGTGTATGCGGGGCTGGACGACATCAAGCGGCTGGTGCCGGATTTGAGCGACGCCGAAATCGCCGAGACGGATTTTTCCAGTTACAGCACCGATCAGTTTTTCGACGACATGGCGCGCGTGACGCGTTACCGTACGAACCCCGATTTGTGCGAGGTGCTGGTGCGCAACAGCAACGCCGCGCTGCACTGGCTGCGCGGCAAGGGTGTGCGCTTCATCCCGGTGTATGGCGCGCAGTCGTTCAAGGTGGACGGCAAACGAAAATTCTGGGGTGGCGTCACCGTCGGCGCGGTGGGCGCGGGCATCGGGCTGGTGGATTTTTTGTATGCTGCTGCCAAGCGCGCCGGCATCGATGTTTATTACGACGCTGAAGCGCGCCGCCTGCTGCAAACCGGACGCCGCGTCGTTGGCGTCGAGGCGATCATTGGCGACAAAACCACGCAGATCAACGCGGGCGCGGTGGTGATGGCCGCCGGCGGCTTTCAGGCCAACGCGCAATGGCGCACGCGTTATCTCGGCGCGGGCTGGGATCTCGCGAAGGTGCGCGGCACGCGTTACAACACCGGCGGCGGCATCGCCATGGCTATCGAGGCCGGCGCGCAGCCCTACGGCAATTGGTCGGGCTGCCACGCCTGCGAATGGGACATGAACGCGCCCGACTATGGCGACCGCAACGTCGGCGACCGCTTTCAGAAGCATAGCTACCAGTTCAGCGTGATGGTCAACAACGACGGCCTGCGCTTCGTCGACGAGGGCGCGGATTTTCGCAACTACACCTATGCCAAGTACGGGCGCGTGATCCTCGCGCAGCCGGGGCAGGTGGCGTGGCAGATTTTCGATTCCAAGGTGTTCCATTTGCAGCGCGAGGAATATCACTTGAAGGGCGCATCAAAAGTTCGCGCCGACACGCTCGAAGCGCTGGTGGCAAAAATGGAAGGTGTCAACGCGCCACAATTCTTGCAGACCATCCGCGAATACAACGCGGCAATCAAAAAGGATGTGCCGTTCAACCCCAACGTGCTCGACGGGCGCGGCACACCGGGCCTTGCGGTGCCCAAGACCAACTGGGCCAACACCATCGAGGACGGGCCGTTCGAAGCGTACGGCGTCACCTGCGGTGTTACCTTTACGTTCGGCGGCGTCAAAATTAATCCCGAAGCACAAGTCGTCGACATGGCCGACAAGCCGATTGCCGGGCTGTACGCGGCAGGCGAAATGGCCGCCGGTGTGTTCTACTTCAACTATCCCGGCAGCAGCGGACTCACCAACGGCACGGTGTTCGGGCGCATCGCCGGGCGTAATGCGGCGGCGTTTTCCAAGAATGGAAAATCGTCGTAAGTTATTGTTTTTATACATCTTTTTTAGCCACGGATTAACACAGATGAACACAGATTAACAACCACAGCCGTC
>CAMDLH010000220.1 GCA_945901405.1 Bordetella parapertussis | reverse complement strand
CTGTAATCGTAGTGTAGTGGATTTTCCCTCGGGTTGACGGCTCGCTGGGTTATGCGCCGCTGGGCTACCCGGTATCGGGCGCGTTGACGGCATGGGGTGGGTTGAGTTTGCTAAGCATGAAGCCCAGCAGATGATCCCAACTATCGAAGGGCAGATACAGCGTGAATGAAGACACCACGCTCACGATAGCCTTTCCCGGCGTTCTCGCGGGAGACACCACCGGCGGTGACGGCGGCGTGCTTGCGGTCACAAGTTACACGCAACCGTCGCACGGCACTCTGACACTGGATGCGAACGGCGGCTTTGTTTACACCCCGGCGGCCAACTACAACGGCTCGGACAGCTTCACCTACACCATTACCGATGCCGACGGCGACATAGACACGGCTACCGTCGCCATAACAGTGAACCCGGTGGACGATGCGCCCGATGCCGTGGACAACGCCTACAGCGTGAATGAAGACACCACGCTCACGATAGCCCTTCCCGGCGTTCTTGCGGGAGACACCACCGGCGGTGACGGCGGCGTGCTTGCGGTCACAAGTTACACGCAACCGTCGCACGGCACTCTGACACTGGATGCGAACGGCGGCTTTGTTTACACCCCCGCAGCAAACTACAACGGCCCGGACAGTTTCACCTACACCATCGCCGATGCCGATGGCGACACTGATCAGGCCACGGTTTTCATCACCGTGAACCCGGTCAATGACGTACCGAACCTGACTGTAACCAGCGCACCAGGCGAGGTGTTCGAGTCGAGCCTGCCCGGCGGTTCCGCCGCGCCCAATGACGAATTGGCGTTTGCAAGTTTTTTTGCCGCGGCCGCGGCGCCGTCCACGACGACCACGGGTTCGTTGCGGGTGGGCGACCCCGACGCGCTGGATAGCGTGACGCATCTCAATATCAACGGCGTGGATTATTCCGTGGCGGCGCTGGCGGATGGTGAAAGCATTGTTGGCGGCAACGGCACACTCGCGATCAGCTACGACGCGGTGTCAGGCGTGGTCAACTACGAATACACGCTGACTCAGCCCGCGTTCGACGCGCCCGGCGCCGATGAGCAGGACATTTTTGAAGTGAAGGTGAAGGACAACACGGGTCTTTATTCGGCGCCCGCGGCAATCACGATCAACATTCAGGATGATGTGCCAAGCATAGACGCCGGTGACGCGCTGCTGGCGGCGCAAGTCGATAACGTAGTTGTCGGCGACCTGAATCTTGTTGCCGGCGCCGACGGCGCGCAGTCACTGGTTATCACCGGTGAAACCGACGGCGGCGGATTCGTAGTCGATGTCGCCGGCAATGTGCTGACCTCGAACGAATCGCCGATGACCTATATGCAAAGCGGCGGCGTTTTGTACGCGGTGACCACGCCGGAAGACATTGAGAGCGCGGTTTTTTCGGTGACACCGGATGCAACAACGGGCACATACGCCTTGCAGTTGCTGGGCAACCTGGACACGACAATAGTGGTGCTCTCGGCCACCTTCAGCGGGCCTGATGCGGGCGCGCCCGACGATCCGTATACCGTGCAGTTTGTGGATCAAACAGGGGCAAACGTACAAATCAGCCATATCTTCGGTTTCGGTGGTCTGGAGGTAAACCCCTCCCAGGATGGGCTGGGCAGCGGCGCGAACGTGATTTCGGTGGGCGACCAGGTCGGCGTTTGGCTGGGCACGCAGGTGGCGTCGGTGGATATCGCCCTGAGCAAATTCGCGAGCCAAGGCAAAAATAATCTCACCACGTTTTCGTGGACCGCATTCAACATCGACGAATCCGCCGTGAGTATCGCGAATTACGAGGACATCGGCACGGACGACGCCGATGGGAAATACTCGCTCACCGAATTCTTCGATTCGATTTATGTTTCTGGCAGCGACTTGATGGGCGTGGTCGTGGCAGGCGGCCCCGCCGTGATCATCGGCTCAGCTGTTGGCGGCGGCAGCGTTACCGCGCCATCCGGCCCCGCCGAGGAATCAGACATCGATAATTACGCGCTGACGCCGGGTGAATCCGCTCTGTTTGATTTTGTAATGATCGAACAAACCGACGGCAGCATGAAGATCAACGGCATGTCGTTTGAGTCGGGCGCGACAACCGATGACGTAAAAATCAATCTCACGGCCACCGTAACCGATGGCGACCTTGATATCGCGAGCAGCTCATTTCAAGCCATCTTCTCCGGCGGCACCGAGGGCGGCTATACGCTCACCGGCGGCGTCACCGATGAAGCGCTTCAAGGCGGCAATGGCAACGACATCCTGATCGGCGGCGGCGGCGCGGATGTGCTGCAAGGCGGGGACGGCAGTGATACGTTCAAGTTCACCGATGCCGCGAGCGCGGATGTAATCAAGGACTTCGAGGCGGGCAGCGGCGGCGACGTACTCGACGTGCATGACGTACTGCCCGCGGCAGTGCAGGGCGCCACTACTGAAAGCGAACTGGGCGCCTATCTGCAGCTGGTCGCCGACGGCGCGGGAAACACAGTGGTGATGATAGACGCCGACGGCGCGGCGAATACAGCATCACCAACGGCCGTGGTTACGCTGCAAGGCGTGACCGGCGTGACGCTGGCCGATCTGCTCGCCACCGATCAACTGAAGACCTGACGCAATACTGTTCATCTCGCCCAAGCAGTCCGTTCGGGCCCCACAAGGCCCGAGTTATCGTGCCAAGGCGCGCACGAGAAACAGTGCTGTTTTGGACATGTTTCGACGAAGGTGAAAATTTTTAAGTATTTGATTTTAAAGGGATTAAGAAGCTGATTCTTGAGAGCTTGTCGAAGAGCAGTCTCATGGCAAGGCCCTTCGACAGGCTCAGGGCGAACGTGCATAAAGTGAACAGTACTGAGACCTAACGCGGGCGTTGAGCCGCGTTGGGTTTTGCGAAAACTAGCGCCGGGTTTTCTTCGCCGCCTTAAGCTTGATCCCCACCATCTCCTCGGGCTTCACCCACTGATCGAATTGCGCCGAGGTCAGGTGTCCGAGTTCGAGCGCGGATTCCTTCAACGTCGTGCCTTTCTTGTGCGCATTCTTGGCGATCGCCGCGGCCTTGGCGTAGCCGATGTGCGGATTTAACGCGGTGACCAGCATCAGCGATTCGCGCATCAGTTTGTCGATGCGCTCCATGTTGGGCTCGATGCCCTGCGCGCAATGTTCGTCGAAATTCTCGCACGCGTGCGCGATGAGGTTCGCGCTGTGCAAAAAGTTGCGAATCACCATCGGGCGAAACACATTCAATTCAAAGTTGCCCATCGAGCCGCCGACATTGATCGCCACGTCGTTACCGAACACCTGGCAGCAAGCCATGGTCATCGACTCGGATTGCGTGGGGTTGACCTTGCCCGGCATGATGGAACTGCCCGGCTCGTTCTCGGGGATGCTGATTTCCGCGATGCCGCTGCGTGGCCCGCAAGAGAGCCAGCGAATGTCGTTGGCGATTTTCATCAGTGAGGCAGCGAGTGTTTTCAACGCGCCGTGTGCGTGCACCACGCCGTCACACGAGGCAAGCGCTTCGAATTTATTCGGTGCGGTGATGAACGGCAGGCTGGTGAGTTTTTTCAACTCCGCCGCCACTGCCACCGCGAATTTCGGATGGGCGTTCAAGCCCGTGCCCACCGCCGTGCCGCCCAACGCCAGCTCGCACAGATGCGGCAGCGACGCTTGCACGTGTTTCAAGCCGTGATCGAGTTGCGCGACGTAACCGGAGAACTCCTGGCCTAGCGTGAGCGGTGTCGCATCCTGTAGATGCGTGCGGCCTATTTTTACGATATTCATAAATCGCTTGGCTTTTTTGTTCAGCGTGTCTCTGAGCTTTTTGACCGCGGGCTTGAGTTGTTTCTCCATCGCGATCACGGCACCCACGTGCATCGCCGTCGGGAACGTATCGTTCGACGATTGCCCTTTATTCACATCGTCGTTCTCGTGCACCAGGCGATCCATGCCGCGTTTGCCACCGAGGATTTCAGAGGCACGATTGGCCAGCACTTCGTTCACGTTCATGTTGGTCTGCGTGCCAGAGCCGGTCTGCCACACCACCAGCGGAAAATGTTCATCCAGCTTGCCGGCAAGCGCTTCGTCCGCCGCTTTCACAATAGCGATGGCCTTTTTCTTGTCGAGCACGCCGAGCGCCATATTGGTGAGTGCAGCGGCTTTTTTCACCAGCACCTGCGCCATTACCACTTCATGCGGCATGGTCTCGCCGGGGAAATGAAAGTGGTGCAGGCTGCGTTGCGTCTGCGCGCCCCACAGTTTGTCGTTGGGCACCTCGATGTCACCCATGGTGTCGTGTTCGATGCGCGTGGTTTTGGTCATGTTGGTTTCCTGTGAAAAGCGTGAAGGGTGAAGAGTTAAGGGTGAAGGGGCAGGCCAGTGTGCGGTGTACCCCTTCACCCTTCACGCATTCACCCTTCACAAGAGACTTCGCTGCTCCCCGCGCTGCGCGCCCGCATCCACCACGATCAACGCCGTCATGTTGACGATGCGGCGCACGGTGGCCGACGGCGTGATGATGTGCACGGGCCGCGCCGCGCCCAGCAATATCGGCCCGATGGTGATTCCGTCGCCGGCGGTGGCTTTGAGCAGATTAAATGCGATGTTGGCGGCGTCGAGATTGGGCATCATCAACAGATTCGCGCGTCCCTTGAGCTTGGTCGCGGGCAACGCGCGCATGCGGATTTCCTCCGACAGTGCCATGTCGCCCTGCATCTCGCCGTCGATTTCAAGCGTGGGCGCGAGCAGGTTGACGAGTTCGAGCGCCGCGCGCATCTTGCGCGCGGTGGGCGTATCGCCGCCGCCGAAACTGGAATGCGACAACATCGCCGCCTTGGGCGTGAGGCCAAAGCGGCGGATTTCCTCCGCCGCCAGCACCGTCGATTCGGCGATCTGCTCCGCCGTCGGATCAAACGTGACGTAGGTATCGCACACGAACACCGTGCCCGTGGGCAACAACAATGTATTCATCGCGGCGTAATGATTCACCCCCGCGCGCTTGCCGATCACCTCGTCGATGTAGCGCAAGTGGCGCCCATACTGGCCGAGGATGCCGCACAGCATGGCATCGGCCGCGCCCATGTGCACGAGCATGGTTCCGATCAATGTCGGCAACCGCCGCATATTGAGTTTGGCCAACTCCGGTGACACGCCCTTGCGTTGGGTGAGGCGGTAATACTCGCCCCAGTATTCGCGGTAGCGCGGATCGCTGCCCGGATCGACCAGATCAAAGTGTTTGTCGCGCTGCAATCTCAAGCCCAGCCGCTCGATGCGCGATTCGATCACGTCGGGCCGCCCGATCAGCACGGGGCGCGCGATGCCTTCATCGACCACCACCTGTGCCGCGCGCAGGAAGCGTTCTTCCTCGCCCTCGGCATACACCACGCGCTTGGGCGATTTTTTCGCCGCCGCGAACACCGGCTTCATGATGAGGCCGGAGTGATATACGAAGAGATTCAGCCGCTCGCGATACGCATCAAAATCCGTGATCGGGCGCGTGGCAACACCGCTGTCCATCGCGGCTTTCGCCACCGCCGGTGCGATCTTCGCAATCAGGCGCGGGTCGAAAGGCCTTGGAATGATGTACTCAGGCCCGAATGAAATCTGCTGCTCGCCATACGCCGCGGCGGCAATGTCGGATTGCTCCGCGCGTGCAAGCTCGGCAATGGCATGTACCGCCGCCAGTTCCATTTCGGTGGTGATCGAAGTCGCGCCCACGTCGAGCGCGCCGCGAAACACGAACGGAAAACACAGCACGTTGTTAACCTGGTTCGGATAATCCGAACGCCCGGTGGCGATCACCGCATCCGGTTTCGCCTCGCGCGCGAGATGCGGCAGGATTTCCGGTTCCGGATTGGCGAGCGCCAATATCAACGGCCGCGCCGCCATCTTCCTGACCATTTCCGGCTTTAACACGCCGCCCGCAGACAAGCCGAGAAACACATCCGCGCCCTCGATCACCTCGCCCAGCGTGCGCGCCTTGGTATCAATGGCGTAGACATCCTTGTCCGGATCCATCTCCTCGACGCGGCCCTTGTAGACCACGCCCTTGATGTCGGTGACGATGATGTTCTCGCGCTTGAGCCCAAGCTTCTCCAGCAAACCCAGACACGCCAGTGCCGCGGCGCCCGCGCCCGACACCACCAGCTTGATCTCGCCGATCTCCTTGCCGACAACTTTCAGCCCGTTGGTGAACGCCGCGCCCACGGTGATCGCCGTGCCATGCTGATCGTCGTGAAACACCGGAATCTTCATGCGCCCACGGAGCTTGCGCTCGACGATGAAACACTCCGGTGCCTTGATGTCCTCGAGATTGATGCCGCCGAAGGTCGGCTCGAGCGCGGCGATGATCTCGACGAGCTTGTGCGGATCGCGCTCGTTGACCTCAATGTCGAACACATCGATGCCGGCGAATTTCTTGAAGAGCACCGCCTTGCCCTCCATCACCGGCTTGGCGGCCAGCGGCCCGATGGCGCCCAGACCCAACACCGCGGTGCCGTTGGTGATGACGCCAATGAGATTGCCGCGCGAGGTGAGATTGCGCGCTTCGGCGGGGTCGGCAACGATGGCCTCGCACGCCGCCGCGACGCCGGGCGTGTAGGCGAGCGCAAGATCGCGCTGGTTAATCAACCCCTTGGTCGGCGTAACGGAAATCTTGCCCGGCGTGGGCAAGCGGTGATAATCGAGCGCTGCTTTGCGCAGTTGTTCGTCCATGTGTATGCGGCCTTGCGTGAAGCGGGATTATATCCGATGGCCTCGACACGCAGACACCGCGCACAGACGTCAGGCACATCACAACTACTTCACGGGCCGCCGCGCAAGCTCGGGCAATATCGATTCGCGGAAAAGTTTTTCGCCCATCGCCGCGATGCGCGGCGCGCCGACGCGTTCGATGATTTCGTCGTCACCATCGGCGAGTTTCCAATCCTTGTAGTCATCGTGCAGCTCGATGCCCATCGATTCGGTTAGCAGGTTGACGTAGTTGACGACCTTGAACGGCTCGGTGGCTTCGAGTCCGCACAGCAGGCGCTGGCACGAATGGAATACCGTGGCAAGCGTGTCGGCATTGACCGCGACGGTCTGATTGCAAGTTTCGCGCGTCACGTCCTTCAATGACTCCGGCACGCGCGACAACGCCGAGCACATATGGCCGGGCGCGGCGAATTCAGGATCAACCAAGGTAACACCCGGTATCAGCCGCAGCAAATCCGCCACCAGCGGATTGACATCGACCTCGCGAAAGCCGAAGTGTTTGTGCAACATCACCTTGCGTTCGACGCGATGCACGAGTTTGGCCGCGAGTTGTTCGCGCCGCGCGTGCAGTATTTGCGTGAAGTGCGACAGCGTGAATTGCGGCTGGGTGTATTCGCCCATGAACGAATTCATGTGGCGGTAACACGATGGGCACCACGACACCACGGCGCCGTTGCCGTGGGCATTGAATTTTTCCACCGTGCGGCTACCCATGCCCTCGGCCGCGCGCAGGTTGGCGTCCTTCGCCGTGCCACAGCAGTAGCCCGCGCCGCCGGCGGGCTGCACCTCATAGCCCACCGCTTCGAGCAGCGCCATCGCGCCGCGAATGATGTCGCCGTGGCGCACCACGTTGCAACCGTACCAGAAGGTTATTTTGTCGGGCATGGAATAAATCGCGTTCAACCGTGCGCCGCGAGTTCTTCGCGCACTATTTTGCGTACCAAATCATGCGTGACGGGCTGTTCAATCAAGCCCAATTGGGATTTCAAGGCCTCGTTGATCAACGTCTGATATCCCATGCCGGTCTTTTCCGACTGCGCCTTGAAGCGCGTGATAATCTCATCGTCCACGTAAATCGTAATGCGTGTTTTGCCCGTCGCGGGGATTAACGTGCCGCGCTTGCCTTTGGCAAAGTCATAGACTTTTTTCATCGAGTTCAACATTCTCTATTACGGGTCTAGGCAGGTTACGAATTACTCCGCTCACCGCTGCCAGCGCTCCATCTCATCATCGCTCATCTGCATTTTTGAAAACGCATTGATCTTGCGAAAGAAGTGCGGCTCTTCGCGTGAACTCATCGCCGCTGGCGCGCCGAGCGAACCCAGTGCGCTCACCTGCGCCACGCGTATCATTTTCATCGCGTTGATGCCTTCGGGGCAGGCTTCGCTGCAGCGAGCGGATTGCGTGCAGACCTTGAGCCACTTCACGCTGAGATCGTTGCCGGGTTTTTGTGTCAGCCAATCGAGCACGCCGCCGACCACCGCTTTCGGATCAGCCGCCGGCAATCCCTCGGCGTAGCGCGTCATCGGGCACGCCTCGAAGCATTTGCCGCAACGCGTGCAACGCGCAAGCGTGTCGTCGATAAAGCGGCCGAGGTGCTCGGTCAGCGAATCAGGTTTATCCGTGGCGTCCATGGTTGCCGCGATGATAGCGCTTTTAGGGTTGCGCGCTCGTAATCTCGCGCAACCACACCTCGATCACCAGCACCGCATCGGCGGGAATCAGGCCAGGGATGCCCTTGTTGCGATAAGCCAGATGCGGGCCTACGCGCACCTTGCGGTATCCGCCGAGCCGCATGCCTTCGAGCGTGCGCTCGACGCCGGGAATCGCGCGGCGCTTGCCCAACACGGCGCGACGGTTAATGAGTATGCGTCCGTCTTCATGGCGCTTGGCGTCCGCCGGCACTTGGTTTGCTTGCGCTTCGTTGAGACGAACTTCATCACCCTTGTTAAGAAAAATCCGCAGGTTGTAGACGACGTTATCGCCCTTCGCGGCGGGCACGCCTTCGCCCGGCCGCTCTTCGATAAGTTCAATGCCGCCTGCGATCTTCATCGGGTGAAATTACGTAAGTAATTGTTTTTATTGAATTATTTAAATTTCTCTCGACGGGCGTTAAATTTTGTCAAGCACAGTTTATCCATGCTACCGCGTTCGCGCGCGCGTTGCGCGTGGCAAAACAACTTATGTTATTTTCGCGGGCAATAACCAACGTTGAGTTTCGCCGTGGCCGATCACGCTCCCGAACTGCGCACTTCGCTTTATCCCGATATCGAACCGTACAACGCGGGCATGCTGCCGCTGGATGCGCGGCATCGCATGTACTTCGAGGAGTGCGGCAATCCGCACGGCAGGCCGGTGGTGTTTTTGCATGGCGGGCCGGGCGCGGGTTCGGCGGCGGCGCATCGGCGCTTTTTTGATCCGCGTCACTACCGGATTATCATTTTCGATCAGCGTGGCGCGGGGCGCTCCACGCAGCTGGGCGAAATCATAGACAACACCACGCCGCTGTTGATCGCGGACATGGAAAAACTGCGCAAGCACCTCAACATTGAGCGCTGGCTGGTGTTTGGCGGTTCGTGGGGCAGCACGTTGGCGCTCGCGTATGCCGAGCACCATCCGCAGCGCTGCACGGGGCTGATCCTGCGCGGGATATTTCTCTGCCGCAAGAGCGAGATCGACTGGTTTCTCTATGGCCTGCGCAATTTGTTTCCTGAAGCGTGGCGTACGTTTTCCGGCTTCATACCCGAGGCGGAGCGTGGCGATCTTTTGAAGGCGTATCACAAACGCTTGATCGACCCGGATCCCGCGATACACATGCCCGCCGCGCACACCTGGAGCCGCTACGAGGGCGCGTGCTCGACGCTGCTTCCCAGCGCGGAGACGGTCGCGTATTTCGGCAGCGACGTGGTTTCGCTGGGCCTTGCGCGCATCGAGGCGCATTACTTCATGAACGATATTTTTCTGCCAGAGAATTCTCTGCTCGCCGATGCCGCCAGGCTTCGCGGCATTCCCGGCGTGATCGTGCAGGGGCGTTACGATGCGGT
>CAMDLH010000219.1 GCA_945901405.1 Bordetella parapertussis | reverse complement strand
CACATCTCGCTGAGGTCGCGCCCCAGCAAGCGGGCAATATAGTCTGTGCCGCCGCCGGGTGGAAAAGGCACCAGCATGCGCACCGCTTTCGCCGGATACGACTGCGCCAACGCCGTACTGCAAGCCGACAGCGCCACCACTATCAACGTACCGACCCAAGTCATCTGCCGTGACATCATCGCCTGCCCTGCGCTAAGGATTATCCGATCATGTTTCGCGGGCATACCGGTTGTCAACTGTCTGTCCGTCGAACCACTCTTCTGACGCGCCGGCGTGCGGGTCTTGGCACGGCAAACGGTTTCGCAAGCCCATTCATCCCCCAGTTTGGCAAAACCCGTGTTGAATGCAAGGCAGAGCGCTGTCAACACCATCTTCCCGCTGACTTCTGCTGGCCGGCAACAACCGAACCACGACAGGCCCCGGACGCAGCGAAGTCACTATGCCTGCCTCAAAAAAAAATAGAACCCGCTGCTCAGTTTTTCTGAGACACAGGCGGCACGCGACCCCAAGCTGACCTTCACCCGGCTTGCCCGTGTAAGGCGGGTAAGAAAGTAAAGCTGCCGTTCAGAGCAGTGGCTCACTGGCAAGTCCTCGGCCGTAGCTGCCGTTGGCACTTCGATTGGTCAACGTCTGCAATGCTGACTGGAGTCGACGTTGATCCTGATAACTGTGCCAACGGCCACTTAAACAATAAATTCTAGCGAACTGCATCACCCCTGCGACCCTGAGCGACGCCTTGGGCGGGTTTGGTCAGGCCGCGGGGTACCGGAACGTCTTGACAAATGTTGGCAAATTTGCCAATATATTCGCATAGAAAGCGATGACACAAACACCACGAGCTATTTCTTGGGTCAAGGCCGCGCGCAAAGACTTCGAGGACTTCCCGCCAGTGGCGCAACTCGAAGGCCTGCGCGCTGGCCGTGGCCGCCGAAGGCAGCAAGGCTGACAACGTGAAGCCCCTGAAGGGCTTCGGTAGCGGCGTGATGGAGATCGTATTATGACATCGTGGCGATGCGTTCCGCGTCATCTATACCTTGCAGATCGGCGCGGACGTGTGGGTTGTCCATGCGTTTCAGAAAAAATCCACGCAAGGAATAAAGACCCCGCGCCACGAAATCGACCTGGTGCATGACCGTATCAAACGTTTGAAGGAGATGCTCACATGATCAAAGCCCAAAAGAAATTAGCTGTCGTGCGCGGTAGCGGTAACGTGTTCGCAGACTTTGGCCACCCAAACGCGGCTACGGAGCAGATCAAGGCGCATCTTGCCGCCGAAATCATCCGCGTCATGACCGCGCGCGAACTGACAGCGGCCGCAGCCGCGGCTATCACCGGCATTGCGGTCAGCGATTTTTCGCGCATTCGCAAAGTGAAGCTTGACCGCTTCACCATCGACCGCTTGATCACTGTCCTTGAGGGGCTGGATCAAAAGCTGCGCGTCAGCGTCACCGTTAAGCCACGCGGCCGGGCGCTGGCACATGCTGCGCTATAAGCGTTGTCGCGAAAACAGTAGTTTATTGAACTACCGCTGGCAGACATTATGAAAACGTTTTCACAATCGCCGTCCGCCGAAGTAGAAATTACATCCGGTTAGGCGACGGCGGCAAAATTTGCCAAATTTGCCACAGGCAGCTTTGTGGCGTTATATTGGCGGGCGGCATCCGGCCAACTCCGGTCGGTCAGAACGCTGAATTGCCTGCCTAATACCAGTCATTAGATCGGCAGAAGATTGCGCGTCAAATGGCCTCAGCACCCGCGCCAAACTGAAGCTCATTGCGGTCATCGAAGAGCGGGGAGTGATCGAAAAGATGTTGATGCACATCGGATTGGACCCGAAGCCGCCGCCGGTTGCGCCAGCACGGCGGCGGGCGGATTTGCTGGAGTGGGCGTGAGGTGGCGGCTGGGTTTTGTGCGTGCCGAGGGGGTAGCTTTGTCTGTTGCTGGCGGATAGAGCGGAAACAGGAGGAAACAGCGGGCTTTGCGGGGTGTGCGGCTCTGGTTTTGCGGGGAAATGGCAGGGTGGCGCGAAAATTCGCACAAACTACGTGTGGTTGACCGCGTGGCTCGCGTGGGGATACATTGAGATTTATGCAAAAAGTGCGTTTGAAAACCCTATCCCCCAGAGGGTTTTGTCGTCCAGCGGATCAAACAGAATCTGCGTCACCCGCGTCGGCCCCTTGTTGATGTCGGAGAACTGCGCCAGATCCGGCAGCTTGCATATCTGCCAGCTCACGCCGCGATCCAGCGAGCGATACACCGACGCCGGGCAGGTGCCCGCGTAGATCACATCGGGCGATTTTTCCGATTGCGCCACCGCCCACACGTCCTTGCCGGGAAACGTGGTTTTGCTCCACAGCGAATCGTATTCGTCCCAGCGCATCAGCCCATGGCTGGTCGCCGCAAGCAACGTGCGCGGATCGCTCGCGTGGCTGGCAAAGCCGCGCACCGCCACTTCAAGATACAGACCTGACAGACTGTTCGGCCGCACCCAGGTGGCGCCCAAGTCGTCGCTAAACCATACGGCGTGTCCGTCGCTGCCTACGTAGGTTCTGATTTTCATCGCCTTATTCCTTTGTTGATTCCGTGGCGATGAGTTTGCCTGACGCACGCAAAATTGAAAAGTGTCCAACGAAACGTCTAGCGAAACGCCTTCGTCAATTTAACCAACCGTTCAGCGGGCGCATACCACCCCTGATTCGAATAATCCGTGGTATGCAGATAACACTGAATATTCACTTCGTCGCTGCCCTCGCGAAAAGTAAACAAGCGACTCATCGGAAACAGCGGGCGCTTCTTGCGCGCATGGTGCCGCGTCAGCGCCGAGACATTGACGAAGGTCGTACCCCAGCACTGCTCCACATGGGTCTTGTTGCCGAAGTGATCGTCCGGGTGCGTATGCGTATGCCCGCCCAGCCACAGGTCCACCGCGCCGGGATGCGCCGCCAGATAATCCTGAAATGCCGTTGAGTCGGTTTCCTCGCCCACCCAATACAAGTACGATGCGCCCTCGGCATCGTCGTAGTGCCCGTGATACTGCGAGCGGATACCCTCCCAACGCCCCGAAGCAACCGTGGTGTCGCGCAGCACATGATGCGCGCAGGTAACAATGATCTTGTCTTGATTCGCTTCAACCATCTGCCTCCACCACTCGAATGTTTCGCGCATTACCGCGCCCGCGGGCCAGCCGCCAAGGTCGGAGCGCCCGCGCGGCGGGCCAACATCGTTGCGGTCGCTCATCATTAAAAACAACACATTGCCTGCGGTAAAACTATAGCGCTCCCAGTTCCCGTCTATTGGGTACGGCCTGCGGTCGTTGCGCACGTTGGAATACTGCGTGTTCACACCTTCGGGGTCTACCCACTTGCGAAACCACCATTGCGTTTCTTCGTTGACGCCGCTGGCGTCGTGATTGCCAATCACGTGGTAGATCTGTTCCACGCGATGTTTTTGCGCCGAGTTGAGTTGCTCCATCACCGGCGGGCCGTCGGCATCCACCGGCGGAGACTGCGTACCGGATATATCGCCCAAGTGCAACATGATGTCCCACTCGAATGGCGGGCCGCCGCCGTCACCGCCGAATTCGCTCTGCGCAATCGACTCGGCGATACTCTTGCGGCCTTGTTCCAGATCGCTGTGAATGTGCGAGCATGCGGTAGCCCAAACATTAAGCTGGTTCATTACACGTAACTCCTACTCAAGAACGATATTGGATTCCTTGATGACCTTGCGCCACTTGGCGATGTCGGCGCGAAGGAATTCCGCCAGCGCCTGCGGGCCAGCCACCATCAATTCCGCACCTTCCTGCGCGAGCGGTCCTTTGAGCGCGGGACTTTCGCCGGCTTTCCGAATTTCGCCATAGAGCCTTTCGATAGTGCTATTCGCCAATCCCTTCGGCGCAAAAATTCCATACCACTGGGCCGACTCAAATCCCGGATACCCCGTCTCGGCAACGGTGGGTAAATCCGGCACGACAGACGAGCGTCGTGCACTGGTAACCGCGATGGCACGCAAGCGCGACGCCTTGACTTGAGTAATTAAAGTGGGCAACGCAGTAATAATCATCTGTACATGCCCGCTCACCGTGTCGATCACGGCGGGTGATCCGCCCTTATACGGTACGTGAGTCATGCGAACACCGGTTGTACGGCTAAATAGTTCCGTGGTCAGATGACTGAATGACCCCTGTCCATTCGATGCGTACAGCAATTGATTCGGCTTGGCCTTAGCCAACGCCACCAGATCCTTCACGGATTTGGCCGGTAGCGCCGGATTGACGGCAACCAGCATGGGGGCGGACGCAACCATGGTAATGGGTGCAAAATCACGTTCCGGATCATACGGCGGCTTCTTCAACGTAAATGGCGACACGGCAAAAGCACTGGCCGAGCCTTGCAACAATGTGTAGCCGTCCGCGGGGGCCGCCATCGCGGCTTGCGCGGCAAGAATGCTGCCGGCGCCCGGACGGTTGTCTACAATGACTTGTTGTCCCATCTGCTCACCCAGGCGCTGCGCCAACGGGCGCATGACTATATCCGCGCCGCCGCCCGGTGGGCCGCCCACAATCAGCCGCACCGGCTTGGCCGGGTAGCCTTGTGCCGCCACCATGCCGCACGCAAACGCTTCGGCAAGCACAATCAAAATCAATGCAAATCTGCATCCACTGCGCATGATTTTCTCCACTGAAGTTACATTCGATATGACTGTCTGGCCAGCAGCGTCCAGCGTCCATCCTGTTTCCGCCATACCATCAGAATTCCGTTCTTGACGGCACTGGACTTGCTGTCGCGCTCATTTTCGCCGATGAGGACATTCCGCACGACGGCGATGTTTTCATCGATCACGATCGTTTGGCTGGCGAATTCCAGTGTGCGCCAGACCGTTCTGCTGCCAACAGCATCATCGATAAATTGCTTCTTGGTTTCGGTTCTGCCGTCGCCATGGCCGTAGCTCAATTGATCCGCACAAAGCGCTTCCAATTGCGCACGATCCTTCGTGAGCAAGGCATGGCGGAAAGTTTCGACCACCTTGCCGACGACAAACACATCCTCGCCCTGCGCATGAATCGCAGGCGCAGCGGCTAGCAGCGCAAACAGCGCCGCGTACCTGGGCAGCTGCGCGAAATAAAGCCAGTCAGGAATATATAATCTCAACATGTCGCCCCCTTTGTAATGGCGCGGGCTTGGCGCCTCGCAAAAAGTGGCATGATATTGACCCTCTCACCATATTCTTGCAATCATCCAATATTCATCACTTGATAACCAAAGGTTATCGATATGGAATCCCGCGATCTGCAATATTTCGCTGTCGTAGCCGAGCACGGCAACCTGCGGCGCGCCGCCGAGGCCATCGGCATCAGTCAGCCCGCGTTGAGTAAAACGCTGCGCCGTCTGGAAAAATCTGCTGGCACAAAAGTGGTCAAGCGCACGCCCAAAGGCGTGGAGATGACGGCCATGGGCAATGCGCTGCTCGCTCACGCAAAACGCCTGCAACTCGCCATGGACGACGTGCTAAAAGAAGTGGCCGATCTGAATGGCGGCCGCTCGGGCATACTGCGCATTGGGGCGAGTTTCGAGGCTGCCGAGTTGCTGCTGCCGGCAGCCTGCGAAATTCTCATGCAGCGATCGCCGGACGTGATCACCAAAATCACGGTAGGCACCAACGAGGCCCTGATACCCGCGCTGCGTAATGCCGAGCTTGATCTCATCCTCAGCGGCATACCCAAGGCCGGTGAGCGTGATTTTATGCAGGAACGCTTGTGGGACGAAGTATTTATCGTCTGTGCGGCAGCAAGCCACCCACTGGCGCGTCGAAAGCGAGTAGGCATCACCGATCTTGCGGGCGAGCGCTGGACGCTGGCATCCGCCACCACACTCTCCTGGCAACAGGTTTATCGTGCATTCGCGGATAACGGCTTGCCCCCTCCGCACGTGGCCATGGAATCCAACTTCAGATTGATCCGTTTGCACTTATCGCGCATTCCGGCCTCATTGGCTTTGTTCCCCGATGGGAGATGGAACAGGCGGCGCAAAACCTGAAACTCATTGAAATCCCGGTAATGGAACTTGCCTGGAAACGCACTCTGGGCGTGCGTTATCGCAAGAATGCCTACCTGTCGCCTGCGTCGCGCAGTTTCATTGAAATCCTTCATGCCGAAGCCAAGCGGCTGCGCAGCATATCAGCGATAGAATAAGGCCATCGAGCATTCCGCTCCGGGAGTCAGCGTGGATCAGGCTTTATGGATTACATGGTATGACCTTCCAGACAGCAGACGCGATGCCTATCTGGATTGGTTGCACAGCACGCACATGCCCGCGCTGGTCGAGCGGCCGGGCGTGTTGTGGGCCGCGCATTTTGCATCGGTGGCGCAGCCGGTTTTGACGACGAAAGCGCGGCAACGGCGCCCTCCGCCCGAAGGATCGGCGCCCACAGGCCATCAGCCCGAACTCATCACCCCGGTGCTGCGCATCGTGCATCGCGCGATCAACACGCACCTCATCCAACAAGCCGGCATTGAACGGCAAGAAGCCGCCACCGGCGCCATCACCCTGATCCAGCGCTTTGGCTCCGCCGCCAATTTGAACATCCACCTGAGCTGGGCTGGCTCTCGTCGGCGTGTACCAAATGGGCTTCCCGATAGCCGACTGTCGTGTACGCCCGCAACGGGTCGGGAGCACTCATTCGTCGTAAGTGACAGCCGCCATTCGACCTAGCATTTTGGGCAATGGCTGGTAACCGATGGGCACCGGTCGCCCATGTCACACAGAGCCAACGGCGGCTCAGGCCGAATTGCTCGCGTAGGGTTTCCGGCGGGTATCAGAGCAGAGCAGTCGCACAGATGACGAATCTGGTGCGGCGGTCAGAGCCAACACGCGGCGCGGCGATGTGCCAGTGTTGCGTTCCGCATCGACGTAGAACACTGCTCGAACCGCGGCGCTATGCAGAAGATCATCGCCGCGATCACGAGGATCCTCATGCACCAGGGCCTGCCCGCGGAACGATCGCGATGCCAATTGCCCCTGCCCCGGTGAGGTGCTACGCTTCCGACAGTCGACAAAAGCCCTTGGGAGTCAGGCCATGCGCACCGAATACAGCGTCAACGACATGACCATCCATCGCATCGTGGAGCAGGAACAGGGCTTTACCCCGATGCTCGAATTCCTCCCGACCCTGGCGAAGCAAACGCTCGAGGAGAATCTCTCCTGGCTCGCGCCGGGCGGATACAACCGCGACACAGGCAATGTCGTACTGTGCTACCAGTCCTATGTTGTCAAGACGCCGCATCACAACATTCTGGTCGATGCCTGCATCGGCAACGACAAGAACTTCCCGCTGCGCCCGACGTGGAACAAGAAGAACGATTCCAACTGGATGAACGCGCTCAAGGCAGCTGGGCTCGGGGTCGTGGACATCGACTTCGTGATGTGCAGTCACCTGCACGGTGACCATGTCGGGTGGAACACGCGGATGGAGAACGGGCGTTGGGTGCCGACGTTCCCAAAGGCGCGCTACCTGTTCTCCCGAAAGGAATATGCCTACTGGAGCGAGATCCATCAGAAGACGCCGCTCGCGCAGTTCACTGATAGTGTACTGCCGATTATCGAGGCCAACCGCGCCGAACTCGTCACCAGCGACCATGAGCTCAACGACCACATCCGCCTAATCCCTACCCCCGGCCATACACCCGACCATTTCGCGGTCTGCGCCGGCAAGGGCGGCGACAAGGCTGTGTTCACCGGCGACCTGATCCACTCGCCGCTACAGGCGCGCTATCCCGAGCTGGCGATGCGGGTCGACACCGACCGCGACCAAGGCGTGCGGACGCGGCGCGCGTTCTTCGAACGCTACTGCGATACCGATACGCTGTGCTGCACGATGCACTTCCCGTCACCGTCAGTCGGCCACATCAAGCGTTGGGAAAACGGGTTCAAGCTCGAATATCTGGCTTGAGCCGTCAATTGCGAGTTGCCCCTTAATGAGGAGAGAATGACATGTTCAGCCATATCATGATCGGAAGTAACGACATCGCCCGGTCGAAGAAATTCTACGATGCTCTGTTTGTCGCGATGGGTGGTAAGCCCGGCGTCGAGGATGCAAGGGGCCGGCTGGTATATACGCACAATGGCGGGCGTTTCATGGTGTCCAAACCCATCGACGGCAAGCCGGCCACCGCTGCCAATGGCGGTACGATCGGCTTCACGATGAGCGATGCCAAACAGGCGGAGGCGTGGCACAACGCCGGAGTCGCGAACGGCGGAAAGTCGATCGAAGATCCGCCGGGCGTGCGCCAAGGGGCCGCCGGGCGGATTTATCTCGCGTATCTTCGCGACCCCGATGGCAACAAACTGTGCGGGCTTCATCGCATGCCAGCTGCCTGAATTGTCGCGGATCAATCATTGGACAACGCTCTCGGGCAGTCTTCACTGAGCGTCTAATGCATCACATAATGTCGCCATGGTTCCCCGGAATGCGATGCGCTCCTTGCGGGTCTACAGAAACGGCACCCTGCTCACGGATTCTTCAGCGTGCCGATCGCTGCCAAAAACTCCCGCTGTTCAACCAGCCGCATTTGCATGTAATCCGTGAGTTCAGCGGCACTCAGGTACTTCTCTTCGTACATATTGCGCGCGGCGAATTCTTTCCACACTTTGGTTTGATGCAGCTTGCGCAGTATCGCTTCCATGGTGGCCGCGGCTTCTCTGGGCACGGCCGCGGGCATGGCAAAGCCGCGCCCGGTGCCCAGCACCATCGAGGGATAACCGAGTTCAACCAGTGTCGGCGTATCAGGCAATGCGGGCATGCGCTTCTCACCCGTCACCGCAATCACGCGCAGTTTCCCGCCCTGGACGTGGCCTGCCATTTCGCTCAGGTTCTCGGCGGTGAAACTCACGTGCCCACCGGCCACCGACGTGGTCGCTTCGCCGCCGCCCTTGAACACCACGAGCTTGAATTTCGCGCCGGCTTCCTTATCCATCAGATACAACAGTTGCCGGCCTACACCCAACGTGGAGGACATCGCCATGCTCAGCGTATTGGGTTCGCGCTTGCCCGCGTCGAGCAGTTCCTTGATGGTTTTGACCTTCAATTCACTATGCACCGCGATCACCTGCGGATCCTGCGCCATGAACGACAGGAAGGTGTAGTTTTCCAGACCGAGATTGAGCTCGGGGCGCGCGGCACTGAGCAATACGCCGCCCGTGGCCACGCACATCACGGTATACGGATCGCCGCGCTTACTCTTGATATAGTTGTACGCCACAGCCCCGCTGCCGCCGACGCGATTGTTGACCACGATCGTCTGCGTGATGAGCTTCTCCCGCAACAGCATGTCAGTGACGCCGCGCCCGAACACATCGGTGCCGCTGCCGGGGGAGGTCTGCACAACGAATTCGAGTTGTTTCGACGGGTAGGGTTGGGCTGATACAGGGGTATTTGCTGCGGCCAACGCCAGCGCGACTGACGCAAACAGGCATACAGGCACGCCGGTGACTCGGACATTACGCATGGTTTCTCCTTAAGTGGTAACACCGACAACCTGGCGCCGGATCGGCTGAGTTAGATCACATGAGCCATGCAAATTATGGGGGTCGCTGTGATAGGCGTCAACGCTTGGCCACTGTTGTTGCGCTGGGGTTTCTGCGTCGGAGGCGAAATCGTAGTCAAGCAGCCATGGGGTCTGAAATAGGCCGCCGCAATGCTGCCGCCACGCTTGATGCGCAGCAGTGGTGCCGGCACCACCATCGTGGGCTCGATCTTCTCGGGCACGTTGATCGGCAACAGTGGCACCAACATCATTTTTGGCCTCGGCGGCGCCGACACTTATCGTGCTGGTGACGGCATCGACTTCATGACCTTGTCGCTGCTCGGCCTCACCGATTAGAAT
>CAMDLH010000218.1 GCA_945901405.1 Bordetella parapertussis | reverse complement strand
ACCCACCCCCATCCCCGCCTCCCCCCTGAAGGGGAGAGAATGAATGTAGTGACACAGTACAATAAGTGTTATTAAACCATAGCTTACATTGCAATATTGAAACCGGGTCAGGAAAAATCTAAGATGTGAAGTACTGTAATTCGTGGCTTTCTTTCAGACAAGGAGCAGGCGAAATGAATGCTCGTGGCACGTGTGTGCGGTTATTCGGAGCGCGCGTCTTGATCGCATTCGGCGCATTCGGCATAATTGGCGGGGAGGCGACCGCGCAGCAGGATTACCCCAATAAGCCGATACGCTACATCAGTCCGTTTCCGCCCGGCGGCAGCACGAGCTTTGTTGCGCGGCTGATCGGACACCAACTTACCGAGGCGTGGGGACAGCAAGTCGTGGTCGACAATCGCGGCGGGGCCAACACCGTGATCGGCACCCATGTGGCCGTAACTTCGCGTCCGGACGGCTACACGCTGGTGTCCCTGGGCAGCACCTTGGCGGGCAATCACTGGCTGGTGAAGACGCCCTACAACGTCTTCAAGGACATTGCGCCCATTGCCACCTTATCGAGCTACGAGAATGTGCTGGTGGTGCCGCCATCGTTGCGCGTTAACAACGTCGCGGAGCTGATTGCGCTGGCAAAGGCGAAGCCCGATCAGATTACTTACGGCACCTCGAGCACCGGCGGACCGACGCATCTGCTGGCGGAACTTTTCAACACCGTGGCGGGCATCAAGACGCGGCAGATTCCGTACAAGGGCGGCGGCCCCGCAGTGGTGGATCTGATGGGCGGGCACATTCAATACTTTATAGCGAATCCCATCAACATCGTCACACAAGTCAAAAGCGGGCGCCTGCGCGCGGTCGCCGTCACCGGGCAATCGCGCATCGGCGCTTTTCCCGACGTGCCCACCTTTACAGAAGAGGGATTTCCCGCCATGACGTTGACCAATTGGCAGGGCGTGGGCGGCCCCGCCGGCATCCCGAAGTCCATCATCGACAGAATAGCGGCCGAGATCAGAAAACTCGTGGCGCTGCCGGATACAAAAGAAAAACTGAACAGCCAGGGTTCCGAGCCTTATTACAACAACCCCGAACAGACCGCGGCGCTGATCAAATCGGACATTGCCAAGTACGGCAAGATCATCAAGGACGCAAACATCAAGGTGGAGTGATGGCGCACCCCGCGCGCGCCGGGGTTATGCCGCCGCTCGATCCGGATCGACCAGCGGCGCGGTCCATACATCGTAGCCATAGACCCAGGTGGGATCGGTTGCGCCGCGCATCCAGGTGTTTTTGTTGGAGGTCTGCTGGATTTCGGCGGTGCGCGGCAGCCGGTTCGCTTCGTAGCGCAGAAAAGCCTGTTTGATGCCGTCGGCGGTTACGTTCTCAAGGCAGCGTGTAAGCATCGCCGCATCTTCAAGTGCCGAGGCCGCACCCTGCGCCATGTACGGCGTCATCGGATGGCACGCGTCCCCTAGCAACGTGACACGGCCCTCGCACCAGCGCGGCAGCGGGTCGCGCTCCATCAACGCCCACTTGTGTACTTCCGGGCAGGCCTCGACGATGGCGCGCACTTCGGGATGAAAGCCCGCGTAGGCTTCGCGCAGCACGTTCAGATCGCCTTTCTGCGACCACGATTCGCGCGTCATCCAATGCGCATCCTCGGGCTGGCTGGTGACGAAATAAAGCTCATCGTGGTTGGCGGTGACGTAGTACACCACCATGTGCCGATCCTTGCCCCACCACTTGGTGCGCAGCGGCGTGATTTGATTTTTACCCAGGAGCCGGGTGGGGTAGGTGGTGCGATAAGCGACGCGGCCCGAGAATCGCGGCTTCTCCGGCCCCAGCATCCATTCGCGCACCACCGAGTGCACGCCGTCCGCGCCGATTGCTGCATCGGCGGTGACGCGGCTGCCGTCGGCGAAAGTTAGTGTCACGCCCTGAGCGTTCTGATCGATGCCGGTGAGCTTGCGATTGAATTGCACCATGCCTTGCGGCAACACGGATTCAATCGCGGCATGCAGGTCGGCCCGGTGCATCAGCAGATAGGGCGCGCCGTAGCGGCGCTCAACCTCGTCGCCGAGAGGTAGTTCATTGGTGATGTTACCCGTGTCCCACTCGCGGCTGATGCCAGCGGGCGAACGAAACGCCACTTGCCGTAAGCGCGCCTCGGTGCCGAGCTTGCGATGCACCTTCATCGCATTCGGTGTTTGCTGTATGCCCGCGCCGACACGGCCAAAGTGCCGCGCCTGATCGTAGATCGTGACATCGAAGCCGAGCCGCGACAGGAAAACGCCCGAGCAAAGACCGCCTATGCCGGCGCCGGCAATTGCAATCGAACCTTTACTTTTGACCATTACGATGTATCTCCTTCATTCGATAACCAGATTCGCATCCCGAATCACTTTACGCCACTTCGGAATCTCGTTGCGTATGTGCGAGGCGAACTGCTCCGGCGTGCTACGGCTGATATCCAGCGCCGGAAATTTCTGTTGAAACGCGGCTTGATCGAGCACGTTGCCGAATTTCAGCGAGAGGATATTGATCAGCGGGCGCGGCGTTGCGGCCGGGGCCGCCAATCCGGACCAGATCGTCGATTCGAAACCCGGCAGGCCTGCTTCGTGCACGGTGACGATATCGGGCGCGCTTGTGGTGCGCCTGGCGCTGGTCACCGCCAGTATGCGTATCTTGCCGTCGCGCACGTAGTTGGGGCCGCCGCCTTCAAACATGAAATTTACCTGCCCGGCCTGAACGTCCACCATCGCGGGCGCGGCCCCTTTGTACGGCACATGCACGAGATCGAGCCTGGCCATCGACTTGAACAGTTCGCCCGCCAGATGTTGCGATGTGCCCGGCCCGCCCGAGGCAAAGGTGAGTTTGCCGGGCTGCGCACGTGCGAGCGCGATCAGTTCCTTCACCGATTTGGCGGGCACCGCGTTGTGCACCACAAGATAGAGCGGGGTCGAAAAGCACAAGGTGACGGGGGCGAACTCGCGCAACGGATCGTAAGGCAGTTTGTGCCGCGAGGCGGGGTTGATGGCAAGGCTGGTCACGCTGCCGAAGAAGATCGTATAGCCGTCGGGCGTGGCCTTGGCCGCGGCTTGCGCGCCGATAATTTGCGTCGCACCGGGGCGATTTTCGATGATGATCTGTTGTCCGAATGGCTCGCTGCTTGCCGCGCCTAGCGCGCGTCCGAAAATATCCGCAAGTCCGCCAGCCGGGTAGGGCATGATGATGCGCGGCGGCCGCGATGGAAACGATGACGCTGATTCCTGCGCCGCGCATGCGAAAGCGGCGAGCAGCGTGCAGACGAATATGCCGCGCCGTGCTTGGCGGCTCGACCGTGATTCGTCCCGCATGGTATGCATATAGTCCCCCAAGGGTGTTGTTCGTTTAGCGGGCGATTATCGGTATCTGCACATCCGCGGTCAACGCAAGGGTAAATGAGGATAAGGCTTGGCGTTGGCAGGCATGCTGGTTCGCGCCTATACTTGCCGGCAGTGTCTCGCTGGAGTGCAACTGATGAGCCTGTCGATTCGTCCCCTTACCCCATCTGGTTTTGCCGGAGAAGTCTTCGGCGCCGATCTGACGCGGCCGCTCGACCCGGAGCAGGTCAGGGCGATCGACGGCGGCATGGATCAATACGGCGTGCTGGTCTTTCACGAGCAGCGTTTCACCGACGAAACCCAGATGGCATTCAGCCGGCAATTTGGCGAGCTGGAGTTTTCCAACGGCGCGGAATTATTCAAGGAGCGCCGCTTGTCGCGGATGGAAATGGCCGACATTTCCAACCTCGATGAGGCTGGCCGGCTGCGCACCGCCACCGACCGCATGCGTTTGACCGCGCTGGGTAACCGGCTATGGCATTCCGATGCGTCTTTTCGCGCGATCCCTGCGAAGTATTCGCTGCTCTCGGCACGCGCCATTCCCGGCGCGGGGGGCAACACCGAATTCGCCGACATGCGCGCCGCCTATGATGCGCTGGACGAAGCCTCCAAGGCCGAAATCGCGGAATTGATCACCGAGCACTCGAATGCTTATTCGCGCGAGAAAATCGGCTTCCTGAAAGCCGATTACGGCGAGTATGCCCAGGACAAATTAAAACCGGTGCGCCATCGTCTGGTGCGTTTTGATGCGCGCACCGGGCGCAAGAGCCTCTATCTGTCGGCGCATATCGGCGCCATCGTGGGCTGGCCCGTGCCGGAGGCGCGCATGCTGATACGCGATCTGACCGAGCACGCGGTACAGCGCAAGTTCGTATACGCGCATGCGTGGCGGCAGTGGGACCTGGTGGTCTGGGACAATCGCACGACCATGCATCGCGCCAGGCGCTACGATGATCTGCACGAGGTGCGTGACATGCGCCGCACGACCATACGCGGCGAGGGCGTCACTGCCGAGCAGCTCGTGCAAGCCGCGTAGCCTGGATTAGTCATCAATTGCCATTCACAATCAGGAGAGTAGCTATGTCACCGACCGACGCGCAACGCAACAAGCTGGGTAAAAAAATACGCCGTGAAGTGGTGGGTGCCGAATACGACGACCAATTGCAAAACGCGGAGAGCGATTTCTCGCAGCCGATTCGCGACTACACCACCGAAAATCTGTGGGGCAGGGTGTGGGCGGATGACACCCTGCCGCGCAAGACGCGCAGCCTGCTCAATGTCGGGCTGACCACCGCGTTTCGCTGTTCGCACGAAACCAAGGTACATATACGCGGCGCGCTGAACAACGGCGCCACGCGCGAGGAAATCCGCGCGGTGTTGATGCAGGTGATGATGTACGCGGGCATCCTGGCGGTGCGCGAGGCCGTGCGCGGCGCCAATCAGGTGTTCGCCGAGGAAGACGCGAAGCTGAAGAAGCTCAAGAAGAAAAAAAGCGCCAAGTAAGTTTGGTGGATTTGCTTTCCCCGTGCGTATAAGCATCCCGGCCGTGGTATGCGTGGCGTTCGCTACGTTCACCTCGCCCGGCGACGCGCAAGGTTATCCCAGCAAGCCCATACGTTTTATCGTGCCGTTCGCGCCGGGTGGCGGCACCGACATTGTCGCCCGCGTCATCGGCCAGAAACTTAGTGACGCATGGGGACGCGCGGTGGTGATCGACAACCGGCCGGGCGCGGGCAGCACGATGGGCACCGCGCTCGCCGCGAAATCACCCGCCGACGGCTACACCTTGCTCATGAGCAGCATCTCGCTTGCGTTCGACACGACGCTCTACAAGGATTTGCCGTACGATCCGCTGCGCGATTTAGCACCCGTGGCGCGCGTTGCGTCGCAGCCGAACCTGCTCGTGGTGCATCCATCGCTGCCCATCAAATCGATGGGCGATTTGCTGGCGCAGGCCAGGGCCAAACCGGGCGCGATCAACTACGCGTCTGGCGGTAGCGGCAGCGGCCCGCATCTGGCGACCGAGTTGCTGAAAATGCTTGCGGGCATCAACCTGACGCACGTGCCGTACAAAGGCACCGGCCCGGCGTTAAATGATTTGTTGGGTGGACAAGTACAGTTGATGATCGCGGTGATGGCGCCGGTGTTGCCGCACGTTGCGGCAGGCAAGCTGCGCGGCGTCGCGGTGACGGGCGCGGCGCGTTCACCCAGCGCGCCGGATATTCCGACCATCGCGGAATCCGGCGTGGCGGAGTATGAATTCAACACCTGGTACGGCATTCAGGTTCCCGCCGGCACGCCGCACGCAGTGGTCAATCAGATCAATGCAGAAGTGACGCGTGCATTGCAGGCAGCGGACCTGCGCACGCGCTTCGCGGCGGGCGGGCTCGAGCCGCAGGCGAGCACGCCGGAGCAATTCGGCGCGATGGTGCGCGGCGAAATCGCGAAATGGACCAAGGTCGCGGCACGCATCGGAGCGGCAAAGTAATTAGCGATAAGGTTTGAGAGTATCTTAAATATTTCTTTAAAAACAATAGGTTACAAATGAACTCCATTGGCTCTGAAAATGCAGACTCGCTGACGGCGCACGTCGCGGAATTTATCCAGAAGACAGGCTACTCGGATATCCCTGCATCGGTCGCGTCGTGCAGCAAGAAAGCGATCCTCGACACTCTGGGCGTTGCACTGGCGGGTTCGAAGTCGGAAGGCAGTGAAATCATTCAGCGCCATGTCGCCGAGTTGGGTTGCAGCGGTGGTGCGGCGATTTTCGGCACGGCCACGTGCGCGCCTGCGCGATTTGCGGCACTGGCGAACGGTTGCGCCATGCATGCGGATGATTACGACGACACGTTTCATCCGAGCCGCGTGCATCCGTCGGCGCCGGTGGTGGCGGCGCTGTTCGCCGATGCCGGGCGCGATGATCGATCCGGGCGCGACGTGCTGACGGCATTTAACGTCGGCGTCGAAGTGACTTGCAAAGTCAGCCAGGCGATAGACAACGAACACTATCAGCGCGGCTATCACGCCACCGGCACCTGCGGCGTGTTTGGCGCGGCGGCGGCGGTGTGTAATCTGCGCGGCCTTACACTGGACGCAACGCGTTACGCGCTGGGCATCGCGGGAAGTTCATCCTCGGGGCTGCGCGAGAATTTCGGCACCATGGTCAAACCGTTGCACACCGGACGCGCGGCGGAGAACGGCTGGGTGGCTGCGTCACTTGCCGCATCCGGCTTCACCGCCGCGCCCACGATACTGGAAGGCGACCGGGGTTTCTTCATGGCGGGCGGCGGGCGTTACGACGAAAAAATTATCCGCAACCGCATGGGCGCGCCATGGACGTTTGACGCGCCGGGCGTGGGCATCAAGCCTTTCCCCTCGGGTGCGCTGACGCATCCGGCGATGTCAAAGATGCGCGATCTGGTGATCGAGCACGACATCACGCCCGATCAAGTGGCGCGCGTCGGCATCAAGACCAACCGCCTGCTGCCGGAGAACCTGACCTATCACCGTCCGGTGACCGGGCTGCAGGGGAAATTCAGCATGGAGTTTTGCCTGGCATCGATATTGGTGCTGCGCCGCGCCGGGCTGGCGGAATTCACCGATGAAGTCGCCGCGCGCGCCGACATTCAGGATGCAATCGCCAAATTCGACTACACGGTGTACGGCGACGACGAGGCCACGGCCGGCAACTACACGCGGCTCACCAGCTTCATCGACATCCATCTGAAATCGGGCAAGACCATTTCAGCGCGCGTCGATGAAGCAAAAGGCAGCGCCGCGATACCGATGAATGAAGATGAAGTCGCAGGGAAATTTCGCGAGTGCGCGTCGTTTGCCGACTGGTCAACACAACGCAGCGACAGGATCGTGCAAGCGGTATATCAACTTGAAAATCTCGCCAAGATCAGCGAACTGACAACGCTGCTGATGCGCACGTAGGATGGGTGAAACCCATCACAACGTTGCGCCGCGCACCACGGTTTGTGATGGGTTTCACCCATCCTACGGAAAGTTTTTTAGTCGATGTAACACGAACGAAGGATCATTTTGAATAACCTGGCAACCGTGCGTGCACGGCACACGGCGTTCGCATTTACATTTGTCTGTGCCACCGCGAGCATCGCATGCGCACAGCAGAACACGTATCCCCAGCGCCCCATGCGCCTCATCGTGCCGGTGGCCGTCGGCGGCGCCACCGACATCGTCGCGCGCATCGTCGCCAATCGTTTGTCGCAGGTGTTCCCGCAGCCGCTGGTGGTCGATAACCGTTCCGGCGCGGGCGGCATCATCGGCACTGAACTCGTGGCGCGCGCCGCGCCCGATGGCTACACGCTGCTGTTTGGTTATGCCTCGCACACCATCATGCCGTTTTTGAGCCGCAAGGTGCCGTATGATCCCGACCGCGATTTCGCGGCGATTGGGCTGGTGGGTGCGTCTGCTCTGGTGCTGACCGTGCATCCGACGCTGCCTGTCGCAAACGTAAAAGAACTGGTGGCGCTGGCGCGCGCCAAGCCCGGCCAGATACGTGCCGCCGCGCCCGGCATGGGCGGCGTGGGGCATATTTCGGCGGAGATTTTCAAGCTCGAAAGCGGCGCCGATATCACCACCATCATTTACAAAGGCGGAGGTCCCGCGCAACTCGCGCTGGCTCAAGGCGAGGTGCACTTCATATTCGCGACACCCGTGGCCGCGATGTCACAGATCAAAGCAGGCCGCGTCAAGGTGCTGGCGACATCGGCCGCTGAACGTCTGCCTTACTTGCCCGACGTGCCGACGTTCGCGGAGGCGGGGCTGCCCGGCATCGACGTCTCGCCATGGCAGGGGTTTCTCGCGCCCGCGCGCACGCCGCGTCCGCTCATCATGCAATTCAACACCGCGCTCAATGGTGTGCTGAAAGAGACCGACACCAGTGCCAAGCTCGCGGTAGCCGGCTCGGATGTTATTCCAAGCACACCCGAAGCGCTCACTACAAAAATCCGCAAGGAGCTGGATTATTTTTCGCGCGTGATCAAGGCCGCGAAGATAAAACCCTTCGATTAGCGCGAGCGCGCCGCCTTGACGAACGCCAGCGACGCCTGAAACAGCTCAAGGTCTTTTTCGTAGTCGGCGGCATCGGCGCGGTCGATCTGTATCCACTCGCGCGAGCTGGTCACGCCGCCGGGCTGGAACGGAAACACGTTATCCCGCGAGAATTGCAATTCGGTCGCGGCGGCGGCGGCGAGCCGTATGCCTATGCCCTTGCCGCTGATGCAGGCGAACATTTTGTCGCTGACGAAATAAGCGTCAAGGCCGTTGATTTTTTTTGTGGTGACGCCGGGGAGTTTTAGCAGCAGTGCGTCGATCTGCGCCTTGCGGCTGGGTTCGGTGGTGGTCAAGTGGACGGCAGTGTTGTGGTTGATTGGATTGCAATCTTGCCTGATTGTAGGCGCGCTTGCCAGCTGCGTGTCATTCAGCTTTAATGCCAGCCGCGCGCACCAGCTTGCCCCAGCGCGGCAGGTCTTCGCGGATGCGCGCGGCGAATTCCTCGGGCGTGTTGAGCACGGTCTCCATGCCCTGACTCGACAGGCGTTGTGACGTTTCCTTGTCGCCGATGGTTTTGATGAGCGTTGCATGCAAACGCATGATGACCTCGCGCGGCGTCGCGGCGGGCGCGACGATGCCGAACCATGAGCTCGCCTCAAAACCCGGCACGCCGGCTTCGGCAACGGTGGGCAAATCCGGCAGCAGTGCGGTGCGTCTGGCCGCGCCCACTGCCAGCGCGCGTATGCGGCCCGCGCGGACGTGCGGCAGCGAGGTTAGCACCGGGTCATACATGAGCGCGGTTTCGCCGCTCAACAGACTGATCATCGCGGGCGCGACACCCTTGTAGGGAATGTGCAGGAAATTGACCTGCGCCATGCTCTTCAACATCTCGATACCGAGGTGCGAAACCGAGCCCGCGCCCGCCGTGCCAAATGTCAGCTTACCTGGGTTCGCCTTCGCCAGCGCGATCAATTCCTTGATCGTGCGCGCGGGCACCGAAGGGTGCACGTCGATCACGAACGGGCTCGCGGTCAACATCGTCACCGGTGCGAAATCCTTCACTGGGTCGTAGCCGATTTTCGCGTAGAGATGCGGCACCACGCACAGTGTTGCCATGCTGCCGAGCGCCAGCGTGTAACCGTCGGGCGGCGACTTCGCGACGTACTCAGTGCCGATGGTGCCGCTCGCACCGGTGCGCTGCTCTACCACCACGGGCTGACCAAAAGCCTCGCTGAGTTTTTGCGCCGCGAGCCGCGCGTTGAAATCGACCGCCGCGCCGGGCGCGGAGCCGGCGATGATGCGCACGGTTTTTACCGGATAACTCGCCGCGCGATCTTGCGCGTGTGCAAGCCATGACGACAGCGCAAGGAGCGTGGCTGCTGTGTGGTGAAAATTAAAAAACATAATAAAAACAATAACTTACATTATATCTGATTGTGCCCTAGCATCGCACAAAACGCATCGGCGCGCGGATACGCTGCGATGCGCCAG
>CAMDLH010000217.1 GCA_945901405.1 Bordetella parapertussis | reverse complement strand
ATCTGTGCGCGGCACACGGCGCAAGCGCGCTCGCCCCGCGCCTGCGCATCGCCGCCGCCGCGCACGCCGAGGCGCATGCGCAAATCATCGACTGCGCGGTGCGCGAACGGCTCGCGGCGGGATGCAGCCGCATCGCGGTGGTGGTGCTGGATCGCCTCGCCGCGCGCCGCGCACGCGCGTTGATGGAGCGTGCCGGCGTGCTGGTCGCCGACGAAGCGGGCTGGGCGTTGTCCACGGTGAGTGCTGCAACCGTGGTCGGACGCTGGCTGGATGTGGCGAGCGGCGGCTGTCATCACAGTGATCTTTTTGATCTGCTCAAGTCGCCGTTTGCGTTTCACGACTGGCCGCACGCGGAGCGCGAGCAGGTGGTGCAGCGCTTCGAGCAGCGCGTTCGCGCCGCCAATGTCGCCGCCGGGTTTGAAAACTTCATCGCGCTCGCCGAGCATCACAACGACGCCGAGGCGCGCCAGATGCTGCTGCGTTTGCAGCGCGCCGCGCGTTTGCTCGAGCGCCGCCGCGCGCCGATCGCGCAATGGCTTGCATTGCTCGCCGACAGCCTGACTGAAATCGGCGTGAGCGGAGAACACGGCGGCCTGGCGGCGGACGCCGCCGGCGAACAACTGCTGGAACTGCTCTCGCGGCTGCGCGACGAGCTTGCAAGCGACACGCTGGCAATCAGCTTCGCCGACTGGCGGCGCTGGCTCGCGCGTGCGTTCGAGTCCGCAACCTTTCGCGACCGCTCGCTGGAAAGCCCGGTGGTGTTTACGTTTCTCGCGGCCACGGCGCTGCGCCGTTTTGACGCCGTGATCATCGCCGGCGCGGATGCCGCGCATTTGCCGGGCGACGAAACCGCGGCGATGTTTTTCAACCAGGGCGTGCGCGCGGAACTGGGCCTGCGCACGCGCACTGACGAGGTGCGCGAGATGGAAGCGGCCTTGCGCGCGCTGATCGCCAACTGCGATGACGTGCTGGTGACCTGGCAGCGCACGCTCGAGGGCGAGGCCAACCTGCTGTCGCCGTTCTTCGAGCGCCTGAATGCATTGCATTTGCTCGCCTATGGCGTGGCGCTAGACGACGCCAGTGTTGCCACGCGCGCCGCACTCGCGATAGTGGTGCCGGCTGACCTTGCCACGCCGCCCGCGCCAACGGAGCAGCCCGCGCCACGCGCGCCTGCGTCACTGATCCCGGACAAAATTTCCGCCAGCGGTTACAACGCGCTGGTGGCGTGCCCGTATCAATATCTTGCGCGGCACGTGCTGCGGCTGGCCGAGCTGGACGACGTGCAGGAACTCATCGACAAGGCCGACTACGGCAGCGCGGTGCACGCCGCGCTCACCGCATTTCACCGCGCGCACCCGGTGGTGAGCGATCTTGATCCAGCCGAAGCCACGCAGGCGCTGGAGACATTTACCAGCGAGGCGTTTCGCGGCGCGGTCGCGGCCAATTATCTGGCGCGCGCATGGCTCGCGCGGTGGAAGCCGCTGATCGAGGAGTACATCGAATGGCAACGTGCGCGTGAAGCCGAGGGCTGGCGCTTTCGCGTGGGCGAGGCCACGAAAGCGCTGGAGATTGCCACGCCGCAGGGCAGGGTAATCACGCTGCGCGGGCGCATCGACCGCGTGGATGCCGGCCCCGATGGCACGGTAAGCGTCATCGACTACAAGACGCAGCGCCGCGATTTTCTCAAGCGCAAACTCGACGTACCCGGCGAAGACGTGCAGTTGCCGGCGTACGCGCTGCTGTGGGGCGGGCCGGTGGCGGCGGCGCTGTTTTTGTCGCTGGAACGCGAAGGCGTGAAGGATGTCGCATTAAGTGAAGTCAACACACTCGCGCAAGAGACGCGCGAACGGCTCGGCCTGCTGCACGACGCCATGCACGAGGGTGCTGCGCTGCGCGCGCAGGGCACGGAGGCGGTGTGCCAGTACTGCGAGATGGATGGTCTGTGCCGAAAGAGCCATTGGGCATGAGCATCGATCTTAATCGAGCGGCGCTAGACCCGCATCGCAGCGTGGTGGTCGAGGCGTGCGCGGGCAGCGGCAAGACTTGGCTTTTAGTGTCGCGTATCGTGCGCCTTCTGCTTGACGGCGCGCGGCCCTCGGACATACTCGCCATCACGTTCACGCGCAAGGCGGCGCAGGAAATGGCGGTGCGGCTGCGCGAGTGGTTGTATCTGCTCGCAACCGAAGATGATGATACGGTGCACGAGTTCCTGCGCGAGCGTGAAGTGGCGCCCGCGCAAATCGACGCATTGCTGCCGCGCGCGCGTGCGCTGTACGAGGAATTTCTTGTGGCGCAGCCGCCGATCACCATCACCACCTTTCACAGTTGGTTCATGCAGTTGCTGCGCCGCGCGCCGCTGGATGCAGGCGTGCCCGGCGACACCGCGCTTGTCGAGCAGACCGCAACACTGATCAGCGATGCGTGGCAGCGCTACGCCAATGCGCTGGCGCGCGAACCCGACAGCGATGCCGCGCGTGCGCTCGACGAACTTTTCACGCGCATAGGTCTGGACAGTGCGCGCGGCCTGTTGCGCAACTTCATGCATCGGCGCGCGGATTGGTGGGCAACGACCACGGGCACATCCGGTCAAGACGCGGTCGATGCGCAACTCGCAAGACTGCGCGAGGAGTTCGGCGTTGACCCGGCTGCCGATCCCTGCGCGGCGCTGCTGGCCAACGCTGAAGTATTATCGCAAGCACATGATTATGAAGGGTTTTTGTCGCGTGGCACGCAGACCGAGCAGCGTGCAGCCGAGGCGCTGGTCGAGGCGTGGTCGAGGACTACGCCGCGCGAGCGCTTCGATGCCGTGTGCAAAGTTTTTCTCACCACCACCGGTGAGCCGCGCAAGAAAAAGCCCGGCAAGGCGCAACGCGAACGGCTCGGCGCCGATGGCGAGACGCGTTATCTCCAACTGCACGAGCAACTGTGCGCGCGCATTCTCGAAGTGCGCGACGCGCTGTGCGACATCGATGCGTATCAATTCAATGCAGCGGGCCTTGCCTGCGGCGCGGCGCTGCTTGAAGCTTATCAGGAAGTAAAGCGCGAACGCCAGGTGATCGACTACGGCGACATCGAATGGCGCGTGTATCAGTTGCTCGCGTCGGGCGATCACGCGGCGTATCTGCAAACCAAGCTCGACTCGCGTTACCGCCACATTCTGCTGGATGAATTTCAGGACACCAACCCCTTGCAGTGGCTCACCTTGAAAGCGTGGTTCGCGGCGGCGGCGGAATCCGGTTCGACGCCGACAGTGTTCCTGGTGGGCGACCCGAAGCAATCGATCTATCGCTTTCGCCGCGCGGAGTCGCGGCTGTTTGCGAGCGCGGCGGATGATCTCGAAGCGATGCTGGGTGCCACGCGGCTGGCACAAGATGAATCACGGCGTTGCGCGCAACCGGTGATCGATGTGGTGAACGCGCTGTTTAGCGATGAGGAACTTAATTACACGGGCTACGTTGCGCACACCGCGCATTACGCGCAAAAACCGGGGCGCATCGAAGTGCTACCGCTGGCGGTGAACGATGCGCCCATTGCCGAACCGCTGTCGAACGCGCTGCGCAACCCGCTGCTGATGCCGCTCGAAGTCGCGGATGACCAGCGGCGCGCGCGCGAGGCCGAGTCGCTGGTCGAGGGCATCACGCGCATGGTGGGTAAGTGGCAAGTCGCCGATGACCCCGCCGGAAAAGTAACCCGTCCCGCGCGCTACTCCGACGTGATGGTGCTGGTGCGGCGGCGCACGCATCTCGCCGCATACGAGCGCGCGTTGCGTCACGCGGGCATTCCTTACGTCACTTCGCGGCAGGGCGGCCTGCTCGATACGCTCGAAGCGCGCGACATCACCGCGCTGCTGGAATTCATGATCGCGCCGTTTTCCGATTTGAAACTCGCGCATGCGTTGCGCTCGCCCGTTTTCGGTTGCGGCGACGATGATCTTATCGCGCTGGCGCAAGCCGGTGCGGGCGCGTGGTGGCAGCGGCTCGGTGCGTACGTGGGTGATTCGCGATGCAGCAGCACCTTGCGCCGCGCGCACGAACTCATCGCGCGGTGGCTGCCGAATGTCGGTGCATTGCCGGTGCACGATCAGCTTGATCGCATTTATTTTGAAGCCGACGTGCTGCGCCGTTATGAAGCAGCAGTGGCGCCGGCGGCGCAGGGTGCTACGCGTGCGAACTTGCTCGCCTACATCCAGCGCGCGCTCGACAGCGACGCAGGACGTTATCCAAGCTTGCCAAAATTTATTAATGAAATCAATGAGTTAAGATCATCCCCACCAGAGGAAGCGCCGGACGAAGGCGTCATCGGCGACGCGGCTGACACGGTACGAATCCTCACCGTGCATGGTGCGAAGGGTCTTGAAGCGCCGATTGTGTGGCTGCTCGACACCACGGGAACGCCCGCCGCGCGCGGCTACGACACGCTGATCGACTGGCCGCCCGATGAATCCGCGCCCACGCATTTTTCGTTGTGGACCAGCAAAGACAAGTTGAGCCGCGCGCAGCGCGTGCATCACGCGCGCGAGGAAGCAATTGCCGCGCGCGAGGATTTGAATCTGCTGTACGTCGCGATGACGCGAGCGAAGCAAGCGCTGATCGTCAGCGGTTCGCAAAAAAATGGCAACGCGGCGACATGGTACTCGCGCATACGCGGCGCGGTGGCAACGCTCGCGGGCGGCGAAGATGATGCCGCGCGCGCGATTGAATACGGCGATGAGTTCGCCGTACCCCGGATACAGGTGCATAGTGCGGCGTCGGTCACGATCACGCCCGCAATCGATCCGCGCATGACGCGCCCCATGCCGACGGGCCGGCGCATCGAGGCGGCTACCGGCGAGGGCCTGCGCCATGGCACGCGGTTTCATCTCGTCATGGATCATCTAACGGCAGGGTATGAAATCGATGCCGATGTGCTGCGCCGCGAGCTGGAAATTCCGCGTGACGAATTCGATGTGTTGTGGCGCGCCGCACAGCGCATGATCGGCGCGCCCGAGTACCGCCGCTACTTCGACACGGCCGCATACACCAGCGCCGCTAACGAGGTGAGCTTCGTCACCGATAGCGGCGACACGCCGCGCATCGACCGTCTGGTTGAATTCGCCGATGAGGTGTGTGTGCTCGATTACAAGACCGGCGATCTCGCACGCGCGACGCCTCAACTGCTCGACGAATACCGTGCGCAAGTTGGGTCGTATTGCGTCCACATGGCGCGCGCGTTTCCCGGCAAGAAAATAAGCGGACTCATTGTGTTCACCGGCAGCGGCAGTGTCAGCGTTAGCACTTGAGGGTAGAATTCAAAAAAAGAATTACTGCATACGTTTTTCAACCTAGGAAACCCACATGAAAATCACCAAAGTTCAAACCACCTTTATCGAAGTGCCCGCCGACGAACCGCTCGCCAACGGCCCGGCGGAGAAGGGCGCCACGCGCAAATTGGTCGGCGTAAAAGTCAGCACCGATCAGGGCTTGCAGGGCATCTCCATTGCGTTCATGGGCGCGGGCATCACGCCGGCGCTGCGTTCGGCGATTGATTCCTTTGGCGCGCTCGTCATCGGCATGGACCCGCTGCGCATCGAAGCCGTGCATGCGAAGTTTCGCGAAGCCGCGCTGCACGCGGGGCCGGGCGGCATCTTCACGCTGGCTTCGTCGGCGATGGACATCGCGCTGTGGGACATCAAGGGCAAGGCCTTCGGCAAGCCGGTGTCGGAACTGCTTGGCGGTTTTCGCAAGAGCGTGCCTACCTATGCCAGCGGCGCGCTGATGCGCAGCTTTTCGCTCGATCATGTGGTGAAAGCGTCCGCGAAGCTGGTGAAAAAAGGCTTCCGTCAGATGAAGACGCAGTTGGCACTCCCCGGCGACACCAACCCGCCGAAGGAAGTCGAGCGCATCAAGTTGATACGCGAAGCCATCGGCGACAAGATTGATTTGATGTGCGACATCAACCAGCGCTGGGACGTGCGCCAGGCGATTTCGATAGGCAAGCAGATCGAAAAATATCATCTGTTCTGGCTCGAAGACGTGACCACCGCCGATGACTATCCGGGCCTGGCGCGTATCGCGGCGGCGCTTGATACACCGGTGGCGGGCGGCGAATATGTCTACGGCACGGTGCCGTTCCGGCACATGATGGAAGCGCGCTCGGTGGATATCCCGATGATCGATCTCATGCGCTCCTGCGGCATCACCGGCTTCATGAAAATCGCGGCGATGGCCGAAGCCTTCAACCTGCCGGTGGTGAGCCACTTGATTCCGGAAATTCAAATTCACACCATGGCGGCCATCCCCAACGGGCTTACCGTTGAATACATGCCTTGGACCTTCCGTTGTTACAAGGAAGTGCCGCTGCCGAAAAACGGCATGCTCACCGTGCCCGATAAACCGGGGCTGGGGCTGGAGTTCGATCCGAAGGTGGTGAAATTCAGCTAACCCGCTAACCTGCTATCCCGCCCGCGCCCCCGAAGCCTTCACCACCTTCGCCCATTTCTGAATCTCGGTCTCGGTGTAGCGGGCGAATTCATCAGGGCCCATGGTGCGCACTTCGACGCCGGAGTTGAACAGGCGTTCGCGCACGTCTTTTTGTTCGAGCGAGGCCAGCGTTGCTTTGTTAAGGGTGGCGACAACGTTCGCGGGCAGTTTTGCGGGGCCGACCACGCCGAACCATGCTACGGCTTCGTAACCAGGCAATCCCAATTCGGCGATGGTCGGCAATTCAGGCATCGACGGCGAGCGGCGTGGTGATGTCATGCCCAGCGCGCGCAGGCGTCCTGATTTGATCAGCGGTATCGCCGAGGAGAGACTCGCGAATTGCAGATCGGTTTCGCCGGAGATCAGCGCGGTCAATGACTCCGCCGCGCCCTTGAATGGCACGTGTACCATCTTCGTTTCGGTCATCACGCTGAAGAGTTCGCCCGCCAAATGCACGGTGGTGCCCGCGCCGGACGATCCGTAGTTGAGCACACCCGGTCTTGATTTTGCCAACGCGATGAATTCCTTCAGCGTTTTCACCGGCACGACGGGGTTGACCACCATGGCATTCGGGCTGTCACCCACCAGCGTGATGGTGGTGAAATCTTTTTGCGGGTGATAGTTGAGCTTCGAATAAAGACTGACGTTGATCGCCTGCGTGCCGATGGTGGCCATCAACAACGAGTATCCGTCGGGTGCGCTTTTCGCGGTGAGTTCCGCCGCGATGTTGCCACCGGCGCCGCCGCGATTGTCGATCACGACAGCCTGCCCCAGGCGCTCACGCCACGCCGGCTCGATCGCGCGCGCGATGATGTCGGCGGCGCTGCCTGCCGTGAATGGAATGTACATGCGTATCGGGCGCGTGGGGTACTGTTGTGCAACAGCGGGCAATGACATGCAGACGAGCGCCAAGGCAGCGATATTTGTGCGAAACATTCGATTTTCCTGAACTGAAAAATCCAGCGTAGCACGATGCCCCCGCACGTGCCAGCCAGCGCGGCGCTAAACATGTTGTGGAACCTCGCTGGACGCTCCCCGCGCCACGCCGCATAATTGCCCGCATCCCCGACGTAACTTTTTTACGGAAAACACTATGTCCACCAACGACGGTTATTACGAAGCTCTGTGGCCGCGCAGCCCGCGCCAATCCAAGGTCAAGCCGCTGGCCAAGCGCCTTGATACGTTAAACGGCAAGACCATCGCGCAGGTGTGGGACATGGTGTTCCGCGGCGATGAGGTGTTCGAGTTTCTCGAGGAGGGCATCAAGGCGCGTTACCCAGATGTCAAGTTCGTGAGCTGGAAGGATTTCGGCAGCACGCACGGCAGCGACGAGCGCGCGATCGTGGCGGCGCTGCCGCAAAAGTTTAAGGAAAAAGGCGTCGATGCCGTGATCAGCGGCATGGGTTGTTGAGGCAGTTGCACGCCCGCCGTGTTGCGGGCCAGTGCCTCGGGCGAGGCCGGAGGTTATCCGTCGTCCACATTGGTGGGCGAGGGTTTCATGACACTCGCGACTGCTGCGTCGAAGGGGCTCGGCATGCCCAATCTGCCGGTGGCCAAGGTGGTCGGCCACCCCGGCGTGCAGAGCCGCGAGCAGTTGCGCCGCAACGTGCTCGAGGTGACGCTTGATCACGTCATCGACAATCTGTTGAAGCCGCCCAAGGTCGCGAGCACGGACAACGAACCCGCCGCGCGCGATGTCGTAATCAAGGGCAGCTTCGATGAAGTGAACGATTATTTCTACGAATATGAACTGAGCGACGGGCTACCCATCGTGCCGCCGACGGTGGAGAAGGTAGAGGCGTTCCTGCGCTACACCGACCGCGCGCCGGATGAGTCGCTGGGCACCATCTTGCCCGACAACCGCGCGGCGACGATCTGGAGCATCGCGGTCAATGGCGTGATGGCCGGTTGCAGGCCGGAATACATGCCGGTGCTGGTGGCGCTGGTCGAGGCGATGGCCGATCACGGCTATGGTGTCGAGCACAGCGGCAACACGCCCGGCGGCGAGACGCTGATTATTCTCAACGGCCCGATCATCAAGGATCTCGGCTTTAACTACACGCAGGGCGTCATGCGCGACGGCTTCAAGGCTAACACCGCGGTGGGGCGCTTCTGGCGGCTGTATCTGCGCAATGTCGCGGGTTTCCTGCCGCACAAGAACGACAAGGCTACCTTCGGCAACACTTGGCGCGTGGTGGTGGCCGAGAACGAAGACGTGGTGAAAAAGCTCGGCTGGCCCAACATGGCCGCGGATTTTGGTTTTTATTCCGACGATAGTACTGTGATGATTTCACGCCACACCGGCGGCAATCACATTTCCTCGGTGTCGGGCGCCACCGCGGAGGAGCTGATGCCCTACATCTGTGACGCGGTGGTGCGCCAGTACTCCTGGCAATTGATGTTCTCCACCGGGCAAGGCCTCGATTCGCTGCGTCCGCAACTACTGCTCTCGCCGCTGATCGCCGAGGCCATTGCCGCCTCGGGCTGGAGTAAGCGCGATTTTCAGAAGCACTTGTGGGAACACGCGCGCGTGCCCGCGCGCGAGTGGGAGCGCATTCAGCGCGATTGGACGCAAAAGCCGCTCTGGGACTTGAAAGCTGCCGCAGCCAAAGGTGATATCCCGAAGGTGTATCACGAGTCGGATGATCCCGATCGTCTGGTGCCGCTGGTGTGGAAGCCAGAGGATTTCCTCACCTGCGTCACCGGCGACCCCGCACGCAACAGCATCTACGTGTTTGCGCACAACGGCGTGCTGGGTTTTCCGACGTGCAAGAAGATTCACTTGCCGAAGGACTGGGCAGCGAAACGCAAAACAGAACGTAAGTAATTGTTTTTATTGATTATTATTTCTGAGGCACACCAGCGCGATCAGCGCTGGCAGGCCCAGTAGGGCAAACGCCCAGGCGTAGCTCTGGGTGAGCCAGTAGGTGTTGGCGAACACAATAGGCCCGATCATTTTGCCGCTGTTCAGATACACGAACATGCCGCTGAGTGATGCGCTCATCATGCCCGCAGGCGCGAGGCGGCCGGCCTCCGCCAGCACCGTGCCCGCCCATGCGCCGGTGGTGAAGCCCAGCACCGCGAACAGAATATAAATCGCGATGGGCGGCCAGCCGGGCGCGATCCAGATCGACGCAATGCAGGCGGCCAGCATCGCCAGTGCGTTCCAAGTGAGCACGCGCGCCGTGTTGTGCAGGGCATCGGCGAGCCAGCCCACCAGCACGCGCCCGATGGCACTTGCAATCTGCACCACGGTGAGCATCGCGCCCGCGCCCAGCAGGCTCATCTCGAACACCTGCACGCACACCACCACGGTGTAGGCGCCCACGCAAAATTGCGCCCAGCAGAATGCGGCGCCCGCGAGCGCCACGCGCCGCAGCGGCAACACGCGCCACACCGTGACCACGTTCGCCAGCGGCTTGGGCGACAACACATGCGCGCCGGCGTCGCGGTCGTCGTCCCAGCGCGCGCGGCCGCGCTGCATGATCAGCACCACGCAGACGAGCAGCAGCGCGGCCAGCAGCAGCGCCCAGCGC
>CAMDLH010000216.1 GCA_945901405.1 Bordetella parapertussis | reverse complement strand
TGAGATTTCTTGCAGGCTCTCGCCTTGCGCCATCACTGGCGTAATGTCCGTCATCTTGCCCATCGCCTCTGCTCCTCATCAGATTGAACCCGCTGATGAAGTTAACAGAGGCGTCAATCAATTTCATTCACGCTTGCTGCAAGGACACGAGCGTGAGCACATTCGGGTTGCCATGTTTTTCGAGTACGGCAACATCGTTTACATCGAGCGGGTCGAACCACGCGCCGGTGGGCAGTACTGCCACGCCTTGCCGCACGCCATCATCGATTTTTACACCGGCAAGACACGCGCCGCGTGCATTGAATACGCGCACCACGTCGCCGGCGTTGATGCCACGCGTGGCGGCGTCTTGCGGATGCAGCGAGATTGCCTCGCGGCCCTGGATCTTGGATGCAACGCTGACACTGCCGTGATCGTACTGGCTATGCAGCCGAGTTGACGGTTGATGCGACAGCAAATGCAGCGGATATTGTTTGGTAAGCGCGCTGCCCAGCCATTCCGCCGGCTCGAACCACGCCGGGTGGCCGGGGCAATCGTCGTAACCGAATGAGGCGATGGTGGGCGAGGTGATTTCGATCTTGCCCGACGGCGTGGGCAGCCTGTTGGCCACCGGGTCTGCACGGAATTTTTTCATCATCACCGGCGGTTCCTTGGGGGGCGGCATTTCGGCCAGGCCTTCCGACCAAAAGGCCTCGAACGACGGCAGTTCGATATCGAACTTGCGCGCGCGCACCGCGCTTTCGTCGTAGAGGTGACGCAGCCATGCCATCTCGTTGCGGCCCTCGGTGAATTTTTCCTTGATGCCCAGTTTTTCGGCCAGCGCGGTGAAAATATCGTAGTCGTTGCGCGCTTGGGCCACCGGGTCGATGGCTCTCTTCATCGCGATCATGAACCGGTCGCGCGAGCTTGAGCCGATGTCGTTGCGCTCCATCATGGTAGTGGCGGGCAACACGATGTCGGCGAACTTTGCGTTCGGATTCCAGTACTGCTCGTTGACGATGATGGTTTCGGGCTTGGAACGCCACGCGCGCACCAGGCGATTCAAATCCTGATGATGATGAAACGGATTGCCGCCTGCCCAGTAGATCAAGCGGATGTCGGGATAGGTGCACACCTTGCCGTCGAATTCGTACTTGCCGCCGGGGTTCTCCAGCATGTCGGTGATGCGCGCCACGGGGATTGGAGTCTTTATCGCATTCAGACCTTGCGGCAACACAGGGCCGGAAAAAGGCCGCGCGTTTGCCCCTTCGATGCCCACCGGCCCATAGGCGAGTGCGAAGCCGCCGCCGGGCGTGCCCACTTGGCCCAGCAGGCAGGCAAGCGTGATGCCGAGCCAATACGGCTGCTCGCCATGATCGCCGCGTTGCAGCGCCCACGCCACGTTGATCATGGTGCGGCATTCGGTCATGCGCAGTGCAAGTGCCGTGATGCTTTTCGCCGGCACATCGCAAATGGCGGCGGCCCATGCCGCTGATTTCGCAACCCCGTCGGTGTCGCCCATCACGTACTTGCGAAATGGCTCAAAGTCGGTGCAGTAGCGCGCGAGAAATGCAACGTCGTGCTTGCCCGCCGCGATGATGGTGTGCGCCAGGCCCAACATGAACGCGGTGTCGGTGTTGGGACGCAACGCGATCCATTCGGCTCCGGGCGCATCCTCGAAGTCCTGACGCAGCGGCGAGACGTTGACGAACTTCACTCCTGCCGCGGCGAGGCGCTTTAACATCGGGCGCACCTGATGCTGACTGATGCCGCCGGAGTTAACCTGCGCGTTTTTTGACGGCACGCCGCCAAACGCCACCAGCAGCTCGCAGTGCTGCTCCAGCGAAACCCACGCGGTTTGCTGCGTGCGCATCACGTCCATGTCCGTGAGGATGCGCGGCAGCAGCGTGCGCGCGGCGCCCAGGCTGTAGGTGCCCAGGTGCGCAACGTAACCGCCGATGGCGTTCATGAAGCGATGCACCTGGCTTTGCGCGTGATGAAAGCGCCCGGCGCTCGACCAGCCATACGAGCCGGCGAAAATCGCGCCGTTGCCGAATTGCGTCGTTACGCGACTTAATTCTTTCGCGACGAGCTCAAGCGCTTCGTTCCACGACACATTGACGAAGGCCTCCGCGCCGCGTTTGCTACGCGCAGCGCCCGGGCCGCCTTCAAGGTAGCTCTTGCGTATCGCCGGGTGGCGCACGCGCATGGGGCCGGTGACAGCACCTGGCAGCGAGTTGCCTATGGGCGAGGGATCAGGGTCGTGCTCGAAAGGCGTGAGGCCCGTGATCACGCCGTCTTTCACCGCAACATCGTAGACGCCCCAGTGGGTGGATGTCAGCATTTTTTGCACCGCTTTGTAAGGGTAAAAGGCAAGTATAGCGTTGGGCAGGCGGGTGCGGGGGGAGGGGAGCAGGGGCGATAACAACCCCGTGGACTGAAACGATTCGAGGTGCCATAATTTGGATCGCAAATACTGATCTTTACCGGCCTGGGTCATCCAACGGGCTTTTCATCGTTGCAGTGCCTTTTCATGGGGGTGCGTGATGCGCGGTGTAGTCAAGGCAAGACGCGGGCTGAAGTATTCTGTTGGCGCGGCGATTGGTATGTGTTGCGCCGTTGCATGGGCGCAAACCCCTTCGCCAGGCTCGGGGTCGGCCTATCCAATCAAACCTGTGCGTTATGTTGTTCCGTTCGCCGCGGGTACCGGCAACGATATTGTCGGCCGGCTAATCACCGACCGGCTGACGCGGATGTGGGGCCAGCAAGTCATAGTCGACAATCGGGCTGGCGCCTCCGGCACGATAGGTGCTGCGTTCGTCGCGAAGGCGCCGCCCGACGGCTACACCTTGCTCCATTGCAATATCGCGCCGAATGGCATTTCCCCGTCGTTGATCGACAACTTATCCTATCAGCATAGCGATTTCGCGCCGATCACCCGCATCGGCATGCCGCCTAACATCATAGCGGTACATCCATCGGTGCCGTTTAAATCGATCAAGGATCTGGTGGCGCATGCAAGGGCCAACCCCGGCAAGCTGAGTTATACCGCCAGCACGCCGGGCACATCGCCGCACCTGACGATGGAGTTGCTCAAGTTGCGGATGAAATTCAACATCGTGCACATTGGCTATAAAAATGCGTCGCAGGCGACCAGCGATGTCATCGCAGGCCAGTTGCCGATCAACATCACGAACATGCCGTTTCTCGTGGCGCCGGTTCAGGCCGGACAGTTGCGCGCGCTGGCGGTGGCAAGCGCCAAGCGGCAGGATCTGTTGCCCAACGTGCCGACGATGCAGGAATCAGGCGTGCCCGACTTCGAGGTTAATTCTTGGTACGGTGTGTGCGCGCCGGCCGGCACGCCCGTTGCGCTGCTGGATAAGTTAAACGCGGATATTCACGCGGCAATGCGCGTTCCCGAAGTCGAGCGGCGCCTGAGCGAACTGGGGATGCCGCCCGCGCCGACCACGCGCGATGAATTCGATAAATTCATACGCGCGGAGATCGTGCGCTGGGCGCAGGTGATCAAAGAGGCAAAGGTTCCCAAGATGTAGCGAGCGCTTGGGATGTTCATAACTTATTGATTTTATCGGTGTTTTTAAACCGAGGCGCCAACCTTGAAACTGGCCTTGTCCTGCGCGTCGAGTTGCGCCATCAAGCCGGTTTCCCACGCCAGATATTGACGCATCGCATCCAGATTGCCGGCGTGACGGTCGTGCACGAAAAACAGATAGTCGATGCAATCCGCATCGGCGGGAACGTTGGGCGAGGCTTCGAGCGTGTGGCCAGCGTTGGTCCAGGTGACGAGTCCGCCTTCGAGCAGCTTCACGTCGTTGATGCCTGCTTCACGCAAATCGATGGCGGCGGCGCGCGCGACATCGCTGTCGCGTGTGATCAGCACCACGCTCTTCGCGCCGGCTACGTCTTTCGCCAGACGCGTGCGTATGCTCCAGCGGCTTCCGGGCACATGCTGTTTGCGGTAATTCGTGCTGGGGCCGAGATAAAACGCCGGGCACGATTTTGCATCCAGCGCTTTTTTCAGATCATTGGCGGAAATCGCAGGCATGTCAGGCAACTTCGCACGCGCGGGCACGGGCAGCTTGAATCCGGAATTGACGCCGCTTTCCAACACATACACATCGCAGCCCAGTTGCTTTAACCAGCTTGCCACCACGGGCGCGCGCACGCCCTCGCTGTCGGCAAGCAGGATGCGCGCATTGCGCACGCCGGCCCATTGATCGGTGGCCTGCACCAGTTGCCCGCCGGGCGCATGCTGCGCACCCGCGAGCGAACCGGCGGCGAATTCTTCGGGCGTGCGCACGTCGAGCAAATATAACGAGCGATTGCCGTCGGCGAGCCAGTCGGTTGCTTCCTGCGCGGAGACGCTGCGCACCTTGAAACGTGCCATGAGTTTTTGCGCGTTGGCTTGTAGCGCGGGCAGGGCGGCGGCGTCGTACGCACCGGGATATTTGCGTGTTGCTCCACGTTCCAATTCAAAACCGGCAAGCACCCAGCCCTGCGTGCCGTTCTCCAGCGCGTAAACCGGATTGTCGATGCCGAAATTACGCAGCGTCTGCGCACCCATGATCGAACGCGTGCGTCCGGCGCAATTGACGATTATTTTGGTTTTTGGGTTCGTGACGATCTGGCGGATGCGCAGCGGCAACTCCGCGTTCGGGCAGCAGATGCCGCCGGGGATATTCATCTTCTCGTATTCGGCGAGCGGACGGCCATCGACGATGATGAAATCCTCGTTGCGTTTTTTCATTTCCGCAAGTTCGGTGACGGTGACGCGCGGCGTGTCGTAAACGTGTTCAACCAGTTCACCAAACAGTTTGCTCGGCACGTTGACACCCTTGAAAATCGCATAGCCGGCGGCAGCCCAAGCAGGATTACCACCCGCGAGCACGGCAAGATCGGTGTAACCGATCGCCGCCAGTCGCTTGACCGCGCGCTCGGCAACGCCGTCGCCATCGTCGCATAACACGATGCGCGTGTTCTTGCGGGGAACCAGCGTCGCGATGCCCGTCTCGAGCCGGCTATAGGGCAGCGGAGTAGCGAACAGCAGATGGCCTTCACCGAACTGGCCATCCTCGCGCACGTCGAGCAGGGCGATTTCGTTGCCGTCGTGCAGCATGTTTTTCAGGTCGCGAGGTGAGACGGTGTGGTTGGCCATGGTGGATATCAAGTGGAGTGTATGGAGCACGGATTATAGCGCCGCCATGTGGTGCGCCATGCGCTGCTTGTCGGAACGGGTGCGATTCAAAGTGATGTCCCAGAAAGGGATTTTATGCAAACAGAGAAACACCTTCCCCCCTGAAGGGGAAGGGACTGTCTGCTGGTCCATTCATTTCTTGGCTTAGACATCAGTTTGAATCGCACCCTGTCGGAACTTGTAAATGCATTTTCCTTACGTTATGGTAAGGATTTCAGTCTATCGAGGCGTTTATCATGGCGACGGCAACCATTACAATGGCCTTGCCGATGGTATTTGACTTACATTGATTCCTTATTGCGATGGCGGCACCGCGGCTAGTCTCATCAGCGCGCCGGCATCGCTGCTGTTTTCCAGCGTCCATACGGCATCGATCAATCGATTTGCATCCACGCCCGAGCGGCCGTACCCACACAACGTGCGCAACTTTGTCTCGAGTTCCGCATCGCTCAGCGGATTGCCGAGGCTGCCGCGCGCGGCATTAATGTGCGCATCCAGCGTCGAGCCATCGGTGAATGTCACGCACACCCGCGCGGCATCCACGCTCATTGCCGCATCGTCGATGAATGCGAGCTTCGCGCCCAGCGCGCGCACGCGCGTATCGGCCACCGCGGCGTCGCTGAATTCGGCCAGGCCCGCGCGTAGCCTTGTCAGCACCACGCCCACTGCGTGTTGCGCGCTGACTTGCGATTGACGGCCGCTGCTGACGCCAGGCCGGTCGGTGCGCTGGCGCAGCAGCGGGTGGCCGGTGATCTCGATGCACGCCACTGCGTCGGCGCCGCGTGCAACAAACTCCGGCCGCGCGGCAAGTTCAAGGCAGGCATCGATCACAGGATTCAACACCACGCCGCACGGGTACGGCTTGTAGGTATTGCGCTGGAGTTGCCAAAGCCTCGGCGTGTCGCCGTCGAGCGCGCGCCAATCGACATTGTCGCAAACCACTTTCAGAAAACCGAAGTTGCCTTCGAGCGGCGCGGCAGGGCCTTCAAAACCCGCTTGCGCCAGCAGCGCCGACAGCAGCCCGTTGCGCGCGGCGTTGCCCATGCTGATGCTCTTGGCGGACGTGCCCAGCGTCTCCACCAGCCCGCTCGATTGCGCGGCGGCATTGCCCAACGCCCACACGATCTCTCGTTCGGTCAGATACAGAATTTTTGCGGCCGCTGCCGCGGCGCCGAACACGCCGCAGGTCGAGGTGATGTGCCAGCCGCGTGCGTAGTGACCGGGCGAGATCGCATTGGCGATGCGGCATTCGATTTCGACGCCGACGATAAACGCGAGCAGAAATTGCGCACCCGTCATCGGCCGTGTCTGTGCCAACGCCAGCAGCGTGGAGGCCACTGGCGCTGTCGGATGCACGATGGTGGGCACATGCGTGTCGTCGAAGTCGTAAACATTTGCCGCCATGGCGTTGAGCGCCGCGGCGTGCAGCCTGTCGACGCGCTCGCCGCGGCCGACCAGCGAGGCTTCGCCGGCGCTGCTAAACGGCTGCATCACGCGCAGCGCTTTTTCGACGGTGGGATCGGCGCACGCACCCAGGGCGACGGCAAAATAATTGACTAGCGAGCGCAACGCTTCGTGCCTTACGCAGGGTGCAATATCGTTCCATTGCGCGTTGGCGACAAATTGTGCAAGACGCGCGGAGTATGCGGGTGTGGTTGATTCGGCATTCATGATTTTCTTCGCAACAGTTTCGATAGCAAGAGAACATCCTCACCGCAGAGGCGCGGAGGCACAAAGACGCAGAGGTTACGCGGAGAACTGCTTTCCTCCGCAGGGGTTCTCCGCGCCTTTGCGCCTCGGCGGTAAAGGTTTTGAAAACGGCTGAATAGTTGCCATGTCGACGGCGAATTCGAGTTCTGGATGGAAGGCGCGGAGAATGAATCAGTGGTGTTGCGCTGTGGCGACACCATTGAAACTCAGCCCCAGTCGTGGCACGGATTTCGCGTGAAGGGTGACGAAACCGCGCGCCTCTTGGGCGCGCACGCGTCGCCCAGGCGCATCGTGAATCACATGACGGGGTGGCGGTGGATGCGCGCGGGTATCGAATAACGTGAACCGCGTGAACCGCGCCGCCCGTGAGTGCTAGTACTTAAACGCCTGCCGCGCCAGCAGTTTCCACGCACCGCCCTGTTTTTGCCACACCATCATCACATCCATGTTGGAGGTGCCGGGCTTGCCGTCGCGTGAATTCTCGCCGGCCATGAGGTGACGCGAGATCGCAGTGTCGCCGCTGACGTAGTTGGCTTGCTTGTCGCCGTAGATCGACTTCCACTGTGTTTTCGGATCGAGCACGTTGGCGATGAACTGCGCCTTGTTTTCCATGCGTCCGGAGGAGTGGCCGTAGCTCACGTCGTCTGTGAGCAGCGGTTCGAATGCGGCTGCGTTTTTGTCGCGGATGGCGCTGTAGAATTTTTCGATGGCTTGCGTCAGGGCGGTACTATCGCTCGCATTATTCATGCTGGTTTTCTCCAATGTAACCGGTTATAGGCGAAACGCCTGGCGCGCCAGGAGCTTCCACGCGTTGCCTTCCTTGTTCCACACCAGCAGTACGCCGATCTTGGTGGTGTTGGCTTTGCCGTCCAGTTCGCTCACGCCGTTGTAGGTATTGCGCACGATGGCCTTGTCGCCGATGACCTTGATGGTTTGGTCGGTGAAGGTGAGTGATTTCATCACTGCCTTGTTTGCAAGGGCAGCCTTGATAAATTCTTGTTTGTTTTCAATGCGGCCCGCCGAATGGCCGTAGCTGACATTTTCAGAGATCAGCACTTCGAACTGTTTTTCGTCCCTGGCGAACATGGCCGCGCGCAGCGACTCCATTACCTGTGTGACGGCGGCTTCGTCATTGGATTGCGCCTGTGCGATTTGCGCGGCGCCGAGCAGAGTCAGAAACGCTACCAGCGTGGACATCAGAATCTTTTGCATGATTTTCTCCGTGTGAGTGCGAAAGAGGGTGGCTCGATTGCCGGGCATGACGTACGCGTTGCAACAGGCTCCGCAGTCGATCAATAACACTGTAGCACACGGCCGCAATATGCGGCCATTGCAAAGCTACTTGCGGGGCGATAGCAACCCGCCGAGCAGTGCGGCAACCGGCCGCGCAGCGTGGCCGCGCGAAGGCGGTGGCGCAGGCTTGGCCGATACGTCCGCAGCGGCGGTCTTGGGTTCGTAGGGCTTGCTGAAATCAAAGCCGTCGTGCACGGCCGCCGCGATGCGTTTTTCGGCGGGGGGCGGCGTGCGGTGCGCGCGCTCACGTTCCGTATGCTCGCGGCGGGGCTCACGATCGTGCGTATGATCCCGGCGGCCATGGCGGCGCTCGTGTTCGAGCTCGCCCACGGGCTGGCGCGGTATCGTGCGCTTCAATAATTTCTCGATTTCCGCCAGCAATCGTAATTCATCTTCGCACACCAGCGAGATCGCCTCGCCGGGCAGGCCGGCACGTCCGGTGCGGCCGATGCGATGCACATAGTCTTCGGGGGTGTACGGCAATTCGTAATTCACCACGAACGGCAGTTCGACGATATCCAGCCCGCGTGCGGCGATGTCGGTGGCGACCAGCGCCACGGCGCGGCCTTCCTTGAAATCATTCAACGCCTGTTCTCGTTCGGCCTGCGTGCGGTCGCTGTGGATGGCGGTGGCGGTGATGCCGTCACGTTCCAGTTCGCGCGCGAGCTTGTTGCAGTCTTTTTTCATGCGCAGGAACACCAGCACCTGCGTCATGTTGCGGGTGCGAATGAGGTTGCACAGCAGCGCGCGTTTACGCGCCGCCGCGATTTCGTAGACCTGATGGGTGACCAGATCGGCGGGCGCATTGCGCCGCGCGACCTCGATCGACAGCGGATTCTTCAGCATCTGGTTCGCCAGCCGCTTGATGTCGTCGGAGAACGTGGCCGAGAACAACAGCGTTTGCCGCTGCTCGGGCAGCAGGGCGATGATGCGTTTCAGATCGGGCAAGAAGCCCATGTCGAGCATGCGGTCGGCCTCGTCGAGCACGAGTATCTGCACCTGCGACAGGTTGACGGTTTTCTGCTGCACGTGATCGAGCAGCCGCCCCGGTGTCGCCACCAGCACTTCAACGCCTTTCATCAGCGCCTGCGTTTGCGGCTTCATGTCTACGCCGCCGTAGACCACGGTGGAGCGCAGCGCCATGTATTTGCCGTAAGTGCGCACGCTTTCTTCAACCTGTGCCGCGAGCTCGCGCGTGGGGGTGAGGATCAGCGCGCGCACCTGGTGGCGCGCGGGCGAGGGGCTGGTGTTCTCGTGCGGCGCGAGTATCTGCAACAGCGGCAGGGTGAAGCCGGCGGTCTTGCCAGTGCCGGTTTGCGCGCAGCCCATGATGTCGCGCCCTTCGAGCACGGCGGGAATGGCCTTGGATTGTATCGGGCTGGGTTCGGTGTAGCCGTGCTCGGTAACCGCGCGCAACAGTTGCGGCAACAGGTTCAGTGACTCAAATGACATGAAATAAACCAGAAAATGGAGGCCAGGAAAAATACGCAGCCGTGAATCGCCGCGCCGGCGGTGAACATGGTGCGACCGGGGCAAGCGCCTGGCATGGGCGCTGGGCGTGCAGCAGGTGCGGGGAGGTGGGGGTATCAAACTTCACGATTGATTAGTATAGCGCGCCGCGGCAAAAACCGCCAATTCAAGGCTGAATAAGGGTGCGATTCAAACTGAGGCGGTCATTCAAGCGGCCTTTCTCGCTTGGTTCCAATAGTTGTCCCATTGCCGGTTAGCCCGATTCAGGCGCAAGGCCAGCATGTGATCGGCGTTGGCGGCGCACCACCACGACCCCGGGAGTTTGAGCC
>CAMDLH010000215.1 GCA_945901405.1 Bordetella parapertussis | reverse complement strand
GGGTTTTCAAGCGGTATTAGCGAAAGGTTAAACCACAAGACCGAAGTCACCATCGGAAAAATCTGTTGCTTAGAGACGCAAAAAATGTAAAAACATGTTCTTAATCAGTTACTTGGGAAAATACCCTAGCAAAACTCACCCATTGTTTCAGCTGACGAACCAAAATGTCTATCTTTAGCTGCCTGACGAATGGAGGACTCCATGACACAGTCACCAGCGGCCTTGCTCTGCGGTGCCGCAACCGTGTTTGTCGTACTGGATGTCCTCCGAAGCGTCGAGCACTACTGTGATATACTCAGTGCACCGAGTTCACGTATGGCGAACCGACGTTTTACGCTGGAGTTGAACGAGAGGGCGTGGTAATTCACCTTCAAGCGGCCAGCGAAACGAAGCGACAGCGAGGCCATGGTGCCGTCAATGTATTCGTCACTGACGTGGACGCGCTGTATCAAGAGTTGAAATCGCGAGGCGCCAGAACATTGAATGAGCCCAAGGACTACCCCTACGGCATGCGCGACTTCGATATCAATGACATCGACGGCAATCAACTGTGCTTCGGTATGGAATCGAAGCAGCAGCTAACTCCGGGTGGAACGGACGGGCCATGAGCGCCGTGCCATATCACCTTCCAGTGCTGGCCCGTCGTTCACCACGACGTTCGGCGTCACGGTGCTATGCACCGGCAAGTATCCTGATGACTCGTCATGCAAGTTAGATTCTGGGGAACGCGCGGCTCGCTCGCCAAACCAGGGCCAAGCACGCAGCGATATGGAGGCAATACTTCCTGCGTGGAGGTACGCAGCAACTCGGGCACTTTGATCGTGCTCGACTGCGGAACGGGCGCCCATGACTTAGGGCAGCATCTTGTCGCAGGGAAAGGCGGCCCGGCAAACGGTCATTTGCTCATCAGTCATACGCATTGGGATCACATCCAGGGCATCCCTTTCTTTGCGCCGCTCTTTGCCCCGGCCAGCAGCTGGGATATCTACGGCCCCAAAGGCCTTTCGCAAAGTCTGCAAGCGACGCTCGCTGGCCAGATGGAGCATACGTATTTCCCGATCACGCTCGAGCAATTCTCCGCCACGATCGCCTATCACGATCTCGTCGAAGGGGCGCTGAAGATTAGCGACGCCAAGGTCATGGCTCGCTACCTGAACCATCCCGCATTGACGCTGGGGTATCGGATCGAGTGCGACGGCGCGAGCCTGGCATATTGCTGCGACCACGAACCTCATTCCGTGGCGATGGCCTCCGGGGAAGTGCCCCTAACCGGCATGGACCGGCGCTACGCTGATTTCGTGGCCGGGGCCGACCTGGTGATACACGACTGTCAATACACGGCGAGCGAATATGCTTCCAAGGTAGGCTGGGGGCACAGCCCGGTGGAATACGCAGTCCGGGTATGCCGGGACGCGGGCGTGAAGCGGCTCGCCCTGACGCACTACGACCCCCTACGCGATGACGCAGCGGTCGACCGGATCCTGGAGGAGGTCAGGCTGCGCCTGCGCAGTGACGGGTCATCGCTCGAGGTGCTGGGCGCGGCCGAGGGCCTGACGGTCGACCTGGCCGCCGATCCGCGCAAGCCGGTTGTCCACGCCACGAGGTACTTCGAGGCAAAGTCCGCGATCGACGTATCCTCGCTGACGCGTCCCGTGTTCCTGCGCCTGGTGGACGAAGGGATCACCGTGCTCCTGCGCGATGCAGTCGCTGCCGAGGGCCTTCCCGTGCGGGTTCTCGCCGACGGCGAGGATCTAGTACGTGCAGTTCGCGAGGAGAGCCCTTCCCTCCTGCTCGTCGAGCACAGCCCCCCCGCGATTAGCGGAGTGGAGATCGCTGGCGTGATACGGCGCTGCGAAGGCCCCGACCAGATTCGCCTCCCGATCGTGGTTGTTGCGAGCAGCGCGCAGCCGGAAGTCCCGGACGACGGGGCCGTCACCGAATGGCTCGTTGCGCCCTTCAGGCCGAGCTATGTGCGTGCCAAGATCCGCGCCTGGGTTCTGCGCGCTGCCTGCCGCTGGGTCAGAGCCGGGTTGCCCGACGACGAGGTGCTGCGGTTGAGCGCCCTGCGCGAGCTCGCGATCTTGGACACCCCCGTCGAGGAGAGATTCGACCGCCTTACGCGAATCGCCGCTGCGGCATTGAACGTGCCGATTGCGCTCGTCAGTCTTGTCGATAGCGACCGGCAGTGGTTCAAGTCCTGCTTCGGACTGGACACGCGCGAGACATCGCGCGAAGTAGCCTTTTGTGCGCACGTCGTACACCAGAAGAAGGAAATGATCGTGCAAGACACCCTGCTGGACGACCGGTTTGCCGATAATCCGCTCGTCCTAGCGGGCCCGAGAATTCGCGCCTACACGGGCATCCCCCTTCTCCTTGAAGACGGCAGCTGTATCGGCACCTTTTGCGCGATCGACATTCGTCCGCGCGAATTCAACGGCACCGAGCTGGCCACACTTCGCGATCTGCGCGACCTCGCGCTTGAGGAGATCACTCGCGTGCAGGCCCCGCCGGGAAGCGCTGCGCATTCCATCACGAAACAAGGATAGCCCGCCGTGCCGCCGAACCGGGGCTTAGATCGACGCGCCGCGAGTGGGGCCGCGAGGCCAAAGTGATTACGGCGGCGGGGATCAAGATCGAGCAGTGAGCTGCATGATCCCGATGCCTCCTGCGTCCCGGCCTTATCCTGCGTGGCAGCAATGCCTTATATGGCGTTGTGTTTTGGGTTCCCGTCCCCGACTAAAGCATTCGAGGACAGGCTCTGCGCGGGAGCAACAGTAAATTTTTTCTGGTTACGCTGCCGGATTATTGATCACGTACCGCAAGAACCCGCTGTGCGGCGTGTACTTGTCATATAGCCCGCGCGCGCGGTAGTTGTTTTCCCTGGTGTTCCAATAGAGCCGCGCCCAGCCCTGCGTTTTCGTTTCCGCCAACAACCAGTCGATCAACTCCATGCCCACACCCGCGGCGCGCTGTGCTGGATCGACAAACAAATCCTGTAGATAACACACCGGCGTCAGCGTCGCTGTGTTCTCGTGAATGACGTAATTCGCGATGCCGATCACGCCTGCGTCCGCGTCGTCGGCAACGATGGCATGCACGGGCGAGGCGAAATCAGTGATGCGCGCCCATAGATGTTGTGTCACCGGCTCATTGGGTTCACGTTCGTAAAACCGGCAATAGCCGTCCCACAGCACGCGCCAGCGCGCTTCGTCGCGCGGCTCGATCTTGCGTATGCTCACGTTGCTCACGTTGCTCATGACGCCACCACGGGCGCAATCGAATTCAACATCCAGCGCGCCAGTGCTGTCATGCGCGCATCCTGATGTTGCTGGCCCATGAGCTGCACACCTACCGGCATGCCGGCGACGCTCATCAGCGGCATGGTCACCGCCGGCGCGTGCAGCATGGAGCTGGCCGTATTGAACGCCGAATCGCCGGTGGGGCGCGGCGCCAGCGGCTGGCCTGGCACATCACCCGACCACAGGGGTGCAGGCCCCGGACACGACAGCATGAGCACGGCGTCCGCCAACGGCGCGATAGCGGCGTGGCATTGCTGCGCGGCGGCGCGCTTGCCGAGCAACGCGCGGTAATCATCCGGCGACATCGCCTGCGCGCGCTTCACCGTGGCTTTCAAACGCTCGCTAACACCTTCGGGATGCAGTTCCACCAGCGCGGCCTGATACCAGCGGTTCTCCCATGCGGTAAGGGTGTTCGCGGTGTAATTGGCATCCGCAATGGATTGCTCAAGCGCTTCGATCCATGCGTGATCCTTGCGGCGCAGCAGCGTGACGCCGGCGCGTTGCAGGTTCTCAAGCAACGCTTCAAACGCGGTTCGCGTGGCGGCGTCGAGCCTGGCCCAGCCTTCGCTCTCCAGCACGATCAGGCAGTCGGGCTTCGCGGGCGCAGGTGTTGCGGGCGGGCCGAACAAACCCAGCCGCCCTGGATCGCCACCCGCGCGCTTGGCGATTTCAATCGCCACCTGCCACAGGTCCTCGATGCTGCCCGCGTGCACGCCGGTGGTGCTCATGCTGGTGGCCTGCCGCTCGCCGCGGTTGATCGCGCCCTGCGTGGGTTTTAGTGCGATGTTGCCGCAGTAGGCCGCGGGGCGGATCACCGAACCGCCCACCTGCGTGCCGAGCGACGCGGGCACCATGCGCGCGGCAATCGCGGCAGCCGAGCCGGAGGATGAGCCGCCCGGCGTGCGCGCCGCATCCCACGGGTTGGTAGTCGGCCCCGGATGACTGCCGCCGAGCTCCGCCGTCACCGTTTTGCCCAGGATCACCGCGCCGGCTTCACGCAAAGCCCACACCGCCGCGTTGTCGCGATGCGTTTGATTGCCCTTGTACGCCGCGCAACCGAAGTCGGTGGGCATGTCCTTGGTCTCAAGTAGATCCTTGATCGCTATCGGCATGCCATCCACCGCGGAGAGAGGCTTGCCCGCCTTCCAGCGCGCGCTGCTCGCATCTGCTGCCGCGCGTGCGCCGGATTCGTTGACCACCACGAACGCCTTCACCACCGGCTCGCGCGCGGCGATGGTTTCGAGGCAACGTTCAAGATAAGCGCGCGGCGTATCCGCGCCCTCGCGAAAGCGTGGTGCTGCGTCGTGAAACGTCAGCGCCTTGAAGGATGCGGGATCGTAGCGGGTGGTCATGGTTGCCTCCAGTTTATTTGCGGTTGCCCGAAGCGCTAGCATCCCACAGATGCGCGCGCCAGCGCCAGCCGATGTACGCGGTGAGCACGATGCCCGTTGCGCTATACAGCGCCGCCATCCAGCGATAACTCAAGTATGTGATCAGCGGCCCGGCGAGCATCAGCCCCACGGGCAGGCTGTAGATCATCAACATGCGCAGGCCCATCACGCGGCTGCGCAAGTGCCCGCTGGTGGCGCGCAGCAGCATCGCCGACATCGACACCATGCCGAGGCTTTGCGCGCCGCCGGTGAGCACCAGCGCCATGCAGCCCCAAAACGCGGTGGGCGTGTTGCTGAACAACAGCAGCGTCAAATACCAGCCGATGCAAAACACCACCATGAAGCGCGCCGCCGGCACTCTGTGACTGAGGCGGCTTAACAGCAAGGAACCCACCAGCGCACCCGCCGAGTAGCTTGCGGCGAGATAGCCGAGCACGGTCTGATCGGTGTGGTAAATCTCTTTCGCCACATAGGGCAGCAGTCCGTGCGTCAACGGAAACGCAGTGAGATTCACCAGCAGCGCCAGCCACATGGCGGCGAGTATCCGCGGCGTATTCCACGTGAACGCGGCGCCCTCGCGAAAATCCGTCCACACCGAGGATTGCGCGACTTCCGCACTGGCGCGGCGCACGCCGGTCACGCGCGTGGTGAGCAAAAAACTCGCCGCATACAGCACGGCAATCACCACGTATACCGGCGCCATGCCGAGTGCCGCCACCAGCGCAGCACCCGTGAGCGAGCCCATCACGCGCGCCGAATCCTGCGTGGTGCGCGACACACTGGTCGCCAACAGCAGATGCGATGACGGAATAGTCTCGCCGATCAGCGCATAACGCATCACCAGATCGGAGGGGCGCACCAGCCCCAGCAGCCCCGAAATCACCAGCACGTAAACCGGCGTCAACTGGCCCGTGACCAGCAGCGCGAGCATCGTCAGCGAAAGCGTGGTGTAGGCGGCGCGCATGCCGCACAGCAGGCGCTTGTTGCCGATGCGGTTGCCCATCACGCCGAACAGCGGCGCGAGCAGCGTGCCGCCGTATTGCAGCGAGGCGTAGACCGTCAGCAGCAACACCGATTTCGTCTCGACCAGGATGTACCAGCCGAGCACGATGTTCTCCATCTCGTAGGCCCACGAGGTGGCGAGATCCGCGGGCCACTGGAAACGGTAGCTGCGCACCTTGAACGGCGCGAGCGGTGAATGCCCCAGGGTTTCGCTCAAGATGGATTACTGCCGCGCCACATCACGGCTTGATGACCTCGTGCAGCAACGTGTGTTTTTTCAGCGCGGCCTCGTCCACGGTGATGCCAAGACCGGGACCCGTGGGCACATTCACATGCCCATCCTTCACCACGAAATCTGTTTGCGGGACGATGGGGTCGGGGCCTATGGTGTTAAGCCCCATCACAAATTCGGCCGCGCCGAACATGCGCGCTTTTGGATAGCTCGCGTAGTAATGCGCGGAGGCGGCGGCCTCCAACTGGCACTGCACGGCAAGTCCGCCACAGTTCAATTGAATGTTTGCAGCCTCGGCCACGGCCGCGATTTTTTTCGCCGGCGTAAAACCCCCGATCTTGTAGAGCTTGATGCAGAACGCATCGACCGCGCGCGCTTCGGCGAGTGCGAACGCATCCTGCACGGTGAACAGCGCTTCATCCGCCATCACCGGGATGCCTTGCGCCTGACGGCGGATTTCAGCGAGCCCCGTGAGATCGCGCCGCTCGATCGGCTGCTCGATGTAACCCAGATCAAACTCGCGCATGGCGTGCACCGCACTTAGCGAATCGGCGAGCGTCCAGCCGGTGTTGGGATCGACGCCGATCACCACGTCGTCCCCCACCGCCTTGCGCACCGCCGCGAGGTGTTTTACGTCCTGCTTCCAGCCGCGTCGATCGGCGGCCTTGATGCACAACACCTTGATGCCGAACTCATCCACCGCACGCTTGGCTTCGTTGATGATGGTTTGCACGTCGTTGGCGAGACTCACCGACCATTCAAGCGGGATGCGCGGTTGCGCGGCGCCGCCGATCAGCTTGTGTATGGGCAGATTGAGCGCCTTGCCCATCGCGTCGTGCAGCGCGATGTCGAGCACCGCGCGCGCACACGGGTTGCCCGCGAGCCGCAGATCAAAACTTTCATTGGCGAGCGCGATATCGAAGATCGACTTGCCGATCAGGTTCTTACCGTAAATCTCCATGATCGCGGCAACCATGCCCTGCGTGGTGTCGGCCAAAAAATGCCCTGGCGTGATCGGACGTATCTGCCCGAAGCCAACAACACCTTCGGCGAAAATTTTCACCAGCACCGGCTTGCCGAGTATCTGCTGCGCCGGGCCGGTATCGTACGCGCCACTGGAAAAAATGCGCTGCACGCGCACCGGCAGTTCAGTGACAAAAATCTCAATGCGCTCTATTTTCATAAGTATTTGTTTTTAAAAGGTTTTTTAACATCAACGCCTTTGACACGGATTAACGCAGATTTACGCAGATTTACACAGATTTTTCCTTGGAGCTATCTGCGTTCATCTGCGGTCATCTGCGCAAATCTGCGTCGAAGATTTTTTTCGTTACGGGCTTAACGTAACCACCCCACAACACCATCGCGCGATTGCGATCCGGGTCGCCGCACACCACGATGTTGATCACATCCGCGCCCGGCAGCACGCGCACCATTTCATCGGGGCCGACCAGATATTCTTTCGGCAATAGGCCGCGCTCCACCATGTCCTCGAACTTGAACGCTTCGGAGTGCCCGTAGGTAATCAGGAATTCCAGTTCGCGGCGCGGCACGCGTGCGTGCTCGTACACGTAATCGCGAATCATCTGCTTGCTGTAGCCTTCGCCTGCCAGCGCCTTGGCAATCGGCGGCGCGAGCAAAAACGTGATCATGTTCTGAAAACCGTTGGGGCCGCGCTCCACCAGCCGCGCGAGGCAGGGCTTCTTGGTGGTTTCGATACTGAGGAATTCCAGCGTCGCCTGCGCGGCGGATTTTTCGTTGGTGCCGTAGAGTGCGGGCGGCCAGCCCCAGGTCACCGTGCCGCAGGCCGTCACCGTACTGTCGTTTTTGTCGAAACCATGCTCAACGTGATACGGCTGCCATGGGTTCAGTTCTTCGTTTTCGGCGACGACAAAGTTCATCGGGTAACCGAAGGTGCCCATGTAACTGCGGCCAAGCTTGTAGCCCGCGATGTTCTTGATGATGAGCCCCAGCGCGCGGCCCAGCGCGGGGTTCGCGCCCTTGTTGACGAGTTGCGCGCCGTTCTCTATGCCGAGTTCTTTTGCCAGCGGCCCATTGATCAACAAAAACGGCAGCACGCCCCAGGTGCTGCCGATGTTGTTGAGGTTATACGTGTTGTCGGCAATCGCCTCCACCGCCGCGATCAGCACCGGCATCATCCGCGGCTTGCAGCCCGCCATCACCGCGTTGGCGGCGATGTTGCGCGGTGTGGCGGCAAGATTCGCCTGCGGCAGCACGGCGATGTGTTCGTCCGGCGCGCGCTTTGTGTGTTTGAGAAACGCCGCCACGCGCTCGGGCGTCGGCGGAATCACCGGCAGTTCATCCAACCATAGTTGTTGTTTGAAGTGCTCGTTGATTTCGTCGAACGTGCCTTCGAAAATTATTTCGTCGCCGCGCCGCGTGGATGCAGCTTCCAGCACATCACCTTCGCGCGGTTTGGTCAGGCAATCAACAATGCGCGGGAACAGCACTTTCTCTACGTTGACATCGACCAGCTCCGCCGGATGCACGCCCACCGCGCCCGGATATTCGGCCACGCGCAAGCCCGTGATGCCTTCCGCCTTGCCCACCGCGCGGGCGATGGTGGTGAACCCGGTAGTCGTCACCACCACGGCGGGTATGCCCGCCTTCTCTGCTTCTGCCGCCGGCCTCACCGAGGACGGAGTGCAGGTGCCTCATCCACCGTTGCCGGTGATGATGGCATCGACCTCCCATTCTTTTGCCAGCCGCGCGATTTCCTTCGCGGTGTTTTTCTGCGACACCGGGTCGCCGCCGACATACACAATGGGAAACTTGTCGTAGTGAATGATCTTGATGCCGGGATATTTTTCCTTGAACAGCCGGCGATACACGCCGAACATCTGCTCGCCCTTGAAGTGATTGTTGTACACCTCGGCGATGGTCTTGCCTTCGAGCGTGTCGAGATGGCGCGCGACGCCCTTGATATTGCTTAACTGCAAACCTTCGGGGCTGATGACGCTCATTTTTTCGTTCATTGAAAATCCTTCCTATGAAAACCTACCTCGTCGTTCCCGCGCAGGCGGGAACGACAATAGAGTGGTGTCGCGTCTAGTCGGCCTTAAGTTTCAACTGCCGCACCATATTCCCCCACTTAACATTCTCTGAACGCAGGAACGTCGCGTATTGATCAGGCGCGCTGCCGACGATTTCCAGACCCAGTTTTGTGATTTGTTCTTTCACCGCGGGCTGTTCCAGCGACTTGCCCAGTTCACCATACAAGCGGTTGATCACATCGGCAGGCGTGCCCGCGGTTGTCAGCAGGCCAAACCATGTGACCACTTCAAACCCCGGCAAACCGGATTCGGCTACCGTGGGAAATTCCGTTGCAATGGACGAACGCTTCGCCCCCGTGACGGCGATGCCGCGCAGCTTGCCGCTCTTCACGTATTGCAGCAAGCCAGCGATGCTCGCGGAAAACAGCGGCACCTGTCCGCCGATGAGTTCGATCACCGCCGCGCCGTCGCCCTTGTAGTGGATCGGCACCATGTCGATCTTCGCCATGCTTTTGAGTAACTCCATCGACATGTGCGGCGAGGAGCCGATGCCGCCGGTGGCAAAATTCACCACGCCGGGTTGCGCCCTGGCGAGCGCGATCAGCTCCTTCACCGACTTCACACCGAACGACGGGTGGACCGTCATCAACAGCGGGTTGTGCGCCACCAGAGACACGGTGGCGAATTCCTTCACCGGATCATAGAGCGGCTTCGCATACATGTAAGGCGCCACCGCATGCGTGGTCTGGCTCGCGATGTAGAGCGCGTGGCCATCGGGCGGCGCTTTCGCCACCACCTCGGCGCCGATCATGCCGGTGGCGCCAGCGCGGTTTTCCACCACGAACTGGCGGCCGAAACGCTCGGTCAGTTGTGTCGCGACAATGCGCCCGACGATGTCCGATGGGCCGCCGGCGGTGAAGCCGACGATCACGCGTACGGGTTTTGTAGGGTATTGCTGCGCGTACGTGACGCTGGAACCGATTGCCAATATCCAAAACAGATTTCTGACTGAAAACATATCCTGCCTCCCCTGTGGGTTTCTCCTTCCCCTTCAGGGGGAAGGTTGGGATGGGGGTGGGGTCAGATACACTGACTGAACCCACCCCCACCCTAACCCTCCCCCTGAAGGGGAGGGAACGTTAATATTTGCCTCCCCCCTGAAGCTAACTGGTAATCACGCTGGTGAAGCAGTTTGATTTTTCCAAAACGTCACTGATGAAACATTATAGCTGTGAAGCCGTTCAGTATGCGTGTGTACGACGGGGCGCGGAGTCTTTGATGGCGAGATCAACCGCAGAGCGGCGTCTAACCTGAGCTGCACGCAGAGTGTCTGCGGGAA
>CAMDLH010000214.1 GCA_945901405.1 Bordetella parapertussis | reverse complement strand
CTATGGAGGGAGCCGCACGCGCGCCCGTGGATAACTTCGCTCATCAGATTGTTCAACCAGGTAAACACCCAGCTTCCTAAAATGGGTGAAACTCACCCACAGATTCTGCTGACGAAGCTGATTTTTTGCGAGGCCCCACGGCTGGCGCGCGCGCTCGAACAGCGCCTGTTTGATGTCCTGCTTGCTCCAGCCCGCCGCGTGGATATGCTGCACGTGTTCGAGGCCAAGCACCAGCACCGGATGCCCTTGCGAATAAAGATTGTTGACACCCAGCGTCGCCATCGATGACGCAAACGTGCGCATGATTTCGTGCGCGTCGGTTTGAATGTTTTCGGTCATGCTGTGCGGCGCTTCGGCGTTGACCACGGTGACGACGTTCTGCTCGCGCCTGAACCCACGCTCGACATGCAGCGGCTGCCACGGATTCACTGCTTCGTATTCGCCGATGCAATACGTGTATTTGCCCGGATGCCCGGTTTGCGAGGCATCGACATCCGGCCCCGCACCGCCGATGTTCACCAGCACCAGGCGCAGCGCGCGGCCGATGGTCGCATTCGCGCGCCAGCCGGGACCGAACAGTCCGCGCCCGCAGTTGATGCGCAGCTCCTGCACGATGGGGCCGTTGACGATGATGAGCGGCGCGCCGGCGTGCGTGGTGGTCTGGCGGTGCGCGAGTCCGTAGGCAGGCTCGGACACCGCCTGCAACGCCGCGACAACGACGCGCAAATACTCGGGCTTGCAGCCCGCCATCACCGCGTTCACCGCAACCTGCGTCAGCGTCGCGCGGCCCATCTTCGGCGGCACCACGCTGATGAGTTCTTCCGCGTCGCGCCCCGGCATGCCCGCCAGCATCGCCGCCACGCGCGCTTCGGTGGGCGGCACGATGGGCAAACCGTCGGTCCAGCCCTGCGCGTAAAAATAGTCGTTGATCGCGTCGTGGGAGGCGTCGTTTTCTACAATGGCGGGCATGTTTGCGTTCATCAAAAAACTCAAAATCTTTTCGACACGGATTTTCGCGGATTTTCGCGGATTAAGACCTGCTTCATTGCGAAGTGGTTTTTTCTGCGTCAATCTGCGTCAATCTGCGTCAATCTGACGTCAATCTGCGTCAAAAAAAAGTTCATCGTGGCATCACCGCCTCGGGCAACGGATATGGATGTTCTCGCAACTCACGCACCAGTGTATCCGCCGGCGTGGTCAATGCGTGCGCGCACTGCGCGGCGATGTCCGCGCCGCGCTGTTGCACCAGCGCGGTGTCGCGGTCGCCCACCGGATGCGGCACCACCACGAACGGCAGGCTCATGTGTCCGATGCCTTCGCCGGTGACTTGCGCCAGCGGCGCGAATGCGGTGCTGATTACCGTCACGGTCGGGATGCCGAGGTTTTCGAGTTCGGCCGCGTCACGCGCAGTCCACGGGGTTGACGAGCCTCAGTGGCCCACGCCGTTGATCACGGCATCGCACTGCCTGGCCATCTCTTGCGCGTAGGGCGAGGGCTTGCCGAGATAATCCTTGCGCCAGATTTTTACCTCGGCGACGCCGTGATCGCGCTTGAGTGTTTCAACCACGCCGCGCAACACCAGACCGGCGAATTCCTTGTGGTTATCGAGGATACCCACGCGCGCGCCGCGCAGCGTGTCGCGGCGCGGCGCCAGTGCGCGCGCGGTAATGTCGAGCGCGCCAGTGGGCGTATGCACCGCCACGCCGCCGATGGTCACTTTGGCTTGTTCCATGATGAGTTTTTCCGCTTAGCGCACGCGTTCGAGCAACAACAACAGGCCGCCGATCACGGCAAAATTATTCAACAGCGCAATACGTAGCGCGTTGCGCCGCATCGGGTCTTCAACCGTCCAGAAGCGGTGAAACATGCCGCCGGCGATTACCGTGAACGCGATCAACAGCATCACGCCGATGCGTGCGTGCCAATCCGCCAGCACCAGCGCGCAGCCCGCGAAATCCATCGCCATGCCGGTCCAGAAGGCCGCGCCCGCCAGCGGCACGCCGAATCCCTGCATGCGCCCGATGTGGTCCTTGACCCGCGCCGGACTCAGGTTATACAGCCCCGCCACCACGAATAACGACACGATCAACAGTCTGCCGAAAACTTCCAAACCGCTTGCACCGCCGTACATGTTAATTGCCCCCTTTTGTTTTGCCGCGCCATTATGCCAAATTCGATTGTTTCCAATCTGGAAATAGTTATTGCACGAAAACCATCTTTTTCCCGTGCGGGCTAATCCCTACAATCCCACTCAACTATTGGGGGAGCGGCACATGAAATTCGGTATTTTTGGAGGCGCGCGCATCGGCCGCGCGGATACGCTGCACGACAGCCACGGCTACCGTGACTTCATCAACTATGTTCTCGAAGCCGAGAAAATCGGCTTTGAAGGCATGTTCCTGGTCGAGCACCATTTTACCGGGCAAGGGCAGTTGTCCGCCTCGCTCAATCTGCTGTCTTACCTCGCGGCGAAAACCACGCGCATTCGTTTGGGTACCGGCGTGGTGGTGCTGCCGTGGCACAACCCGGTGCTGCTCGCGGAACAGGTGGCCACGCTGGACGTGCTGTCGGGCGGACGCGTGGACCTTGGCATTGGCCGCGGCTACCGCAAGGAGGAATTCGCGCAGTTTTGCGTGCCGATGTCCGAAGCGCAGGAACGTTTCGAGGAGTGCTTCAACCTGATGCTGAAAGCGTGGGCAAGCGACGAGCGCTTCAGCTACCACAGCAAGCGCTGGAACTATGAAAACATCGTGGTCGAGCCCGCGCCGAGCCAGCGTCCGCACCCGCCGATCTGGCTCGCCGGTGGCAGCCCGCAAGGCATCGCCTTCATCGCCAGCAGAAACTACAACCTCATGCTCGACCAGCTTGCCACCGTGGAACAGGTGCGCACGCGCGTGGGCGCCTATCTCGACGGCCTGGAGAAAATCGGCCAGCCCCGCGATGCCGCGCGCTGCGTGGTCGCGCGCTCGCTCACCATCTGCAAGACCGAGGCCGAGCGCCAGAAAGCACTCGAACGCCGCAAGGACACCTTCAAGCGCATCGGCGCCATCGCGGTGCACGGCACACCCGGCGCCACGGTCGCGCCCGTGAGCCAGGCCGATCCGGACCTCGCCTCGGACGACAGCGCGCTGATGGGCTCGCCGCAGGAAATCGTCGACCGCATCGGCGTGCTCGCCGAAGCCGGCGTCGGCTACATCCTCATCAGCATGCCTTCCATCACGCCGGAGGCGATAAAGCAATTCGCCGACGAAATTCTGCCGCACGTCAAAGACATCGGCCCACGGCTCGTAGCGTCGGCGCCCGCGAAAGCGGCAGCCTGAACTCTTGATAAATTAACCCAAGCGAGCACACATGGACAAAATGCCAATGATGACCGCGGCTGCAGGCCACGCCGCGCGCAGCGCGCCGGGTGCGCGCACCTACCGCGAGCCGACCGTGGCTTTGCGTTCGGCGCTGGGACGTTTTGCCACGGGCGTAACTATCGTGGCAACCGAAGCCAGCGACCGGCATGTGCATTGCATGACGGTCAATTCGTTCGCCTCGCTGTCGCTCGATCCGCCGCTGGTGCTGTGGACGCTGCGCACGCGTTCGGCGCGTTACCCGACATACTCCAACAGCAAAGTGTTTTCAGTCAGCGTGCTGGCCGAAAATCAAATCGAGCTCGCGCGCAAACACGCGACACCGCCCAGCGGCGGCTTTGCCGAGCGCAACTGGAAAGCGTTCCTCGGCGGCTGCCCGATCATCGAGGGCGCGTCCGCGCATTTCATTTGCAAAAATCACGCCGAGGTCACCAAGGGCGACCACGTCATCCTGATCGGCGAAATCATCGAGTTCTCCGAATACGATCACCCGCCGCTGTTGTTCATGGGCGGCAAGTATTTTTCGGGTTCGAGCCTGAAGGCCCTTTAACGGGGCCGCACCGTGCCGCGCAACCTACCGGCGTGACCTCGGTGCACACCGAGGCTAAAATCCGTATTTCGTTTGTCACTCACATCAAGGGAGATTGAGCATGGAGTCCAGTTCCGCCACCAAAGACGGCTTTGTCAAAACCAAGTCCCACGGGCGCATCCACTACCGCGAAGCGGGCAAGGGCAAGCCGCTGATGCTGATGCACACCAACGGCGCATCGGCGCATCAATACGAAGCGGTGGCGCCGCTGCTGGCGCAACATTTCCGCGTGATCTCGTGGGACATGCCGGGCCATGGCGACTCCGACCCGATCGCGCGCCACTACTCGATGGAAGACCACGCGAAAGCACTGGCCGCGCTGATGACCGCGCTCAAAATCAAGACCGCGCATATCAGCGGCGCATCCGTCGGCGGCAGCGTCACGCTTGCATTTGCGAGCTTGTTCCCGGCACGCACGCTATCAGCGATTCCGGTGGAAACGCCGTGCCGCAATTTCGACGAATGGGGTGCGAACTGGCATCACACCGAAGGCAATTTCGGCTTGCCGCTGCAAACCACGGCGCAAATCAAGGAACGCGTCGCGGTGGTCGACGCCGCGCTGGAGCAGCGCTGGAACATCGACCGCTGCAAGGCCGGCGCGTGGGGCATGGTCGATGTGATGTGGGGCATCCGCGAATTCAACGCCGTGGCCGCCGCCAAGAAAATCAAAAAGCCGATGATGATCGTCTACGGCAAAAAAGGCCCGACCATCGCGCTCAAAGACCGGCTGACCGGCGCCGCGCCCAAGGCCAAACTGGCCATACTGGAAAACTCCGGACACTTCCCGATGCTCGATGAACCGTCGGCGTTTTCTTCGCTGATCACGCGGTTTTGCAGCGGAAAGTAAGGGCAACGGCTTCACAGCAGAGGCGCGGAGGCGCAGAGAGAGAAAGCCCCCGCGGAGAAAACCAAATTACTTATTGGGTTTCTCTGCGTAACCTCTGCGCCTCTGCGGCGAAGAATTTAATGTGCGGTTTGCCCACCAAGGCGCACTGACGCACAATAGCGGCGTTTCCTTTCCGTAAACGCTGATGAACAAACTGCTGGGCATGCTTGCTTACACCCGCGTGGTTGAATGCGGCGGCTTCACACGTGCGGCCGAGCGTCTGGGCATATCCGTTTCGGCGGTCACCAAGAACGTCGGCAAGCTCGAGGAAGAACTCGGTACCCAGTTGCTGGTGCGCACCACCCGGCGCGTATCGGTAACCGATTTCGGCCGTGAGTATTACGCCAGTTGCAGGCGTATTTTCGGCGAGATCGACAACGTCGAAGCCGCGCTGCGCGAATCACAGGATGTGCCGCGCGGCAAGGTGAGTTTGCTGTGCCCGGCATTTTTCGGCCGCGTGCACCTCTTGCCGAAACTCAAGGAGTTCTACGCGCGCTACCCGCAGATCGAAGTCGAGCTGGTGTTCGGCGCGCGCTACGAAGACATCGTCGAACAAGGCATCAATCTCGCTGTGGTGGTGGGCCAGGTGAAGGATGCGCGCTTCGTCACGCGGCTGCTCACGCGCGGGCTGATGGTGTGTTGCGCCACGCCGCGGTATCTGCGCGAGCACGGCACGCCCGAAGTCATCGATGATTTGTTATCGCACAATTGCCTGGTAAGCAATTATGCGATGTGGCGCTTTCGCGAAAACGGACGTGTGGTCGAGCTGCCGGTGAAGGGCAATCTCATCGCGCGAGCGGGCGATGCGCTGCGCGAAGCGACATTACTTGGATTGGGCATCACGCAGACAAACTGGTGGATGCTGCGCAACGATATTGAATCAGGCGCGCTGGTGGAAGTGCTAAAACCGTTTCGCGTGCCGGGGCGGCAAATGTCGGTGGTGTACCCGCAAACGAAATTCATGCCGCGCAAGATGCGCGTGATGATCGACTTCCTGGTGGAAATTACACGCTCATCCGCGCCAACATAACACCATTTAAAAACAAATACTTACGATTTTTTGTCAATGAGCGGCTGTCAGGCGGCGGCAGCGCGGCGTGACGCCGGCTGCGCGCGCGGATGTTCGCCTTCGAGCAGCCGCTGCGCGTTCAAGGTAAAAGTGGATGCCAGCGTGCGCGCGTTTGCGTTCAGCGCGTTCTTGACGCGGTCGATAACCAACCGCGGATCGTGCTCCGGGTACCATGAACCGAGCACGCAGCGCGAGATTCCCACGCGGTTAATGATTTCGTTAATCAAGCGCGGCGGCAAATCATAAAGTGTCAGCCACAACGCCGGGTCTTCCTCAGCCACGGCAATGTAATCGGGCCACGCGTACTGCGACCAGCAATGGTCCAGCACCAGCACCACCCCGGGACACGCCTCACGGATCATCAGCGGCACATAAACGCCTCCGCCGCGCGAGGGCACGTTGCCTTCAAGCGCCACCGACAGATGCAGATTGCTTTCCGCGACGCGGCGCGCCACCGGCGCCAGCACGCGGCGGATGCGCTCCGGCGTCCAGTGTTCGCCATGCCCGGTGAGTATTTTCACGCCCTTGGCGCCGCGTTCGATCAGGCGGTCGATGTCGCGCGCCGCCTGATTCGGATCGAGCAACACGATGGGCGCCAGCTTGCCTGGATTTGCCGCCGCTGCATCCAGCACGCGCTCGTTCTCGAGCGTGAATTCGCGCGACCGCGCCGCGCGGTAACCGAATATCCACGCGCTATCCACGCCCATCGCTTCGAGCGTGCGCACGAAATCCGGCCCGGCCGCCGGGTCTATGCCCGGATGCGTCAGGCAAACGCTAGTGTCTGTCCAGCCCATTGCTCCAATTCCTTTATTACCGCGGCGCCCAGCAGATCGGCCATGTTGCCGCCAAGGATGCGCGCCTTGCCCGCGGCGGGCATGCGCGTGCGCTCGACCATGTCTTTCGTTACCGCCGCGCCCGGCTGAGGCACACCGGATGCGTAAATCAGCCGGCTCGCACCCAACTCGCGCAGCGCCGCCTGAAAACCCGCGCGGCCCTGGCCAGCGATGTCAAAGTACAGCGATGGATGACGCCGCCCCATGCAGATCGCGTCGTAGAACAAATCGCCGCCCAGATTGCCGCAGATAATTTTTGCGCGCGGAAATTTCGCCGCAAGACTGCCCGCCAGCACGGGTGTCGCATGCGGATAGGCGCCGGTGGCAATGCGCACCGGCACATCAAGATGCACGGCGGCCTCGATGATGGGATACCACAACGACGAATTCGCCGGCACCTGATCCAGCGCCGGATCGAGGCTGATGCCGCAAAACCCGGTCGCGCCGGACGCACCAGCGGCATCCGCAGTGCTCAGCAATTCATCGAGCGCCGCGCGCGTGCCAGCGCCGGGCTTGACGCTGGCGAACGCCATGAGCCGTCCGGGGTGCGCGCGCACCGCGGCCAGCGCGTGTTCGTTCGACGCGCGAACATTGCCGGTGCGCGCCGCGCAATCATCGACAAGCACCGCCACGTTCACATGCGCGCGGCCCATTTCCTTGAGGAGGTAATCCACCTCAAATTCGGGGTCGCCCGCATTAAACGAGCAATCATGAAGCTGGCTGTAACCGTCGATAATCATCGTTGCGCCGCAATTTCCGGGGGATGCCAACCGGCTTGTACACCGGAGCAATTGAAGCGGCGATGGTTGCAGTACCACCCCTGACGGGTCAATACACAGGGCGTGCAATTAACCCGCTTTTAACGAGATTTTACAAATCGCTAACAACCCGGCGTGGCGCGCACAAAGGGCGGGGGCGCTACGCTGCCTCCGCCCTGCGACTCAAACCTGATTCCTTGATCCTCAATCCTGCCGTTCACCCTTTCACGCACAAAACCTGCTTCAACGTATGCACCACCTCAACAAGATCAGTCTGATTCGCCATCACCTCGTCGATGTCCTTGTAGGCGCCGGGGATTTCGTCGATGACACCGGGGTCCTTGCGGCACTCGACACCTTCGGTCTGCGCGATCAAATCAAAGCGGCTGAACTTGCGTTTGGCCTCGCTGCGGCTCATGCGCCTGCCCGCGCCGTGCGAGCATGAGTTGAACGACTGTGCGTTGCCCAGCCCGCGCACAATGAACGAACGCGCGCCCATGCTGCCGGGGATGATGCCGAGTTCGCCCTCGCGCGCGCTGATCGCGCCCTTGCGCGTGATGAACAGGTTTTCGCCGAAATGATTTTCACGCGCCACGTAGTTGTGATGGCAATTGATCGCCTCGGTGTCGAGCTTGAACGCGGGTAGATGGGCGCGCAGCGCGTCAACCACCAGCCGCAGCATCTCGCGCCGGTTGAGCAGCGCGTAATCCTGCGCCCACTCCACCGCCTCGACGTAATCGTCGAACAATTCCGAGCCTTCGCTGAAATACGCCAGGTCGCGATCCGGCAGATTCACGCGGTGGCGCTGCATGTCCTTCCTCGCGGCGGCGATGAAGTAGCGCCCCATCACATTGCCCACGCCGCGCGAGCCCGAGTGCAGCATCACCCACACGCGCTGCTCCTCGTCGATGCACAACTCGACAAAATGATTGCCGCCGCCCAACGTGCCAACCTGGCAGCGCCAAGTGCGCGCGAACTGGCGTTGCATTTTCATCAAGCCCGGATGTTTCTTGACGATGTTGTCGAGCCTATCCGACAACGGCCGCGCCGCGCGTGCGTGCGCCGAGCCTTGCACGCGGTTGTATTCGTGCTGGTTAAACCCCACAGGCACTGCGGATTCAATTGAGCCGCGCACGCGCGCCAGCGTATCGGGCAGATCTTTCGCCGACAAGCTGAGCCGCACCGCGTTCATGCCGCGGCCGATATCGACACCCACCGCCGCCGGAATGATCGCGTCCTTGGTCGGGATCACGCTGCCGACAGTGGCGCCGATGCCGGCATGCACATCGGGCATCGCGGCCACGTGTCCGTGCACGATCGGCAGTTTCGACACATTGATCAACTGCTCAATCGCCTCGTGCTCGATGTCGGCTGTCCACACCTTCACCGGCACGCGGCCTTTGTTGAACTCCATTTTGATGCTCATGTTTTTTCTCTTTAAAAACAATTAGTTACAAATAAAAAGCCCCTGGGAAGTAATCGCCAGGGGCTTGGATTTTCATATCCATAACTTCAGCCACTGGCCCGGCCGCAACGCGCGCACCGAGCCATTGGTAATGGTGTCTCGAGTTCGCGCGTCAGTTCAAACTGACTCCTGATATTGAGTTGTGTTGCCGCATCATTGAATCCTGTAATTGCATTGCCGCAAAGAAAAAGTTTGCGAATTCTACTCGCGCGAAATTCGCTGTCAATAATTTTCAGAAAATATTTTTTGTTGTTGCGGTCTTGCGACACGCGCACTTTATTCAGCCTTGATGTTGGCATCGCGAATAACCTTGCCCCAGCGCGCAAACTCCTCGCGCACAAAAGTCTCGGCCTGCTCGGGCGTGGTCACCGCGACATCGCCGCCGAGTGTGACGAATTGTTTTTGCGTGTCCGGCGATTGCATGATCTTCGTCACCTCGGCGTTTAGTCTGTCGATGACCGCGCGCGGCGTGCCCGCGGGCGCGGCGAGCACGAACCAGTTCACCACCAGCAATTGCGGCATGCCGGCCTCGGCCGCTGTCGGCACACCGGGCAGCGAGTTGACCGGCTTGGTGTGCAGCACCGCCAGCGCGCGCATGCGCTTGTCCTTGACATAAGGCCCGGCGGCCGACGCAGCCGGGATCACCACATCCACCTCGCCGCTCATGGCGCCCACCAGCGCGAAAGTCGCGCCCTTGTACGGCACCAGCAGAATATTGGTCTTGGAAAGCGACTTAAAAAGCTCGCCCGCAAGGTGGCTGGGCGACCCCGGCGCGCCGGAGCCGTAGGTGAGCTTGCCCGGATTGCTGCGCGCGAGCTGCGTGAGTTCGCGCAGACTTTTCGCCGGCACGGAAGGATGCACCGCGAGCACCGAGGGTATCGTGCCCAACATCGCAATCGGCATAAAGTCACGCAGCGAATCATGGCCGGGCTTGGGGTACAGATTCGGGTTGATCACCAGCGGCGGCGCGGCCAGCATCAGCGTGTAGCCATCGGGCACGGCCTTGGCCGCAAGCTCGTGCCCGATCTTGCCGCCGGCACCTGGGCGTGGATCGACGATCACCTGCTGGCCCAGCACTGGCAAGAGTTTCGCCGCGATCAAGCGTCCGGCGAATTCGGTGCTGCCGAGATAGGGCAGGATGATGCGTATGGGTTTTGTGGGATAGGTTTGTGCGAGAGCGCTTTGCAAGTGCAAGAAATTCGCGGCGATCAACCCAAGCAAAACCTTGCCACTGAAACTCCACCCCGTCATTCCAGCGCAGGCTGGAATCCAGTGCGTAACTTTTTGCGCAGCATCTGATTTCAGGCCCTTCGGGCCGAGTAACAACCTGGGTTCCAGCCTGCGCTGGAA
>CAMDLH010000213.1 GCA_945901405.1 Bordetella parapertussis | reverse complement strand
TTAAGTATTTGATTTTAAAGGGATTAAGAAGCTGTTTCTTGAGAGCTTGTCGAAGGGCAGCAGGGCTTCGACAGGCTCAGCCCGAACGGTGTAATGTATTTGGAAAAGATGAACTATCAAGGTCAATCCGCGCGCGCGCCGGAAGCCTTGATCACCTTGGCGAACTTATCCACTTCGCGCTTCAAGTAATCGCCGAATTCCTCCGGCGTGCTGCCCAGCGGCTCCGAGCCGTCTTTCTCCATCATCGCGCGCACGTCGCGATCTTTCAGCACCTTCGACAATTCAGCATGGTAACGCATGATGATGTCGCGCGGCGTGTTGGCGGGGAAAAACATGCCGTACCAATTGTCCATCTCGAAGCCCTTCAGCGTGTCGTTCATCGCCGGCACTTCAGGCGCAACAGCGGAGCGCTTTAACGTGGTGACCGCGAGCGCGCGCATCTTGCCGCTGCGCACATGCGGCATCGCCGGCGGCATGGTGGTGAATATCATGTCGATCTCGCCGCCGATCAGCGCGATGGTTCCCTGACCCGAGCCTTTGTAAGGTACGTGCGTCATCTTCACTCCGGTCATGGTTTTCATCAGCTCGGCCGCGAGATGGCTGGTGGAGCCGGTGCTGTTCGAGCCGAAGTTAAACGTATCGGGCTTGGCAAGCCCCAGCGCGATCAATTCCTTGACGTTGCGCGCCGGCACCGACGGATGCGTCACCAGTATCAGCGGCGTTGACGATACCAGCATCACCGGCGCCAGATCGCGCGCCGCGCTGTAATTCAGCTTGCTGTAGAGCGTTTGATTCACCGCGATGGAGGCCGATTGAAACAACACCATGTAACCGTCGGGCGGCGCTTTCGCCACCAGCTCCGCGCCGATATTGCCGCCGGCTCCGGGCCGATTTTCGACGATAACGGTTTGGCCGAGCGCGGGATGCAGCTTCGCGCCGAAGAGCCGCGCCTGAATATCAGTGCCGCCGCCGGCGGCGAACGGAACGATCATGCGGATTGGGCGCGTGGGCCACTGTTGTGCGGCGGCATCGATGCACAAGGTTGATGCAAATGCCGCAATCAATATTGGGCGCAATAGCCGAAGGCATTGCGCCGAACGGATTAAATTTTCCATTGATTAACAATCTTCCAGTCGATATCGATGCCAAACCCCGGCTCATCGGTCAGCGTGAGTTTACCCGCCTTTAACTCCGGCTTCTTGATCAGCACCTGATGCCAGAACGGATCGCGCGGGATGCTCGGAAAACTCTCCACGCAATACCCATGCGGCTGCGCCGCCATCAAATGCCCGTGTATCTGCGGGTCGTGGTGATAGGCGATCTGCACGCCATGTGCGTAGGCGTAGGCCGCGACGCGCAGGCCTTCGGTCAAGCCGCCAGCGCGCGTGCAATCCCATTGCACGTAGCGGATGCCGCCGAGATCAATCTGGTCGCGCACGGCCCATGAGTGAATTTCGCTCTCGCCGCTGGCGAGCGGCACGCGTGTGCACGCCGCGAGGCGCGCGAGGCCGCGCGTGGAGTCATACCAATGCAGCGGCTCTTCGTACCAGAAAATATCGTACGGCTCGAATGCCTTGATCGCGCGCTCGGCGTAGGCCAATGTATAGGCACCGTTGGCATCGATCATCAGGTGTGCTTTGTCGCCGATGGCCTTGCGCACGCCGCTGATGCGCGCGATGTCGCCTGCGATATCGACGCCGCCGCATTTCATTTTCACCGCGGTGTAGCCTTGCGCGGCGTAGCCCGCCATCTCGTCGATCACCGCCAGCGGCGAGCGGCCTTCTTCGTAGTAGCCGCCGCTCGCATACGCCGGCACTTCACGCCGGTTGCCGCCGAGCAAACGCCACATGGGCATCTTCAACGCGCGGCCCTTGATATCCCACAGTGCCAGATCAATGCCGGCAAGCGCGGCCATGATGAGTATGCGTTTATGTTGATCGTAAACCGGGCGCGTGACATCGGTTTTGCCTTCTTCCAGATGCGGCACGGTGAGATTGAAAATTTTGTCCCACACTGCTTCGTGCGCCATCGCGTCCATGCCCTTGATCACCGGTTCCAGCGCTTCGACGATCTCGGCGATTTCCTTCAGCGGGGTCTTGTTGATGGTGCCGATACCGGAGATGCCTTCGTCGGTTTCGACCTCGACGATGATGGTGTTGTAGGTGCCCCACGGCCCGCGCGACGTCCAGTAGACCTTGTCGAGCTTCATGGACATGGCGTGCGCTTTGATGCGGGTGATTTTCATGGCAGGTTCCGTAAGTATTGAGTGCGCGAACTTTAGCATGCGCGATGTTCGACTATAATCGTTTTGGAAAATCAACTGCAAGGCCAAGGGTTTTTTGACGCGGATTTACGCGGATGAACGCGGATTTTTTACCGGGTCGTTCCCGCGCAGGCGGGAACCCATAGCACGTGCCACTTGAGACACACTATGGATTCCCGCCTGCGCGGGAATGACAGCGGAGGTTTTCAATCTGTGTAAATCTGTGTAAATCCGCGTCAAAAAGGCCGTTGACGTAAACCGGAGACACACATGCAACGCAATCAAATCGGCCTCGGCGTCATCGGCTCGGGCCGCATCGGCACGCTACGCTCGCGGCTGGCATCCGATCATCCGGCGGTGAACTTCATCGCCACTGCGGATCGTGATCCAGCCAACGCCAAGGCGCTGGCCGAGAAAATCGGCGCGAAAGTTCATTCCGGCAACAATCTCGAAATCATCAATCACCCCGAGGTAACGGCGGTGATTGTTTCCACCGCCGAGGGTGAACACACCGAGGCGGTGCTCGCGGCCATTGCCGCGGGCAAGCCCGTGTTGGTAGAAAAGCCGATTGCGTTGACCACGGTGGAGGCTGACAGCATCATCGCCGCGGCTGAACACTCGAACGGAAATGTGCGCGTCGGTTACAGCCGCCGCTACAAGGACCGATACCTGATCGCCAAGGAGCAGATCATTCAGGGGCGCGTGGGCAAGATCACCGGTGCCGCCGCGCGCGTGTTCAATTCAAGTTCGCAGGCGCTGGCGATGTTAAAGCGCGATCCGCATGCGACACCGGTGGTGGATGCGCTTACCTACTACGTTGACTTGATGGGCTGGTTTCTCGGCGGCGCGAAGCTCGTCGAAGTGTATTCGCGCGGCACCAAGGGGGTGTTGAAGGCGGCGGGGCACGATGTCGATGACGTGGTGTATTCGGTGCTGTCGTACGACGACGGCACGACGGTGAATCTGGGCATCAGCTACGCGCTGCCGGAAAAATATCCCGCGATGGGTCATGCCGCGCGTGTCGAAGTCGTGGGCACCGAAGGCGTGATGATTCTGGATGACGATCACACCGATCAGATCATGTACTCCAACAAGGGCCTGCCGCATGTGTATCTGCCGGGGCACACGGTCAACATGGTGTTCCTGCAAAGCGGCACGCCGGGCGATTGGGCGCTGGGCGAATTCTGGGGGCCAATCGCAAACGAAACCCGCGCTTGGCTCGATCACTTGGCGACTGGCAAGCCATGCGTGCTGGCCACACCGCGCGAAGCACGCGCCACGCTGGAGGCGACGCTGGCGATAGAGTTGTCGGTGGAAAGCGGTAAGGCGGTGAGATTGCCGCTGGCGGGGTGAAAGGTTTGCGGCGGGATCTACGGTACGTCGAGATTGCGAATACTCCGCACCGTCATTCCAGCGAAGGCTGGAATCCAGGTTGTAGCCCGCGCCGCAGGCGCATTCTCCAGATGCTACGTATTGGCAAGGAGCGCACTGGATTCGGGCTTTCGCCGGAATGACGATGGTGGTTTTTCCAATCCGCGTAAATCCGCGTCGAAAAGCTGTAGACGCTTAAGACATTTTAGCGCCGACAATCAAGGCGTCTTGATCCCCGCCGCCGCGGCGACCTTGATCCACTTCGCCACTTCATCAGCCACGAATTTGCCAAACACATCGGGGCTGCTGATTACTACTTCGGCGGCGTCGGCTTCCAGCCGTTTCACCATTTGCGGATCGCGCAGGATCGCGCCGATTTCGCTGTTGAGTTTGGCGATGATGGCTGGCGGCGTGCCGGCGGGCGCTTGTATGCCCCACCACACGATGGATTCATAACCCGGCACGGTTTCAGCGGTGGCGGGCACGTCGGGCAGCACCGGCGAACGCTTGAGACTGCCCACGCTCAACGCCTTTAACTTGCCGGAACGTATATGCACCAGCGCCGAAGTCAGCGCATTGAATAACACCTCGACCTGACCCGCCATGACGTCGATCATCGCCGGGCCGCCGCCCTTGTAGGGCACGTGCGCGATGTCGGTTTTGGTCGCCTGCTTGAACAGTTCCGCCGCGAAATGATTCACACCACCGATGCCCGACGAGGCGTAATGCAATTGGCCGGGCCGCGCTTTCGCCAGAGCGATCAGTTGTGCGATCGAATTCACCGGTAGCGAGGGTGTGACCGCGATCACGCTGGGGCCGTGGCCGATCTGTGAAATCGGCGCGAATGATTTCACCGGGTCATACGGCAACTTGTGCAGCGCCGCGTTCATGGCGTAACTCACCGACACGATCAACAACGTGTAGCCGTCGGGCGGCGATTTTGCAGCCACATCGGAGCCTATGATGCCATCCGCACCTGGGCGATTTTCAACGAAGGTCTGCCTGCCGAAGCGTTCAGACATTTTCGCCGCGATGTAGCGGCCCATGATGTCGTTGCCGCCGCCGGGTGTGAATGGCACGATGATGCGGATGTTTTTCGCGGGATAACTGGCAGCTTGATCCTGGGCGGCGGCATGCGTGCCGATTGTCAATGCCGCCAGCAGACAAGCTGATTCATGGATATGTTTGTTCATCAACAAAGTATAGCGGCCATGAGTTGACCAGTCGAGCGCATGGCGTTGACCGTGGGCGGCGCGGCGCATAGACTGCGCGGGCATCGAAACATTTGTTCAAACTCAATCGGGGAATTCAGCCATGGCAATCAAGAGCAAAGCACCAAAAACCATAGACACGCGCGACAAGAAAAATCGCAAACTCACGCGCAAGGATGTCAAAGCGGCGGCGGCGAAATATAAGAACTGGGGCCGCTGGGGCAAGGATGATGAAATCGGCACGCTGAATTTCACCACGGCGGACCACATCGTCGCCGCCGCCAAGTTGGTGCAAAAAGGCAAGGTGATGTCGCTGGCGCTCAAATACGATCAAACCGGGCCGCAAGGCGCCAAGAGCAAGTATCCGGCGCTGGGGCGCTTTAACCCGATCCACCTGATGACGCGCACCGGCACCGATGCCTATGCGGGCATACTCGATCACCGCAAGATACGCGGCACCGACGACATCATCATCATGCCCTTGCAGTGCGGCACGCAATGGGACGGCCTCGGCCACATCATGTATGAAAACTATATGTGGAACGGCTACGACTGCCGCAACGTATCGAGTGCGGGCGCGGCCAAGGCCGGCATCGAAAAGACCATTGAAAAAATGGTCGGACGCGGCGTGCTGCTCGACGTGGCGCGCGCGATGGGCAAAAAATATTTGCCCGACGGATTCGCCATCACCAATGAAATGCTCGATTACACCGAGAAGAAACAGGGCGTGAAAGTGGGCTGCGGCGATTATCTGTTGGTGCACACTGGCCACGTGCAACGCTGTCTTGATAGCAAAAGCTGGGATGGCTACTCCGGCGGCGACGCGCCCGGCTTTGCGTTTGAAACCGTGTCGTGGATCCACAAGCGCGAAATCGCCGGTGTCGCCACCGACACCTGGGGCGCCGAAGTGCGGCCGAACCAGACCGAAGACACCACCCAGCCGTGGCACTGGATCACCATCCCCATCATGGGCCTGACCGTAGGCGAGATTTTTCATCTCACCGAATTGGCGAAGGATTGTGCGGCGGATAAACGCTACGAGTTTTTATTCGTGGCGCCGGCGTTGCCGATTACCGGGGCGGTGGGGTCGCCGGTTAATCCGCTGGCGATCAAGTAGGCTTTGTAGGGTGGGTTAAGCGCGCTGTTGCGCCGTAACCCACGGAGACATATGAGCGTGCTTGATATCGAGATCGAGGGAGAGTGGATTGTCAGCTTGCCGCTGGCGTCCAAGACGCGTTTTTTGGCGGCCCTTGGTCACGAACTCACGATTGTTGGACGAGAAAGCTATACGGTTCAGGAGGACGGACTGGATCATCCGCAATGGCTGAGAATGATCAACGAAATTCAACACCGCGTCCTTGCTTGTTTATGTGAGGTTCTCGATGGAAAACAGAATCACAGTTTCGAACGGTCAATGGCAATGTGGGTTTTGGGTTCTGATGTCGCGGCTATTCGTGAACAAGGGCAGTGTGCTTGGATAACAGCCAAGCGCTGGCTGCCAAAGATGTAGAGTGCATTGGCGTTGTATGAGTAACTTCAAAAACAAGTTCGCCGGGGGCAGCCCGGCGGCTGGTCACATTCTTTTGTACGGCCAAAAGAAAGTAACCAAAGAAAAGCGCCCCGGACACGGTGTCGCGAAGCGTGGTGCGGGCAGTCGCGCCCCCACTTCGCCGGCCCTGCGGGCTACTGCTTCGCTACAAGTGTGCCCTTGCCTGCGCTGCTCGCCACGCCGGGCGGCTGCGGAACTCGCGCTTCGCGCTCAGACAGTCCTCGCCGGCTTCCCCCGGCGCGGCTGCGCTGCTCGGCGGCTCACAGGGGGATTCGCCGCCCACACCAACGCGTATGCGCGTCATGTTGTCCTTCGAGATTGCACACCAGAAAAGCAACTGCTTGCTATGCTGTGTGCGACGGTTGCCGCTTGCGCCGCGCCAATAGCGTACGCGCAAACCTACCCCGCCAAACCCATCCGCTTCATAGTCCCGTGGACGCCCGGCAGCGGCACCGATCTCATGTCACGCATGCTCGCGCAACGTCTTGCCGAGCTGCTGGGTCAGCAAGTCGTAGTTGATAACCGCGGCGGTGCGGGTGCCATCATCGGCACGGAAGCCGCCGCGAAGTCGCTGCCTGACGGTTACACGATTTACGTCGGCGGCTCGGTGTCTATGGCGGTAAGTCCGGCGCTGTACAAGAAAGTTGCTTACGATCCGATCAAGGATTTCGCGCCGGTGTGTTTGGTGTCGAAGTTTTTCAATGCCGTGGCCTTGCATCCTTCAGTACCGGCGAAAAACATCAAGGAATTGATCGCGCTGTCGAAAGCCAAACCCGGTGAACTGACATTTGCTTCGGCGGGCAGCGGATCTACTTCGCATTTGTCGGGCGAGTTGTTCATGAACATGACCGGCGTGAAATGGGTGCATGTGCCGTACAAGGGCGGCGGGCAGTCGATCACTGGCGTGTTGTCGGGCGAGGCGCACATGATGCTGGCGCCGATTTCCACCGCAGCACCTCATGGCAAAACGGGACGCATGCGGGTGATCGCGGTGACGAGTGCGAAGCGTGTTGCGTCGCTGCCGGAGATTCCCACGGTGAGTGAAGCGGGCGTGCCCGGATTCGAATACGGCGGCTGGCAGGGCATTCTCATGCCCTCGGGTGCATCGCAGGATATCATCACGCGTTTGAATGCCGCGATACTCAAGGCGGTCAACACGCCGGAGTTTCGCGATTATTTGCGGCAGGAAGGCTCGGAACTGGTCGGCAGCACGCCCGATGCATTCGGCGCGTTTCTGCGCGATGAAGTCTTCAAGCACGCGAAGATCGTGCGCGCAGCGGGCATCAAGCCGCAGTAGCGGCGGCGTTGAACCGGCATAATTGAAATCTTTGCAACGCGGCCTGGAGCCATCAGCATGAAACAATCGTTTTTCAACATGTGCGCCATCGCGACCGGTCTTTGCGCCGCCACGGCAGGTGCGCAAGGTTATCCCTCCAAACCAGTGCGCATCGTCGTGCCGTACGCGGCGGGCGGGCCGTACGATGAAATCGTGCGCACGCTGGGCCAGCGCCTGACGGAAATCTGGGGCCAGGCCGTTGTCGTTGAAAATCGCGGCGGCGCGGGCGGCAATATCGGCGCCGACGTGGTGGCGAAGGCCGCGCCCGATGGTTACACGCTGCTCATCGGCAACGCGGGGCCGATCACGGTGAATCCAACATTGTTCAAGAAATTGCCGTACAACCCGCAGCGCGATTTCGCGCCGGTGACGATGGTCAACGCAAGCCGCATGGTGCTTAGTGTTCATCCTTCGCTGCCGGCGAAAAACATCCGGGAATTCGCTGCACTGGCGAAATCCAGTCCGGGCAGGATCAGTTTTGCCTCATCGGGCGTGGGCAATCTTCAGCATTTGGGCATGGAGTTGCTGCGCCTCGAGGCCGGCGTGGAAATGAATCATGTGCCGTACAAGGGTGCGGCGCCGGCGTTTGTCGATTTGATTTCAGGGCAGGTGGATTCGATGTTCGCGAACATCGTCGGCACCATGCCGCATCTGCGCACCAAGCGCGTGCGCGCGCTGGCAGTGTCGTCGAAGGAGCGCTCGCCGTTGTTGCCCGATGTGCCTAGCGTCGCCGAAACCTACAAGGGTTTTGACATCCCGACATGGAGTGGCATCTTCGCGCCGGCGGGCACGCCGCGCGATATCATCGCCAGGCTGAATGCTGATTTGACCAAGGTGTTGCAGCGCGCGGACGTGAAGGAACGCTTTGCGCACCAAGGCTCCGAGGCCACGCCCAGCACGCCGGAAGCGCTTGCTGAACACGTGCGCAAGGAAACCGTGATGTATGCAAACGTGATCAAGGTGGCGAAAATCGTCGCGGAATGATTTATTTTAAAATGTCAATAAAAACAAATACTTACGTGGATATGATTATGAAGGCAAAACTGCCGATTGTTACGTTGGTGCTGATTACAAGTTGTTCCCCCGCGCTGGCGCAAACCGATGCTGCATCGTTTCCCTCGCGCCCGATACGCATCGTCGTGCCGCAATCGCCGGGTGGCTCGACTGACCTCACCGCGCGGCTGGTTGGACAAAGACTGACCGAGGCGTTCAAGCAAACCGCCGTGGTGGACAATCGTCCGGGTGCGGGTTCCACCAGCGGCACCGAGATCGTCGCGCGCGCGGCGCCCGACGGCCACACGTTGCTGGTGGTGGCCTCGTCGTTCACGATCAACCCCGCGCTCTACAAAAAACTTGCGTATGACCCGATACGCGATTTTGCGCCGGTCACGCAGTTGTCGCGCTTCCCGAATCTGATCGCGGCGCATCCATCGCTCGCCGCGAAATCGCTCGGCGATTTGATCGCGTTGGCGAAGGCCAAGCCGGGCACGCTGAATTATGCTTCGGCGGGCACGGGCACCGGCACGCATATGTCCATGGAGTTGTTGCGGCAGATGACGGGCATCGACATCGTGCAAGTGCCGTTCAAGGGCGGCGGGCCGGCGGCGATTGCGGCCATCGGCGGGCAGACCCAGCTCATCGTCGGCACCTCGGTCGGCACGCTGCCGTTTATTCGCTCCGGCAAGCTGCGCGGTATCGCGGTGACCTCGCCCAAACGTTCGCCCGCGGCGCCGGATATTCCGGCCATCGCGGAGACCGTGCCGGGCTACGATCACGAACCGTGGAACGGATTATTCGCTCCGGCGAAAACGCCGCCCGCGATCATCGCCAAGATCAACGCCGAAGTGGTGCGCATGCTGGCCTCCCCCGAGGTGAAAAAAATATTCGCCAACGAAGCCGGCGAGGCCGTGGGCAATTCTCCAGAGGCGTTCTCGGCGATCGTGCAATCGGAATCCGCGAAATGGGCGAAAGTGGTGAAGACCGCGGGCATCAAGATTGAGTGAGGCGCGGGGTGTAGGGCGTGAGGAGTTAGGCGTGAGGCGTGAGGCGCCCCCTCCCGTTCCCTCGACTCCACGTCAGTATTCCCTCCTCCGCTTGCGGGGGAGGGTTAGGGTGGGGGATTGGTTGAGTCTATGATTTCCACGAAACTGATTGGCGTGATATTGATGCTGGCGATGGGCATGCTGCCTGCACTTGCCGCCGCGCAGGCGAATGTCGCCGCGTATCCGTCACGCCCCTTACGCATCATCGTGCCGCAATCGCCGGGTGCATCCACCGATCTCACCGCACGGCTGGTGGCGCAACGTTTGGCGGAAGCGTTCAAGCAACCCGTGGTTGTCGATAACCGTCCGGGGGCTGGCACCATGATCGGCACGGAACTCGTTGCGCGTGCGACGCCTGACGGCCACACGCTGCTGGTCGTGGCGGCGGGCATCACGGTGAACCCCGCCATCTACAAACGTGTTCCGTACAATACCGAGCGCGATCTTGCGCCGGTGTCGCAGTTGACGCGCTTCGCCAATCTGTTGGCGGCGCATCCGTCGTTCTCCGCCAAGACACTGCAAGAGCTTCTGGCGCTCGCCAAGGCGAAACCCGGTACCATCAACTATGCCTCGGCGGGGCTGGCGAGCGGCACGCACATGTCGATGGAGCTGCTCAAAACCATGACCGGCATCGATTTGGTGCATGTGCCTTACACCGGCGGCGGGC
>CAMDLH010000212.1 GCA_945901405.1 Bordetella parapertussis | reverse complement strand
AGCATCGCGCGCACGGTGGTGAGATTGGCAGCAAGGTCGTTGCCGGTGTTCATTTGCAGACAGGCTAGTTTGAGTATCGTCATAGTCTGTATTGTGCATCAGACAACCATTGCGCGAAAGCGCGCGAAATGGAATCATTCGGGTTCCGCGAAATTGAAATAACCACTTAATTACGCTGGGCCACCCAGTAATCCCCCGTCAAGGGGGAAGGAGTTTCTTTGGGTGCCCGGCATCACAAGGAGAAGTCAGTGCTAAAGATAGGCGTATTGCTCGGCGACGATATCGGCTTGGAAGTAGTTCCCGAAGCAATCAAATGCATGAAAGCGGCCGCCGCCAAAACCGGCATGCAGGCCGAGTGGATCGATCTGCCCATCGGCAAGCGCGGGCATGAATTGCATGGCGACGCGTCGCCGAAGATCACGCTCGAAACCTTGAAATCCTGCGACGGCTGGATCTGCGGCCCGATCGGCCACAACGCCTATCCGCGCAATGACCCGACGTGGGTGATGCCGGCGCTGCGCAAGAAATATGAGCTGTTCGCGAATGTGAAGCCGGTGAAGTCGTACCCCAACCTGCCGTCGATCCACAAGGACGTGGATATCGTTTTCCTGCGTGAAACCACCGAAGGCATGATGTCCTCCAGCTTGGTGGTCGCGGGCGCGGGCGAATTCAGGCCCAACGATGAAATCTCCATCGGCATGCGCGTGGTGACCCGCAAGGGCGCGAGCCGCGTGGCGCGCGAGGCGTTCGAGATCGCGCGCACGCGCCAGAAAAAAATCGTCACCTGCGTGCACAAGGAGCCGGTGTATCGCCTGGTGTGCGGCATGTTCGCCGAAGAGCACCGCAAAATGGCAAAGGAATACCCCGACGTGACGCTGAACGAAGTGCTGGTCGACGGCTTCGCGATGAAGCTGGTGATGAAGCCGCAGCAGTTCGACGTGGTGGTGACCACCAATCAATTCGGCGACATACTCACCGACGAAGGCGCGGGCCTCGTCGGCGGGCTCGGGCTTGCACCCGGTTTGGTCTGCGGCGAAAAGCAGGCGATGGCGCAAGCCACGCATGGCTCCGCGCCCGACATCGCCGGCAAGAACATCGCCAACCCCTACGCCATGATCATGTCCGGCAAGATGCTGCTCGAATGGCTGGGCCGCAAACGCAGCGACCCGAAAGCCACCGCCGCTGCAAAGATACTGGATGACGCGATGGAGCGCGTGATCGCCGAAAGCAAGCACCTCACCGGGGACCTCGGCGGCAAGGCCAGCACCACCGAGATGGGTGATGCGGTGGTTGCAGCCATGAAATAAAAGTCAATAAAAACAATGACTTATTTCTATCCGCCAGTCGTATCCACGTTAACGAGAAACAGCGGCGGCAAGGGAAATTGAACGACAAGCCGTAGCCAACCTACGCCTTCACTGTGTAGCGCACCCACTCGAAATCGATGGCGGTCTCCATCACTTTTGCTGGAGTCAGCGAGAGCGTTTTCTCGTGGTCCGCGCCGAAGCTGACTTCGATGTCTTCCTTCGCGCTGAACGTGCTGGGGCGCAGCAGCAGGTGAATTCCGCCATTGGGGCCGGGCTTGGTGTTAATGAGTATGCCCTGCTCTGGACGGGCTTGCGTGTTGGGACGTAACCTGCTGCGCACCAGCGTGCTTGCCGGCCGATGCGTCAAAAACTGCAAGCCCACCTTGCGTTGCTGATAATCGTCGCTTTCGACGCGGCGCAGCACGGCAATGCTCCATGTATGGCGATACTCCACGCGTGTCGCCACCAACACCCCCAGCCACAGCCACCGGCGCATGCCCTTGGGCACGATGGCGCTGTAGCCACCGCGCCCCGCGTTGTCGAACACCCAATACTCCGGCTTTGCAAGCGCCTCGGTGAAATCAAGCGCGCCGCTCTCGGCGTCTTCGAGCGTTTTCCACACCACGCCGAATTCATGCCTGACTTCGAAGGTGTTCGTGCTCTCACGGCGGTCCCACTTGCGGGCCGGCGGCTCATTGCCCCAGCGGCGCACAAAATGCTCGAGCACTTTCACCACGTGCTCCGTCGCGCCGCCCTTGGGCAGCCGGAACGGCACCGGCATGGCGCCTGTTTCCTGCGTGGATTCGAGATACTCGTGTATTCGCGGCAGCGCGCCGGACGCGCCAAAAAACAGACGCTGCGCAGCCTGCGAGGCGCGGCCAACCACGCGCCGTGGCGGCGCGGCGGCATCAAGGTCCATATACATGTTAAGCGATTTGTCAGGCTTGCTGTCCAGCTGGAATAGTTCAGTGAAATGCTCGACCCAGCGATCGGATATCTCCTGCTCCAGCAGCGACAAACTTCCGGTTGACGCCGCCGACAGCATCATCGCGCGCAGAAACTCCTGATTCACCGAACTCTTCGCCTGGTTCGACAAATAAAGAGACACCGGTTTGCCGGCGAAGTCTTGCGCTTGCGCGTAATTCAGGCAGCGCGCGAGATCGGTCCACACTTGCGGCTCGACCCGTGCATAGCGAAACGATGCCCATTTGATGCGCATCGCCACGGCACGCGCGCCACGCGCGGCCATAACGGCAATCTGGATCTAAGCTTGCTGGAGGCCGGCGGCTGTTCCTCCGCCGCATCGATACAACGCAGATAGGCTGCGCTTAACGCAAGCCAGAAGCGGTGCGCGGCCTCCCACAAATGTTTCTCCTGCAGGCGATTCGCGTGCAGCACACCCAGGTAATCATCGACGATCTGCTTTTGATGCTTGCGCGTCGCCGTGTCGAGCACATCGATGCTGTCGTAGCCTTTTAGCAGCGAGAAATACGGCGACTTGCAAAGCGTCTCAAGAGAAATCGCCGTCTTCAACAGGCCAGGAACGGTGTCCTCGCGGCCAAACTGCACCGCCAATTTTTGTGTGTTGCTCAAATCCGGCACCAGCTTCAGCGTCTTGCCCAGATCCGGCGTTATTTGCGTATCCATCTCGCTCACTCTTTTCAGGTGACCATAACGTTGCAATTATGTCATTGCAAAAGCCGAAATTTGTCAATTTTTGTCATTTCTTTGCATACGGCTGGGCAAATGAGTGTGCTTTTTACAAATAAACCGGTTGCCGTGATGCAACGGACGCGACTATGGCCTCGAACGCCGAAACGGTAGCTATCATTTCATCGCCGCGCACTGGATAAACCGCGCGCCCGGCCAGCGCATCGGCGAACGCGTCGAATTCCGCGGCCAGCGAATCGACCGTATCGTAGCTCGTGAGTTGTGGTGGCTGGCCTTTGAGCCGTACCACCAGTTCATCTTCGCCCAACGCTTCGGCGGAGCCTTCGGCGCCGAAGATATGTATGCGCCAGTAAAATGGCGTCGAGCGTATCGCCGCCAGCGTGCCGCTGATACGTTGGCCAGCGCGCTCAAACTCGAACATCACGGTGATCGTGTCGAGCGGATTGGGCTGCGGCTGCAACGACACCACTTGCGCATGCACGCTGCGCGCGGCACCCGCGTAGCTCACCAGCGCATCGAGCACGTGTATGCCGGAGCCGGTGAGTCCGGCCGCGGGCGCCTCGGTGGAATCGGTGCGCCACGATGAAAAATGCCTGCCGGTGTTTTCGTTACTGTAGTGGCCCTCGACATGCAGGATGCGCCCGAGCGCGCCGCTATCGACCACGCGCCGCAGTTCACGCATGCACGGCCAGAAACGCTTGTTGGTGCCGATGCCGAGGAGCACGCCAGCCTCTTTGCACGCTTGAACCGAGCGCATGGCATCGGCTTTTTTCAGCGCCAGCGGCTTCTCGCAAAACACCGGTTTGCCCGCCTTGGCGCAGGCGATAATCTGTTCGGTGTGCAGCGAATGCGGCGTGGCAAGCACCACCGCCTGCACGGCTGGGTCTTTGAGCACGTCGTCAAGTTCGGTGGAGAGCGAAATGCCGTGACGCGCGGTGAAATCCCTGACGTCGTCAGGTTCCTTGCTCACACCGCGTATGAAACGTAGGTTCGCGCTCTTGCCCTGCACCGCGGTGATGATTTTTTGGCCCCACCAGCCGATGCCTACGATAGCTGCATTGATCATGAATTTGAAATCAAGTTAAAAAGCATTGGGTCGAGTTTCTCACGATACTTCGCGAGCACCGGTTCCATCGCCGTGACGAACGCCGCGTGCTCGCCCGCCGTCAATTCGGTGATTTCGTTTTCATGCGGATCAAGCTTGGCGCGTATGGCTACATCCTCGGCGGCGGCGAGTTGATGTTGATAAGCGGTGGCGATACCGGCGGCCTCATCGACCGCGTTGCATACGTCGTCAGGCCAAGCCGCATAATGCGTGGCATTGCAAATCATCGCGCTCGCGCCGAAAAAGTGACCCGACAGCGTGATGTAGCGGTGGTACTTATGCACACCGAAGTTGTAGGTGTTGGTCAGCGGATTGTCCTGTGCATCGAAACGCTCGCCGCCGATCTGCTCGGTGAATTCCTTGACATCGGCGGGTATCGGCACAAAGCCGAGTGCGGCCAAGGCCTCGCCATGCGAGGCGCTCATCTGCGTGCGCATCTTCAGCCCCGCGCAATCGGCGGGCGCGCGTATCGGGCGCACCTTGTTGGTGAGATGCCTAAAACCGTTGTCCCACAGACCCAGCAGCCGAAACGGCGAGCTTTCGCTGAAACGCCGCTTGAAAAACGCGCCAAGTTCACTGTTGATTGCACGTTGCACGCTCGCGCGATCCTTCACCACGAACGGCAGATCAATCACCGCCAGCTCCGGCACCCAGCGCGTAAAGCGCACGGTTGAGATGTAGCAGCACGACAACTCGCCCTGCTCCACCATCAACGGCAAGTCGCCTGATTTTCGGCCGAGGTCAAGCACATTGCCGATCAATTCAAATGCGACACGCGAGCCGAGTTTATCGCGCAGCAGTTCGCCAAAGCGTATCGCGGCGCGGTTGTGTATTGAAGCGGGCTTTTGGTAGCCGCCGAATTTGATGTGTATTTGAGTCATATTCAATTTTCGCGTATGCCCGCATCGCGAATGACCTTGCCCCACTTCGCCATGTCTTCCTTGACAATGGCGACGAATTGATCTGGCGTGCTCGATGCCGCTTCCACGCCCGCGCGGAATAATCTTTCCTTCACTTCCGCTTTCGCCAGCACGCCGGCGATTTCGCGGTTGAGCACATTCACCACCGCCGGGGGAATTTTCGCGGGGGCAAACATGCCGTAGATCGTGCGCGCCTCGTACCCCGGCAATCCCGACGCCGCAACCGTGGGCAGCGCGGGAAACAACGTGCTGGTTTGCGGGCTGGTCACCGCCACCGCGCGCAGCTTGCTCGATTCGACATGCGTTTTCACCGATGCCGCCGTGGCGAACATGAGTTGCACGTGCCCGCCCAACAACGACAATACTGCCGGGCCGCCGCCCTTGTAACTGATGCGTTGCATGTCCACTTTCGCCATCGACTTGAACAACTCGGCCGCGAGGTGGTTGGATGCGCCCGGCGAACCCGCACCGTAATTGAGATCGCCGGGGCGCGCTTTCGCAATCGCAATCAGGTCACGCACGGTTTTCACCGGCAGCGAGGGATGCACCACCAGCACATTGGGCAGCGTCACCACCAGCGACACCGGTGCCAGATCGCGTATCGGGTCCCACGGCAGGTTATCGCGCATGAATTGCATCAACCACACCGGGCTGCCGTGCAACAACAATGTGTAACCGTCGGGTGTGGCGCGCGCGACGGACTCTATCGATGTCACCGAACCCGCGCCGGGCCGGTTGTCGATAATCACCTGTTGTCCAAGATTGGCGACGAGTGATGGCGCGATTAATCGCGCGGCGATGTCGGTTGCGCCGGCGGCCTCGGCGGTGATGATGCGTATCGGCTTCAGCGGATATTGCTGTGCGTTTACCGCCGCGGCGCTTACGCAAAGCAACAGCATCAACACACACGCGGATCGAACGAAAACTGCAAGGATTGGCATGGTATGATTTTCGCACGAACAGCATCCAAATATGTTCGTTTACAGGAGAAAGCAGTGCAAAGAATCTTGATCCCCGCCGTTTCCGCCACGCTTGCGTTATACAGTTTGTGCAGCGCCGCGCAGCAATTCCCCTCGCGCCCGATCCGCGTGGTGGTACCCTTCCCCGCCGGCGGCAATGTCGATACCTACATCCGCCAGCTCGCGCGGCAAATGGAGAACACGCTTGGCCAGCCGCTGGTGATCGACAACCGCGGCGGCGCCAACGGCATCGTCGGCTGCGACATCGTGGCCAAGGCCGCGCCCGACGGCTACACCATACTGGCCACGTCGATTGCGTTCGCGGTGAATCCGGCGATGTATAAAAAACTGCCGTACGATTCCGAACGAGACTTCACGCCGATCACTAACTACGCGAATGGTTTGGGTTATGTGATGGCGGTGCATCCGTCGGTGGCGGCGAACAATCTCAAGGAACTGATCGCGCTCGCCAAGAAGCAGCCGCTGCGCTACGGCTCGGCGGGAATCGGCAACGGCCAGCATCTTGCCGGCGTTTTGTTCTCGCAAAAAGCCGGCGTCGAAATGCTGCACGTGCCGTACAAAGGCGGCGGGCCGGTGCTGGCGGCCGTGCTCGGCGGCGAGGTGCATATCAACTTCCCAGGTGCGAGTGTCGCCGTGCCGCATGTGAAATCCGGCAAATTGCGCGGCATCGGCTTCACCGGCGACAAGCGCATTTCGTCATTGCCCGATCTGCCCACCATCGCCGAAGCCGGCCTGCCCGGATTTAATTTTGATACCGGCTGGCACTCGATGTTCGGCCCGCCAAAATTGCCGGCAGCGCTGGTCAATCAGTTTCACGCCGCCGTCCGCCGTGCATTTGAAAACGCACAACTGCGCGAGGCATTCACCAGCACCGGCTATGAACCCGCCGCGGCACCGCCAGCGGAATTCGCCAAGCTATTCAAAGCCGATCTCAAACGCTTTGGTGAAATCGTGCGTGCAGCCAAGATAGAAGCGCAATAAAAAGTCGTTTAAACACAATAACTTACATAATCATGTCAGTTGACACGAAAAAGGTTGGTGTGATCGGCCTTGGCCTGATCGGGACGTCCCTCGCCAAGCGCCTGCTCGCGGCCGGGTTTGCGGTGCACGGCTATGATGTGCGCGCCGAGCGCAATGAAAATCTCATCAAGCTGGGCGGCAACGCATGTGAAACGCCACGCGCGGTTGCGCAAGCATGCAATACAACCGTGCTCGCAGTGTTCAACACCGATCAGGTTGAAGCCGTGCTTGAGTCAGCGGATGGCGCGCAGTTTTCGTCCGGTCAAATCGTCATCTGCACCAGCACCTGCGACCCGGATCGCATCGAGGCATTGGTCAAACGCGTCGCCGCGCGCGGCATACGTTTTCTTGAATCCCCGCTGTCGGGCAACAGCGATCAGATCGCCAAGGGCAATGGCGTGGCACTCGTAGGCGGCGAGCGCGCAACCATGGATGAAGCCATGCCCGTGCTCAATGCGCTGTGCAAACAAAGCTATCACCTCGGCCAAGCAGGTTCGGGCGGACGCGCCAAACTCGCGATCAACCTCGTGGGCGGGCTCAATCGCGCGGTGATGGCCGAGGGCCTCGCTTTCGCCGAATCCATGGGCCTGGAACTCACGAACTTTCTCGAAGTGATGAAAGGCTCGGCGGTGTATTCGCGCGCGATGGACACGCGCGGCATGAAAATGGTCGAGCGCGATTTCACGCCGCACGCGTGGCTCACCCAATCGCTGAAGGATTTCAAACTCATGCACGAAGTCTCGCAACGCGTGGGCCAGCAACTGCCGCTCGCCAAACTCTACACCGAGCTCGTTGAAAGCTGCATCGCGCATGGCGAAGGGAAGCTAGATAACTCTGTGGTGATACAGGAGCTGCGCCGGCGGCGCACGAAACCAATATGAAAATCACCGATGTAACCATCACGCTGTTCACGTGGGACGGCATTCCGCAAACCAGCTACGGCGAACACAAACGTTTTGGCGGCGCCAGCCAACTCGGGTTGCTCGCCATCGTCACCGACGAGGGCATCACCGGCCACGCCTTTCTCGGCAGTTCGCGCCAGGCCGCGGACATCGATGCGCCGGGATTGATACGTTATTTGAAACCCGTTCTCATGGGGCAAGACCCGCTGCATCGCGAGCGGCTTTATCAGGCATTGTGGAAGCGCGCGCGCACCACCACCACGCGCGTGGTGGGCGCCATCGACGTGGCCCTGTGGGACATCGCCGGCAAGGCCGCGGGCCTGCCGATCCACAAACTGCTCGGCTCGTTTCGCGACCGCGCGCCCGCGTACGCAAGCTCGCAAATCCTGCCTGGTGCCGCGGCCTACGCCGAAGAAGCCTTGCACTACAAGTCACTCAACTGGCTGGCCTACAAAATGCATCCGCCGCAAAACTGGCGCGAGGACATCAAGGTGAGCGAGGCTGTGCGCAAGGCCGTCGGCGACGATTACACGCTTATGCTCGACCCCGGCTGGTGCTACAACTACGAAGAGGCGCTGCGCGTGGGTTTCGTGCTCGACGATCTGAAGTTCCATTGGTACGAAGACCCGCTCGCCGATCAGGATATCTACAACTATGTGAAGCTGAAGCAAAAGCTGCGCACGCCGATCATGGCCACCGAGTATCCGCAGGCGGGGCTGGATTCCTACGCGCAGTGGATCACGCAGGGTGCGACCGATTTTCTGCGCGGCGACGTGGCGGTCAAGGGCGGCATCACCACCATGATGAAAACCGCGCATCTTGCGGAGGCGTTTCACATGAATTACGAAATTCACCACGGCGGCAATTCGCTTAACAATGTCGCCAACCTGCACGTGATCATGGCGATCCCCAACTCGCAATTCTTCGAAGTGTTCCTCCCCGATGCCGCACACAAGTATGGGTTGATACACGACATTGAAGTGGACAAGGATGGCTACGTACATGCCCCCACCGGGCCGGGGCTGGGCGCGGCGATTGACTTTGATTTGATCAAGCGCAAGACCGTGGCTGTATTGAACTGACGGCCGCCGCCCACCATACTCCCGCAAACCCTACTGTAAAAATAATGCCCGACATGGCATCGACAGGCCAGCGCGCGCGCAAGCCGTACGGATTAATCACGCTGGTAGCCATGGCGTGCGTGGCCGCATTCGTTGGCGGCTACGGCTATTGGCACGCATCCGCGCACGCCACGTTCGCCGTGCATTTGGTCTACAGGACAATCCACGGCGCCGCCGCGCAATTGCGCAATGGGCAACTCGAGTTTCTCGACGGCGGCGGCGCGGTGCTGGCACGCGCAACCATTGATACCCGGTTAAGCGTGGTGTGGCTCGCGCATCCGGACAAAGGCCAATGCGGCCCCAGTCTCGCCAAGGATGATTATCAGGAATGTTTCGCCGCGCAATCCACCTGGATTCCGCATTGGGCGCATCAGGTGCGTTACGCCAATCTCATGCTCGAAAACTGCACCCTCGCGCGGCACGACGTGCGCCTCGACACCCGCCGCGACAGCCCGTGGCGCTGGTGGCTGCCGCAATCGCAAGGCGGCCGCCTGCCCTACACACGGCACAGCGCGACGCTGGCAATTGATACCAGGGGATGCCGCTAATGTTTAACCGCGGCGTTCGCGAGTGCGATATCGGTGCTGAATAGTTCCTTACTGCGGCACGATGCCGATGCGCGCCGTCAGTTCCTTGTTCAGCGCCATTTCCTCGACCACGGTGCGCCCCAGTTCCTGTGGTGTCGAGCCGATGCCATCCAGCCCTTGCTCATCGAGACGGCGGCGCACTGTCGGGTCTTTCACCGCCGCCGCGACATCGTCGCGCATGCGCTGCACGAACGCCGCAGGCGTGCCAGCGGGAAACCACAGCCCGTACCAGCTCACAAATTTAAAACCCTTGAGGCCCGCCTCGTCGAGCGTGGGCACATTGGGCAGGCGCTCCCAGCGCTTCTCGCCGGTGATGCCCAGCACCTGAAGGCGTCCGGTGCCTACGAAACCCGTAGCCGCGATGGCCGCCGGAAATCCAATATCGATTTGCCCGCTGATGATGTCGGTAATCATCGCCGGAATGCCGGTATACGGCACATGTGTCATTTTGACCTTGGCCGCACTGGCAAAAAGCTCCGCCGCCAGGTGCCCCACGCTGCCGATGCCGGGCGAGCCGAAATTTAATTTGCCAGGGATCGACTGAGCCAGCGCGATCAATTCCTTCATCGATTTCACCGGCAGCTTGGGGTTGACCAGCAGCGCATAGCCGACGTTTTTCGCCACCATGGTGACAGGGATCAAATCACGCAGCGGATCATACGGCAGTTGCTTGTAAAAATACGGCATGCCCGCATACGCCAGCAATTCTCAATTTAAAACTTGGGGCTTAAAACTCGGGTCTCACTGAGGCACAGTTCGGGTCATTGTTCAGTGTAACGCATTGATCGCTTAGCGGACTTGCCGGGGGCTGGCTTTTTCTGCCGGTCT
>CAMDLH010000211.1 GCA_945901405.1 Bordetella parapertussis | reverse complement strand
CTCAGATTAATCGCGCGCTCGAGCACGCCCACGGGCTTCATGCATCACTTTATAGCAAAGACCGGCAGAAAAAGCCAGCCCCCGGCAAGTCCGCTAAGCGATCAATGCGTTACACTGAACAATGACCCGAACTGTGCCTCAGTGAGACCCGAGTTTTAAGCCCCAAGTTTTAAATTGAGAATTGCTGCCTCCGCCGCCGAGAAAGACGCCGCCGAGAACCACGCGGCAGTCATACGCATCCGCGCCGAGGCGAACTTGCGCAACTACGAAGTCGAGGCGGAAGGCAAGGCGCTGCTCAACGACGCGATCAACAAACTATCCGCCGAACAGATCGGCATGCAGGTGAAACTCGCGCTGATCCAGGCGCTGCCGCGGATCATAGAAGAGTCGGTGAAACCCATCGAGAAAATCGACGGCATCAAGATCATTCAGGTGGATGGCTTGACGCGCGGCGGCGGCGGCGAGGATGGCACGCATGGCAAGCATGGTACGAATGGCGGCGGCAGTCTTGCCGATCAGGCGGTGAACGCCGCGCTGTCGTATCGCGCGCAACAGCCGCTGGTGGATGCGCTGCTGGCCGAAATTGGTTTGAAGGGCGGCAGCTTGTCGGGCTTGGTTGGTAATCCTTCGGCGGCTTCACCCGCGCCAGCAGTGCCCGCAGCGCCGCAGCCCAAACCCGCGCCGGCGAAGTAGCTGTAGGGCTCAATCGAAGCGTAGCGCATTACGCCGTCTGATTGCAGTACATTGGGTATCGCCGCTACAGCTTGCGCAGGATGGAGTTGATGGCATTCCACCTGTACTGCAACGTGACGGCGCAATGCGCCACGCTTCGATTGCGCCCTACAATCAACCCTACAATCAACCCAACGATCAACCCAACGATCAACCCAACGATCAACCCAACGATTCGATATAGGCGATTGCGCGGTGGTAGCGCGCTATGCGCTCGTGGTCTTTCGCGCTGGGCGCGGTTATGCGCGACAAATCGCAGTTGTCGTGCAGGTCTGACAATTTCACGCGGCGGCCTATCGGGTTTTCACATGCACGCTTGACGAAGTCCTCGTAGCTTTCGCCGTCACGCTTGGTCACCGAACGCAGCGCTTCGATGATCTCGACGGAAAATCCTTCCGTGCGCAGCCGTTCAAACGACCAGCCTTCGCAGTCTTCAATCACGTCGTGCAACACGGCCGTGATGCGTTCGGCTTCGGCGGCGAGACGCAGCATCACGCGTAGCGGATGCAAAATGTAAGGTGCGCCGGCTTTGTCATGCTGGCCTGCGTGCGCGGTGGCGGCGATGGCAATCGCGCGTTCGAGCGTGCTCATGGCGTGCTTGCTCCTGAAGCGAAATTGGCGATGGCAGTTTCAATTATATGTTTCATAAGTAATTGTTTTTGTTGATATTTTTAGTTGACGCATTGTGAGGCATCACGCCGCGGCCGCATCGCTTTCACCCGCCAGCAAGCGCCGCACATAATCCGCCAGCGGCTTCGATTGGCCGCTGGCGCGGTTTACCCACACCATCACCGCCTGCCCGTCGGCATACTTGATCGACTCGTCGCCAGCGGAAACCATGTCGTAGTACGTGGTGAAACTGCTGCGGCCGGGCGCACCGGTGTACAGGCGTATGTCCACGGTTTCCGGGTACGGAATCGGCCGCCGATAGTTGCACGCGGCCTGCGCCACGACACAGCCCTCGCCGTTGCGCGAATTGCGCGCGCGCACCGATTCGAGCCAGGCGATGCGCGCCGTTTCAAAATAAGTGAAGAACTGTGTGTTGTTGACGTGCCCATTCACGTCCATGTCGGCCCAGCGCACGGGCAGTTTGAGTTGGTATACCAGCCTTCGTTGTTCGGTCATGTGAAACGGATTGTCTTGTTATTCGGGTTTGATGCCCGCCTGTTTTACCACGGCGTGCCACTTTGCAATATCGCTGCGTATCACCGCTGCGAATTCCTCCGGCGTGCCGCCCGCCGGATCAACGCCATCCTCGGCGAAGCGTTTGCGAATCGCGGCCTCGCGCACGGCGCGCACCACGGCTTCGTTCATTTTCGTGATGACTTCGCGCGGCGCGCCGGCGGGCGCGAGCAGGCCGTACCACTGTATCGATTCAAAACCGGGTACGCCGGTCTCGGCGATGGTCGGCACATTTGGTGCGATCGCCGAGCGCTTGGCGCTGGTGACGCCAAGCGCGCGCATGCGGCCATCGCGAATGAAGGGGGCGACCGAGATCATTGATCCCATCAACGCCACCGCGTGGCCGGCGATGACGTCGATGTTGGCGGGGCCGGAACCTTTGTAGGGCACGTGCACCATGCGTATGCGCGCCGCGGTCAAAAAATACTCCATCGTCAAGTGCAGGCTGCTGCCCACGCCGGAAGAGGCGTAGGTGATCTGATCGGGCCGCGCTTTTGCCAGCGCGATGAATTCCTTCACGTTGCGCGCCGGCAGCGCGGGGTGCGTCACCAGCACGTTGGGGCTGGTATTGACAAGGGAAATCGGCGCGAAATCGCGTGTGGCGTCGTAGGCCATTTTGCGCACCATGGCTGGGTTGACCGTCAGCGCGCTGCTTGCCATCAGCAGCGTATAGCCGTCGGGCACGGCGCGCGCTGCGAGTTCGGTGCCGATCATTGTGGCCGCGCCGCCGCGATTTTCTACAACGAACGGCTGGCCGAGATATTCAACGAAGCGCATGTTGAGCATGCGCGCTGTGATGTCGGTGCCGCCGCCGGCCGCCGAGGGCACGATGATGCGCACGGGTTTGACCGGGTAGGCGGTTTGTGCGTGCGCCGCGGTGCTGAGCAGCAGAGTCGTGGCGGTGCATAGCGTGCACAGTGTACAAAGCGTGAATAAGTGGCGGGTGTGTATCATGTGAATTCTCCTCGCGGTGCAGAGTAAACGATACCTGCCACGCTGCGTCAAGCTGGGCGAAATCTTGCGGCGGACGAAGACGAACAAGAATCGCCTTGTCAGTTAAAATGCCAGCACTATTCTTTTCGGTGCACACCCCATGGAGAATCCCATGTCAGAACAACTTAAAGCCCCGCGCGATTTTCAGCAGCACCTTGCCGCCCTTGAAAAAGACGGTCTGCTGGTGCGCGTGGATCGCCCCATCAACAAAGACACCGAGTTGCAGCCGCTGGTGCGCTGGCAGTTCGTCGGCGGCGTGCCGGAGGAGCAGCGGCGCGCATTTTTATTCACCAACGTAGTCGATGGCAAGGGCCGGCGCTACGACATGCCGGTGGCGATTGGCGTGTTCGCCTCGTCGCCGCAAATTTACGCGCGCGGCATGGGGCAGAAGGTCGAAGACATCGGCAAGGCATGGGTGAACGCCGTCAGAAACCCGATTGCGCCGGTCGCCGTGGATAAGCCCGCGTGCCAGGAAGTGGTGATCACGGGTGACGATTTGCGTAAACCCGGCGGCGGATTGGCGGCGCTGCCGGTGCCGGTGTCCACGCCAGGCTTCGATTCCGCGCCGTATCTCACGGCGACGCTGTGCGTGACGCGCGATCCTGAAAATGGCATACAAAACATGGGCACTTATCGTGCAGCTTTGAAGGCGGCCGACCGGTTGGTGGTGCGCATGGTTGCGCGCGTGGGCGGCGCGGGCGGCTGGGTGCATTGGCAAAAGTACCGCGAACGCAAACAAATGATGCCTATCGCCATCGTGCTGGGCGCTTCACCCGTGGTGTTTTTTACCGGGCCGCAAAAACTGCCGGTGGATATGGATGAGATGGCGGTGGCAGGCGGCCTCGGCGGCGAGGCGATACGCATGGCCAAATGCGTCACTATCGATTTGAATGTGCCCGCCGACGCGGAAATCGTGGTTGAAGGCTTGATCGATCCGATGACGCTGGAGCCCGAAGCGCCGTTTGGCGAGAGCAACGGCTATGTCGCGCTTGAAGCCTACAACATGCCGATGCAGGTGACCGCGATCACGCATCGCAAAAACGCGGTGTTCTCCGCCATCATCAGCCAGGTGACGCCGAGCGAATCGAGCGTGGTGAAGAAGGTCGCCTACGAGCCGATGTTTTTGAACCACCTGCAGCACACGTTAGGTGTGAAAGGCGTGACGCGCGTGGTGATGCATGAACCGCTGTCGAATCTGCGCCCGGTGATATTTGTGCAGTTCGCGCGCGGCACGGTGCGCACCGAGGTATGGCGCGCGATGCAGGGCGCGGCGACGTTGCGTGCCGACTGCGGCAAGATCGTCGTCGCGGTGAGCGAGGACATCGATCCGGAAAGCACCGACGCGGTGTTCTGGTCGATGGCCTATCGCTCAACGCCGTCGGAAGACGTGCAGATCATCAACTACCGGCGCGGCGTGCAAGGCTCGCAATATCACACCGGCGGCCCCGGTGAATCGACCATGCTCATTGACGCGACGCAAAAACATCTGATGCCGCCGCTGGCGCTGCCGGGCAAGGAATACATGGAGCACGCGAAGCAATTGTGGGACGAACTGAAGCTGCCCGCGTTGTCGCCCAAGGGACCATGGCACGGCTATACGCTGGGCGATTGGACGCAGACGTGGGAACGCTTTGCCAAACGCACCGTCACGGGTGATTGGGAAGCGAATGGTCTTGAAACGATTAAACGGCGGCGCGATGATTTGATGCCGGAGACGCCGACAGCCGGACATGAGAAGCTGTAGGGCATGAAAATATGACCAGCGACATCATCGTCGAAACCGCGGGCCTCGCGTTCTCATATCCGAAGCGCGAGATTTTCAAGAGCGTCGATCTAAAAATCCCGCGCGGACAGGTCGTTGGCATCATGGGCGGCAGCGGCTCGGGCAAATCGACGCTGCTGCGTTTGTTGAGCGGCCAGTTGTATCCGAAAGCTGGCTCGGTGAAGGTCATGGGCGAGACCGTGCATGAGCTCGATCACGACGCGTTATACCAGTTGCGCCGCAAGATGGGCATGCAATTCCAGCAGAATGGATTGTTCACCGATCTGTCGGTGTTCGACAATATTGCGTTTCCGATGCGCGAAAAAACCGATCTGCCGGAGAGCATGATTCACGACCTGGTGTTGTTGAAGTTGAATGCGGTGGGGCTGCGCGGCGCGGCAGATCTGATGCCTTCCGAACTCTCCGGTGGAATGACACGGCGCGTGGGACTCGCGCGCGCCATCGCGCTCGACCCTGCGCTCATCATGTACGATGAACCGTTCGCGGGGCTGGATCCGATTTCGTGCAACGTCATCGGCAACCTGATACGCAAGTTAAATGATGCGCTGGGCGTGACTTCCATCGTGGTGTCGTACGATGCACAGGAGGCGCTGAAGATCGTCGACTACCTGTATTTCATCGCCGACGGCAGGATAGTCGCCGAGGGCGCCACCGAGGAAATCAAGGTGACTGAAGACCCGTTCGTGCATCAGTTCATACGTGGCCAGCCCGATGGCCCGGTGCCGTTTCATTATCCGTCGGGTTCATACGCGAGCGACATGGATATGCCGGGGCGCGCGCAGTGAGCGGCGGACTTTCGCGGCGAACATTATTGTTGTCTGGCGCGGGCGTTGCATTAACATGCGCAACTCGTGTTTCAATGGCGCAACCGGCGCTGCGCGCCGAGTACGAATCGTTCATCGAGGAAATGGCTGGCAAGCACAACCTTGATCGGGCCGCGATGCGGCGGCTATTCGCGGGAGTTAAGCCGCTGCCTTCGATCATTCGTTATATGACCGCGCCGTCCACCTCGCGCCCATGGCATGAGTTTCGCCGCGGCCACGTCGATGCGGTGCGTATCAACGGCGGCGTGAAATTCTGGAGCCAGCACGCGGCAACACTCGCGCGCGCGGCGCAGACCTTCGGCGTGCCGGAAGAAATCATCGTCGCCACCATCGGCATAGAGACTCACTACGGTGGCTATACCGGATCGTTTCGCATCCTCGACGCGCTGGCCACGCTGGCGTTTGATTTCCCCGCGCGCGCGGAGTTTTTCAGAGGCGAGCTTGAGGATTTCCTGTTGCTGGGGCGCGAGACCGGCATCGACATAGCCGCCGCGCGCGGATCGTACGCGGGTGCGATGGGCGTGCCGCAGTTTCTGCCGAGCAGCTATCGCAAGTTCGCGGTGGATTTCGACGGCGACAACCGCCGCGATTTGTGGAAAAGCATTCCCGATGTGATCGGCAGCGTCGCGAATTATTACAAGTTGCACCAATGGCAGCCGGGGGAGGCCGTGGTCATGCCCGCGCGCGTGAGCAAGAAACCGGATGACGCATTGGTCGATGACATCACGCCCAAGACGCCGATCGCAGAATTCAGAAAGCTCGGCATTCTGCCGACGTCAGCGGTGAGTGATGACGCGCTGGCCGCGCTGCTGCCGCTCGAAACCGAAAACGGCATGCAATACTGGTTCGGCTTCAAGAACTTTTATGTCATCACGCGTTACAACCGCAGCACCAACTACGCCATGGCGGTGTACGAAATCGCGCAGGGCATCAAGGCGAGGGTGAAGGGAACATGAGAGGCGCGTGGTTTTACGTCTCGCGCGTAAACACCACCAGGTGATCGATCTCAAGGCGGATGCCAATTTTTTCGCCGATGGCGTGGTTGTGGTGGCTGGGCACAAGCGACATCACCTTGCCGCCGCCGGGCAATTCAAGCGTGTAGAGAAACTCCGCGCCGCGAAAGGCCTTGTATAAAACCTTCGCCTGCAACGGGCTGGCGTCGTCGTGCAAAATGTCATCGGGGCGCAGCAACACATCGACTTGCGCGCCTTGCGGGCATTGCAGCGGAACGTCGGCTTCGAGTATGCCGATCTCGACCTTGACGCGATGCGAGTCAACCACAGTGCCGGTGAGAAACGTGCCTTGCCCGATGAAATCCGCGACGAATCGATTCGCCGGTTCGTGATACAGCTTGTAGGGTGTGTCCCACTGCACGATGCCGCCGTTGGCGATGATGCCCACCTGATCGGCGATGTTGAAGGCTTCGTTCTGATCGTGGGTGACCAGCACCGCGGAGGTATTCTGATGCTTGAGTATGCGGCGCACTTCCACGCTCAGATGCTCGCGCATATCGACATCAAGGTTTGAGAACGGCTCGTCGAGCAGCATCAGCGCGGGGCGCGGCGCCAGCGCGCGCGCGAGTGCGACGCGTTGCTGCTGGCCGCCGGACAGTTCTTGCGGATAACGTCTGGCCATGGTGTCGAGCCCGACGATATCGAGCAACTCGGCCACGCGCGCCGCACGCCCGGACTCGGGTTCGCGATGCAACCCAAACGCGACGTTGCGCTCGACGGTGAGATGCGGAAACAGCGCGTAGTCCTGAAACACCATGCCGATGCGCCGCAGCTCCGGTGCCACCATCAGTCCGGGGCGGCTGACCACTTTGCCACTCATAATAATTTCGCCATGGGCGACGGGTTCAAAACCCGCGATGCAGCGCAACGCCGTGGTTTTGCCGCAGCCGCTGACTCCGAGCAGGCAGGCGATTTCGCCCTCGGCCAATTGCAGGCTGAGGCCGTTCAAGACCGCACGCTCGCCGTACGACTGACGGATATTCTTGAGTTCCAATACTGACATTGTGGTTAAATTATAAGCGTTTTTGCAGATGATAATGATTCTTGTTACAATAATTTTCCTATTTTTAATCTGATACTTAGCTTCGTCCAGCAGATGATCTGGCGTCGGCCTCATTACCCAAGCAAGCATGACTGAACTCGCCACCAGGCACGCCGCCGCGCCACATGCGTACGTCCGGCAATGGACACGCCCGTCGCGGCTGACGGTGGTGGCCGTGCTGGTCGCGGCAGCGATTGCGCTGCCGGTGCTGGCGGTGCTGCAAAACCTTTTTGTGACTTCGCAAGGCACGTGGCTGCATCTTGCGCAGACCGTGCTTGCCGAGTACGTGACGAATTCGTTGACGTTAATGGCCGGCGTGGCGTTCGGCGTGATTTTCGGCGGTGTGCTGACGGCGTGGATCACCACCATGTGCCGCTTTCCGGGGCGGCGCGTGTTCGAGTGGGCGTTGCTGTTGCCTATGGCGATGCCCGCATACGTGATGGCTTATGCATACACCGACTTGCTGCAATTTGCCGGGCCGGTGCAGACGTGGCTGCGCGAGTTGATGGGCTGGAGCGCGGGTGGCTACTGGTTCCCCGATGTGCGCTCGCTGGGCGGCGCGATCGTGATGCTTTCACTGGTGCTCTACCCATACGTGTATCTGCTCGCGCGCGCGGCGTTTCTTGAGCAATCCGACAGCATGCTTGAAATGGCGCGCGTGTCCGGCTACGGGCCGTGGGGCACGTTTCTGCACATGGCGCTGCCGCTGGCGCGGCCGGGCATCGTCGCCGGCACGGCGCTGGCGCTGATGGAAACGCTGGCGGATTTCGGCACGGTGTCGTACTTCGGCGTGCCGACATTCACCACGGGCATTTATCGCGCGTGGTTTTCGATGGGGGATCATGTCGCCGCCGCGCAGTTGTCGGCGGTGCTGCTGGCGTTCGTGTTCATCGTGCTGCTGATCGAGCGCGTGACGCGCGCACGCGCGAGCTTTCACACTGCTTCGCACAAGAAACTCCTGCGCAACGTCTATACACTGCGCGGCGCGTGGAGGCCTGCTGCGTTTGTGTTTTGCGCGATACCAGTGGTGTTCGGCTTCCTGCTGCCCGCCGGCATCATGCTGCACATGGCGCTCACATCGGGTGACGCGCAGTTCGGCGCGCGTTACGTGCAGCTTACATTCAACACCGTGACGCTAGCGGGCTTGACCGCTATGCTCGCGGTGACGCTGGCACTGGCGGTTGGTTATGCCGCGCGTTCGGCGGGCAGGGCGGTGCGCGTGGCTAATCGCATTGCGGGATTGGGCTACGCGGTGCCGGGCGCGGTGATCGCGGTGGGCGTGCTGATCCCGGTGACGCGTTTCGATCACATGATCGGTGCCGCGATTGAATCGCTGAGCGGAACGCATCCGGGCTTGCTGCTCACCGGCGGCATTGCCGCGTTGGTGTACGCCTACATCGTGCGGTTTTTCGCGGTGGCGTTGCAGTCGGTGGAGGCGGGGTTGTCGAAGATCACGCCCAACATGGACAGCGCCTCGCGCTCGCTCGGCTACGGTCCGATGCAAACGTTGGCGCGCGTGCATGTGCCGTTGTTGTGGCGCAGCGCGCTGGCGGCGGGGCTTCTGGTGTTTGTCGATGTAATGAAGGAGTTGCCGGCTACGTTTGTCATGCGGCCGTTTAACTTTGATACGCTGGCGGTGCAGGCCTACAACCTTGCATCCGATGAGCGTCTGACGGAGGCATCAACCGCCGCGCTCACGATTGTTGTCGTCGGATTGTTGCCGCTGATCGCGTTGGCGCGCATGATACTCAATCCGCACTCTGAAAAACTATCCAATAAAGAAAAATAGTTACGTAAATTCATGAAAGCGCTCGTCACTGCGTTCGATGCCTTCGGCGGCGACAGCGTCAATGCGTCGTTTGAGGCCGTGTCGCTATTGCCCGCGCGTATTGGCCGCATGAGGGTGACGGCCGCGCAATTGCCGACATCGTTCTCACGCACGATACCCATGCTGCGCGCGGCGATTGCGCGCGCGTCGCCGGACATTGTGTTGTGCGTGGGGCTCGCGGCGGATCGAAGTGCAATCAGCATCGAGCGCGTGGCGGTGAATCTCGACGACGCGCGTCTGCCCGACAACGATGGCGCGCAGCCCAGGGACAGGCCGGTGGTGAAGGGCGGCCCGGCGGCGTATTTTTCAACACTGCCTGTGCGCAAAATTGCCGCGCGGCTCGCCAAGGAAAAAATCCCCTGCGAGTTGTCGATGAGCGCGGGTGCATTCGTGTGCAACCACGTGTTCTACGCGCTGATGCACCTGGCTGCGCGGCGCAAGAATCCATTTTGCGCGGGCTTCGTGCATGTGCCCGATCTGCATGGTACGATGACGCTCGATCAGATGGTGCGCGCGCTGACCTTGGTGCTGGATGTGACGCGGCGCGATTTGTAACGCGCTACTTTCGCAAGTGGCGCTTGGCAAATCGCCTTGCCAGCCTGAACGGATGGCTCAGGTACAGTTTTCTGAATAGCTGCCACTTGCCGTACATCGAAACAGGAAACGCCGCGACATTGGGCACGTACCACATGTTCAGCTCGGTGCGCCGCACGAGCTTGAATCCCAGGCCGGTTACATGGCGATGCACCGCGTGGTCATACAGATGGTCTTCGATGAACACCAATCGCGGCTTCCATTTGTGCAACGAGAATCCGGACAGGACTTCGGTCTCATAGCCTTCGACATCGATGGATACAAAATCCAGCGTGGTGACGTTGTGGCCGGCGAGTATATTGTCCACGGTGTCGAGCTCGACCTCGACGGTCTCTTGAATGTCGGCGGTGTTGCTGTATAAAACCCGTTGTGGCGCACCCCGCTTCCATCGCATTCTGAGCCGAATTGTGGTCGCACGATTTCGGTAAGATTGAGCGCGTTTTATCACACTGACGTCATACCATTTGTCTGCGTGAACCGGGCTGGCATCATAACGCAAGCTTAATTGCCATCATA
>CAMDLH010000210.1 GCA_945901405.1 Bordetella parapertussis | reverse complement strand
GATGCAGCAGCAGGTAGGAGAAGTATCCCCGGTCGTAGACGACGACATCATCGTTTTTCAGAACCTCGAGGTGGCGCATGGCGCACTGCCGTTCGTTGGCATGCGCGACGAGGTCGAAATCAAAGGGCAGCTGGGATTTGAGCTGGTAGCCCTGAAAGGGAAGGTGTTTCTCTGTTTGCATAAAATCCCTTTCTGGGACATCACTTTGAATCGCACCCTGCGCCGACGGAGAAATCATTGTCAAACCGCCCTTGGCGGCGGCGCAAACGTCAGGCGAAATCACTGCCGCGCGCTGGCGCGCTGTGACTATCCAGCGCGTCACATCGCCACGGTATCGAACATGGGGCTGGTCTTTGATATTTAGTACAAAATCCACCAGAATTAGTACCGTAATAAGTACTTATAGGTTCTCGCCATGAACATACTTACGGTTGCGGAAATCAAGCGCCGCGGCATGGCCGCGATAGAGGAAGGCCTGCGCCGCGGCCCGGTGCATATCGTCAAGCGTAACCGCCCTGCGGCAGTGGTGCTATCCGAAGACGACTATCAACGGCTTGCGCACGGCAAGGTTACAACGTCCGGCGGCTTGACGGCTGTTCAGTGGTTGTTGACACAACCCGCCTCAGGCAAACGCAGCAAAGCGAATATCGATGCCGGCCTCAATGCCGAGCGCGATTGGTGATCGCATTTCTCGATGCGAGCACGTTGATTTACCTGGTGGAGGCGCGTGAGCCCTTTGCCTCCGAGGTACGCGCGGCATTGGCGGCAGTGGCGAAGAAGCACCCCGATTTGGGATCGGCGGTAAGCCGGCTGACGTGGCTTGAGTGCAGGGTGGGGCCGATGAAAGTCAACGACAATGCGGCATTGGCCGCGTTCGACGCGTTCTTCGCCCGGCCCGATCTAACTTGGGTGGAACTGACACGAGACGTGGTTGAGCTGGCAGCGGCAATCCGCGTCAAGCACGGCCTGCGCACACCCAATGCGCTGCAAGCCGCAAGTTGTCTATCGCTCGGCGCGGAGCATGTGTTTCTGAGCGGAGACAACGCATTCAAGCGCGTGCGCGGTTTGAATGTAAGATCGCTGACGTAAGCTTGAAGCCCGTGCCGCGCATTGATCGAACAAGCCGCTAAACCGCCCCCGCCGCGCGCAACGCCGCGATCTGCGCATCGTTCTTCTTGAGCACCCCGCGCAAAATCTCTTCGGTGTGCTGCCCCACCACCGGCGGCGCGAGTTCGTGTTTGAGCGGCGTCTCCGAGAAACGCATGGGGCTTGCCACCAGCGGCACCTTGCCCGCCGCCGCGTGCGGCAGTTCGATTTTGAGACCGCGCGCAATGACTTGCGGCTCCTTGAAGACTTCTTCAATCGTGTTGATGGGGCCGTTGGCGACACCTGCGTCGTCGAGCAGCTTCACCCACTCGGCCGTGGTGCGCTTCTCGAAAATTTTATTCAGTATGCGCGTGACCTCGACGCGGTTTTTCACGCGGTCGGCGTTGGTGGCGAAGATGGGGTTCTTCAATAGCTCGGCGCAACCGGCGGCTTCACAAAACTTGTTGAACAGATTGTCGTTGCCGCAGGCGAGAATGATGGCGCCGGTGCTGGTGTTGAACGTCTGATACGGCACGATGTTCGGATGCGCGTTGCCGATGCGCGAGGGCGATTCGCCGGTGGCGAAATAATTCATTGCCTGATTGCCGAGGAAGGCCACACAGGTGTCGAGCAGCGCGACATCAATCCACTGCCCCTTGCCGCTCACCGCGCGATGCGCGATGGCGGCGCAGATGGCGATGGTGGCATACATGCCCGTGGTCATGTCGATGATGGGGATGCCCACGCGCTGCGGGCCGCCGCCGGGCAGTCCGTCCGCTTCGCCGGTGATGCTCATCAACCCGCCCATGCCCTGCGCCATGAAGTCGTAGCCGGGGCGGTCTTTGTACGGCCCGGTCTGGCCAAAGCCGGTGACGGAACAATAAATCAGGCCCGGATTGTTCTTCTTCAGGTCTTCGTAACCCAGACCGTAACGTGCGAGGTCACCGACTTTGTAATTCTCGATCAGCACATCGCACTCCTCGGCCAGTTCGCGTATCAGTTGCTGGCCTTCGGGTTTGCTGATGTTCACAGTGATGGATTTCTTGCCGCGATTGGCGGCGCAGAAATATGCACCCTCTTTCGTCTCGCGGCCCTGCTCGTCTTTCAGGTACGGCGGCGCGTAGCCGCGTGAATCGTCGCCCTTGCCGGGGCGCTCGACCTTGATCACCTCGGCGCCCAGGTCGGCGAGATTTTGCCCGCACCACGGGCCGGCGAGCACGCGCGAGAGGTCGAGCACCTTGATATGCGATAACGGTCCTGCCATGATTGATGACTCCAAAAAATGAAATAAAACAAATGTTTATAGACTATTTTCCCTTGAACACGGGTTTCTGTTTTTGCATGAACGCAGCGTAACCGATACGAAAATCCTCGGTGTCGAAGTACGTAAAACTGTCTTCGATTTCCTGCGCGGTTAATGGCGCCGCGTGTGGGGTCAAGCGGCGAATGAATTGTTTGTGCCAGCGCGCCACCAGCGGCGCGCCAGATGTGATGCGCGCGAGCGTTGCGGCGACTTCGTTCGCCAGCGCGGCATCGGGCACGACGCGCGTGAGCAAGCCTTTTTCGTACGCCTCCTTCGCTTCGAGCACGCGGCCCTCGATCAATATTTCCAGCGCCGCCGCGCGACCCACCACCGGCAGCACCGCTACGAGTTCGTCGTACGCAATCGAAAACCCCAGCCGGTTGATCGGCACGCCGAAGCGCCCCGATTCACCAGAGATGCGCAGATCGCACTGGCACGCGATCTCAAGCCCGCCGCCCACGCACGGGCCGTGAATCATCGCCACCACCGGATGCCTGCACTCGGCCACCGCCTGCAGCGCGCCATAGACGTGCTCGCGGTGATACACCTTGCCTTGCTCGCGCGTGTTGCGCACGGTGGCGAATTCAGCGATATCCGCACCCGCCGCGAACGCCTTGTCGCCCGCGCCGCGTATCACCACGCAGCGCAGCGCGTCATCCGCGGACAACTCGCGCATCACGCGCGCGAGGTCTTGCCACATTACGACGGTGAGGGCGTTGAGCTTGGGCGGATTGTCGAGCGCCACGGTTGCAATCGTGGCATCGCGCGTTACGGTGATTTTGCCGGTCACGGACATATTCGTTAGCCTAACATCGGGCGAACATACGCCGCCGCGACAAAAAAACCAACTCCCGCGCCCAGACTTGCGAGCAGGTTGCGCCCAAGAAATCGGTACACCGCCAATGCGATCACGCAGCCCGCGATGCGGTCGATCATGGGCGAGGCCGTCAGCACGCCGGAGGGTAGCAGCACGATGCGCATCATCAGCCCGGCCACCATGGCATAGGCCACGCATTCGACCCAGCGAAACAGCTCGCTATCGAGCGTGAGCTTGCCGGACAACAGCACCGCCATCGCACGCCAGAAATAGGTGGCCAACCCGCACAGCAGCGTGAGCACGAGCAGTTCCATCAACCAGCCTTCCTGCGCTGCATGCGCAAAATGAAATACGCCGCAGTGCCGCCGGCAACACCGCCCGCCAGTAAACTCCAATGCGGCGTGATGAGATGCGCGAGCGGCACCGCGATCGCGCCGCAGCTCACCGCGACACCCATGGTAAGCGAACGTATGTCGCCAAACATCAGCAGCAGAAAATAAATCGGCGTCACATACACCAGCCCGGCGTGCACCTCGGGCGGCACCACGCCGGAAAGCAGATAGCCGATGCCGCACAGGATGACGCCCAGCACCGTGCACACCGTGCCGAACCCCACCAGCCACGGCGCGCGTTCGGCGATGGGCATCGAGGGGAAATTGCGCATCGACAGCACCCAGCTCGTGCTCGCGACGAATTGCGCGACCAGCAGTTTTTTCAATAGCTCGCGCCGCTCAAAGCGCATCATCGGCATGATCGACATGCCGGTGGGCAAAAAACGCACCGCGCTCACCCACACCGCCGCGACGATGGCGATGACGCCTGCTTTCGCCGCATACATCTCGGTCAGGATGATCTGCCCCGGCAGCGCCCACATCAGCGCGGTGGCAAGCGCTGCAATCCAGAACGGCATGCCCGAATCACTCGCCAGCGCGCCGAAGCCGATGAAGCCCGCTGTCATCACGGCGGCGGCGGGGCCGAAGGCTTCGCGGGCGCCGTTGAGGAAACCGGTGCGTGTGGGGGAAATTGGAAAAGTCGCCACGACAATGCACCCTCCCTTGCGCGCCGTTTGCGCGGGGGAGGGTTGGGGAGGGGGCAGCTACGATGGTGCGGCTCGCCCCCATCCCAACCTTCCCCCGCACGCGGGGGAAGGAGCAACTATTATTGGTGCGAGTAGAGTTTCTTCCCCGCCACCGGCAGCTTCGCCATCAAGATATCGCCCGACAGCGACTCGGTGATGTAAAGCGTTTTGAGATCCACGCCGCCCGCCGCAATGTTCGCCAGATGATGATGTTTGTGATCGGGCGAGTGAATCAGGTGCGTGGGCAGCATGTTTGAATCGAAACGCCAGATGCCTACACCCAATTGGCACACCAGCAATCCATTCTCTGAATCCATCTCTACGCCATCCGGGCCACCCACGCCGCCGGAGAGTTGCACCGCGACACCCGTTTTGGAAATATTTCCGTCGGCCATGATCGGCAAGCGCCAGATTTGCTGCGAGCGCGTGACGCCGACGTAGCAATGTTTATCGGTGGTGGACAGCGTAATGCCGTTGGGGCTGGGCAGGTTGTCGCACAAACGATCCAGCCTTCCACCCGCCGACAAACGAAACACGCGCCCGGTCGGATCGGCGATGCCGGTCTGGCCCTGATCGGTGAAATACAAATCGCCATTCGCGGCGAAGTGCAGATCGTTCAGCCCCTTGAAGCCTTCGCTGAACGCGGTGCGCAATATCGTTTCGAGCTTGCCGGTTTTCGGGTCGAGCTTGAGCAAGCCTTCCTTGTAATCGCAAATCCAGATGCTGCCGTCCTTGTGTATCTTCAAACCGTTGGGCCAGCCATCGTATTGCGTCACCAGTTCCCAATCCTTTTTCGGCGTGATGCGAAAAATTCGCCCGAACGGAATATCGACAAACCACAGATTGCCTTCGCGATCAAACGACGGGCCTTCGAGAAAACATTCGACCTCGGCGCCCTGACGATTGGGGTCGGACCAAGCGGTGCGCTGCTTCTTGCGAAACTTCGCGGGCATCGACATGAATACTTCGGTCTCGATGAGTTCGAGTTTTTGGAACGGATTGAACATAGTTTTATTTCCAAATTATTGAATAAAAACAAACACTTACATCACACGCAAACGGCCGCGCAACGGCTACACATTATAACCGGCGAGGTTTGGTTAATCGCGCAATGCACAGCGCCCGATGTTCAGGCGAGAAACTCCCGCACCGACGCAACCGGCGTGCCGTCCTTGCGCGTGATCGCCTGCGTCACGCTGCGCGTGTAACCCGCGGTCAGTATCGCATTCATGTGACGGCCCTGCCCGCCCGCCACCAGCACGAGGATGTCTTCAGGGCGGCCGGTGATCGGCACCCTGCTGTCGTCGTTCGTGGTGTCGACAAAATTCGGCAGCGGGGTCACGTCCCAGTGGCCGCGGTCGCGCATCTCGCGCACGGATTTACGCGCGGTCTCGAATAGATACATCCGCACGTCGGCTTTCGACCAGCCTTTGTCGGCGAGCCAATGCGCGGTTTCGGCAGTCACCACCAGCATGTGTTCGCTCTGATTGCCGCTGGTGTAGAGCGTGTTGCTGCCGAGTGTGGACATGGTGGAAGCCGCCGACCCCAGAAACAGCGGCGGCGTCTTGCTCACCATGTCGTTGATGTTGTGCGGCGCTTCGGCGCACATCACCGTCACCGCGCTGGCCGTTGCGTCGAAGCCGCGATCCACATGAAACGGCGCCCACGGGCTGCCTTCTTCATCCTCGCCGATGCAGTAGCTGTATTTGCCCGGATGCCCGTGCGTGGCCATGTCGGTGACGCTGGCCTGGTTGCCGCCGATGTTGATCATGATCAGCCGTAGCGCGCGGCCCAGCGTCGCGTTCGCGCGCACGCCGTGGCCGAAAACATTTTGCCGGCAGTTCACCTCAAGCTCTTTGCGCAAGGGGCCGTGCACGATCAACAGGTGCGCGCCTGGATGCGTCGTGGTCTGCCGGCCATAGAGGTTGTATTGCGGCTGTACGATGGCCTCCACCGCCGCGATCAACACCGGCAGGTATTCAGGTTTACAACCCGTCATGACGGCATTGATGGCGATTTTTTCCACCGTCGCGGCGCCGTTGCGCGGCGGGATTTCGGCGATGACATCATGACGCCCGCGGTCGGTGTAGCGCAGCATGGCCTGCACCGCTTCCTCGGTCGGCGGATACACCGGCAGGCCGTCTGTCCAGCCTTTTTCGTAGCAATAATCGAAATACGCCTGAATGTTGCGATACGAATCCTCGACCTCGAAGTCGCGCGCGATGATGGGGCTGGCGCTGCTCATAATTGCTCCTGATCGCTCATGTGCCGCTCATTTACCCATCAACGCGGCGCGCACCCTGGCATGGACGCCGCGTACTTTTTCGCGCAACTCCTCGACAGGCCGCGCCGCCACCGGGTGTTGCACCACCACCAGCGGCAACGCCTGCATGCGCTGCATCCGGCACAGGCCCTCGGCGTAACCAGAGAACGTGTGCGTGACGAACGTCGCGGTTGGGATCCCCTTGCGCTCCAGTGCCATGCTGTCGCGGACACTCCACGACGAGCATGACCCTCAGTCGCCGATGGCGGTGATCACCGCGTCGCAGCTTTCCACCTGTTGCAAGAGTTCGGGCGCGATGCCGCTGACGGTCTTCTTGCGAAAGTGGCGAAACTCGGCATTAGGGAAATCTTTTTGCAGCAGGTTCTTCACTTCGTCGAGCAACTCGTGCGCGAGATCCTTGGTGTTGTCGAGCAGACCGATGATCTTGCCGTCGAAATTCGCCGGCCGCCTGGCAAGCGCGTCCTGCGCGCCGCTTTCCTCGGCGTGTGGTTCAAACACGCGTATGGTGCGCTGGTGTTCGGTAGAAGCAGACACGGGTTTTCCTCCTTGTTTCACTTCGCGATATTATACGGCTCGCTGTCCACTCGAAGAACCGACATGAACCTCAACATAGCAGCGCGCGTGTTGCCGGCACTGTTGCTGGCATGCGCCAGCAATACATTTGCGGCGGAAAACTTCCCGGCAAAATCGATACGTTTCATCGTGCCGTGGCCGCCGGGCGGGGGTGCGGATTTTCTGTCGCGCGTGGTGGCGCAAAAACTTACCGACCGCTACGGCCAGAATGTCGTGGTCGATAATCGCGGCGGCGCGGGCGGCGTGATCGGCGCCGAGCTCGCGGCCAAGGCGCCGGCGGACGGCTACACCTGGATGCTGGAGACCGCGCCCACCACCATCGTGCCGGCGCTGCACGCGAAACTCGGCTTTGACGTGATGAAGGATTTCACGCCGGTGAGCATGATCGCTTCCGCGCCTTACGTGCTCGCCAGTCATCCATCGCTGACGGTGAAATCGGTCGCCGAGCTGGTCGCGCATGCGAAGTCACAGCCCGCGCAGTTGGGTTACGCCACCAGCGGTAACGGCACCGTCGCGCATCTCGCGGGCGCGCTGCTCAACACGCGCGCCGGCATACAAATCACGCATGTGCCCTACCGCGGCACCGCACCGGCACTGGCCGATGTGTTGGCCGGGCGCGTGCAACTGACCATCGCGAATCTGGTGCCCATGCAAGCGCAGATCCGCGCCAAAAAACTGCGCGGCATCGCGCTGACCAGCAGCGAGCGCGCAAAATCGCTGCCCGAACTGCCCACCATCGCGGAATCCGGATTTCCAGGCTTTGAGGCAAGCGTGTGGTACGGCATCGCCGTGCCGGCGGGCACGCCCGCCACCATCGTCAACGCCATGAACGGCCACATCAATCAGGTGATACGCGCGCCCGAAGTCGAATCGCGCTTCAGCCAGGATGGCGCAATGGCGATAACGATGACGCCGAAAGAATTTGCCGCGTACGTGGAAAGTGAGCTTAAAAAGTGGGCCGAGGCGGTGCGTGCTTCCGGCGCCAAGGCAAACTGAACCATCAGTGTAATCGTGCGCAACGGCGATGTTGACACGCCGCCGAATGCGCACTAACAATGCCGGTTCCGCGGAAGACCCGCGCTAGGGAATGTTGTTAACTGGAGGAGTGAATCCCATGAAAAAATTATTCTTTGCCGCCACCGTGCTCGCCTGCGCCGCTGTCCCCGTGCACGCGCAGGACTTTCCCACCAAGGCCATCAACATCACGGTGCCCAATCCGCCCGGCGGCATGAACCAGGTGCACGCGCAGCCGCTGTCGACGATCCTGGAGAAAATAACCTCGCAGCCCGCGCCGGTGGTCAACCGCCCCGGCGGCACCGCGGCGGCTGGCACGTCATACGTGGTGAATCAGCCGCCCGACGGCCATAGCTGGCTGGTGACCACCGCCAATCTGCATCTCGCGCTGGAGAAAGACAAACTCTACGGCGTGAAGTCGCCGTACGCGATGAACCAAATGGGATTCATCGCGCTGATGAGCGCCGACCCGCTGGTCATGGGCGTGCATCCTTCACTGCCGGTGAAAAACGTGAAGGAGTTGATCGCGCTGGCAAAGTCGCGCCCCAATGAGCTAGTGTTTTCGACCTCCGGCCCGTACGGCATCACGCACACGCCGCAGGTAATGTTCCTCGAAGCCGCGAAAATCTCCATGCGCCATCTGCCCACCACCGGCGGCGGCCCCGCCATCACGCAAGCACTGGGCGGTCACTCGCAAGTCACCGGCGGTGCGCCGGCGACGATGGTGCCGCACGGCAAATCGGGCAAGCTGCGTCTCATCGCCAGTTGGGGCGACAAGACTCACCCGGCAGTGCCCGAGGTGCCAACGTTCAAATCGATGGGCATGGATATCGAGGCGTATCTGTGGGTGGGCCTCTTTACCTCGGCCGCCGTGCCGGAAGCGACGATGACCAAGGTGCGCGAACTCGCGCGCCGCGCCGTCAACGATCCGCAATTCAAGAAATCGTTGGAGAACTTACAGGTGGTGCTCGACTACCGCGATGGGCCCGAGTTTCGCAAATTCTTCGAAGCCGACCACAAGCGCATGGCCGAAGCAATTAAGAAAATCGGCAAGATTTGATTTTCAAAAATATCATTTAAAAACAAATAGTTACAGCTTAATGCACGCTGCGTAGTGGCGAGGCTTCACTTCACGCAGCAGCGGCACCTCGGCGCGGCACGCCGCGTCCGCGCGCGGGCAGCGCGTGTGAAACACGCAACCGCTTGGCGGTGATAAAGGACTCGGCACTTCGCCGCCCAGTGGATGCGCGGCGCGTTCGGCTTCAATCGCCGGATCAGGGATCGGCACGGCTTCGAGCAGCGCCTGTGTGTACGGGTGCAGCGGCTCGGCATACAGTGCATCGCGCTCGGCGATCTCCATAACCTTGCCGAGGTACATCACGATCACCCGATCAGAAATATGCCGCACCACCGCGAGATCGTGCGCGATGAATAGATACGTGAGGCCATACTTTCGCTGCAAATCCTCAAGCAGATTGATGATCTGCGCCTGTATCGACACGTCGAGCGCGGACACTGGCTCATCACACACGATGAACGACGGCTGCATCGCCAGCGCGCGCGCGATGCCCACGCGCTGGCGCTGCCCGCCCGACAACTCATGCGGGTAGCGATCAGCCATGTAATCGAACAAGCCGACTTGGGTCAGCAGCTCGATGGTTTTCGCGCGTGCGGCAGCTTTGCCGGGCTGGAGTTTATACACACGCAGCGGTTCGCCGATGATGTCGCCGATGGTCATGCGCGGATTGAGCGAGCTTGCCGGGTCTTGGAAAATTACTTGTATCTTGCGGCGATATTGTTGGAGCGTATCGCCGCCCGCGCGCGTCACGTCACTGCCTTCGAATGTGAAGTTGCCGGCGGTAGCGCGCTCGAGCCGCAGCAGTGTACGCCCCACGGTGGTTTTGCCGCAGCCGGATTCGCCGACCAGGCCCAGCGTCTCGCCCGCGTAGACATCGAACGACAGATCATCCACCGCGCGCACCACGCTTTTTTTCGCGCCGAACGCTTTAAGCCCGGTGGATACATCGAAATAGGTTTTCAATCCGCGCACGCTCAACAGCGGCGTTGCGCGATTGACAATTTTGTTTACCGCGTTGCCGGTTGCGGCGGCTTGCAAGCCCAGCGCCGCCGAGCCATTGCTCGAAAGTTCGTGCGCGCGCAGGCACGCGGAGGCGCGGCCCTCCGAGACGGTCACCATATCGGGCATGGCCTGCTCGCACGCGGTTTCGCGCGCCGCGCAGCGCGGCGCGAAGCGGCAGCCCGGCGGCGGCGCCAGCAGATTGGGCGGCGCGCCGTCAATGGTTTCGAGCCGCGCGCCGCGCGCCTTGTCGAGCCGCGGCACCGAGCGCAGCAGTCCCACGGTATACGGATGCAGCGGTCGCGCGAACACATCCGTTGCCGCGCCCTGCTCCGCCATGCGCGCCGCGTACATCACATTCACCCGGTCCGCG
>CAMDLH010000209.1 GCA_945901405.1 Bordetella parapertussis | reverse complement strand
TGAAAATCCCTCCGCGTGATATTCAACTCGCAGAGTCTGCCAAGCGCCACCGAAAAAGTACAGCACCTCCTATAAGTCATTCAATGTACGCTTCTTTTTGTGTATCCTGGCCACTGGCGTGCTGTCCATCAGACACCTTGAAAGGGCTGAGTTTGACGCGTTACCTGGAACGTGCGCCGGGTTCGCCCGACGCGCCCATGATCAAGAGCTACCTGGAGGAGATGGGCACATGAAACGCTTGGTGGTGGTGCTGGCGCTGTTGAGCCTGTCCGGCTGTGTGTCGGTGCAGAAAATGGAGGCGGGCAACCAGAAGTTGGGCGAACGCCTGTCGGTGACACTGGAAGGCGCATGGAATCATTTGAACGCGCCGGGCCTGGGGCCGGCGCAGGTGTGGACGATGGAGGGCACGCCGGTCGATCAGTTGCTGTTCTATACCGGCTTGCCCGACGATGAATTGATACACGCGATGGGGCCGCGGCAGGGTGACAGCGAGCCCAAGGCATTCCGCTTCAGGGCATCCATGAGCGCGGACGAAATCGCATCACTGTTTCAGGGCATGCTCACGCGCGATGGTTCGCGCTACACGCTGGAGAAACTGGAGCCGATGGATTTCGGCGGCATCAAGGGGTTCCGCTTCGAGTTCACGCTGATCAGAAAAGCTGGACAACGTGCGCCTGTCAGGACGCGGCTATGGCGCGGTGAGCAAAGGACAACTTTTCGCCATGCTCTACATGGCGCCGCGGCTCACGTTCTTTGAGCGCCATGCGGCGCGCGTCGAGGCTATCGCGCGCAGCGCACGGATCAAGGAATAGAAAACAGATGGGGCGTGTTATAAGTAATTGTTTTTAAACACTATTTTATTGAGGCGTAAGGCTGACCGCTTTGATGATTTTGCCGTATTTTTCATAGTCGGCGCGAAAGCGCGCGGCGGTTTGTTCGGGCGTCATGGTCCATGGTTCCAGCGTTTCCATGCGTTTTTTGGTGTCGGCGCTGTCCATTGATTTCATGATTTCCGCGCTGATGCGGTCGACGATGGGGCGCGGCAGATTCGCCGGGCCGATCGCGCTGACCCAGCCGCGAAATTCGTAACCCGGCACGCCGCTCTCCGCGATGGTGGGTGTTTGCGGAAACTGCGGCAGACGCACATCCGACGTGACTGCCATGAGACGCAGGCGGTTGCTCTGCAAATGCGTCACCAGCGCCGCGGGCGTGCCGGCGATCACTTGCGATTCGCCGGCGACTACGGCGGTGGTGGCGGGGCCGCCGCCTTTGTACGGCACGTGCAGCATCTTGGATCCGGACATGGTGTCGATCAACGCGACGGCCAAGTGTGAAAACGTACCGGGGCCGGACGATGCATAGAGCAGTTGCTCCGGCCGCGCCCTGGCAAGCGCGATCAGTTCCTTGGTGTTTTTCACCGGCAGCGACGGGTGCACGGTCAAGAGGCCGGTCTGTGCCGCGAGCAAGCCGATCGGGGTGAAATCCTTGAACGTGTCGAAAGGCAGTTTTTTCAGCGTATGCGGGTTCGATATGTGCGTCGCCGAATGCACCATCAGCGTGTAGCCGTCGGCGGGCGCGCGCGCGACGATTTCAGCACCAATGACGCCGGTGGCGCCGGCGCGGTTATCGACGAGAAATTGCTGGCCGGTGTTCTCGGAGATTTTCTGAAACACGATGCGGCCGACAACATCAACCAGACCGCCCGGCGGCCACGGCACGACCACGCGCACACTCTTGGTGGGATAGGTTTGCGCGTGTAGCGCACCGGCGGCGGCAAATAACGTAACGGTGGATGCAACGGCGGCGAAGACTGCAACGGATAATTTAGCGCGATGCACGGTGTATCCTCCTGGTCGAAAATTTTGCGTATCATAGCGGCTCGCATTCCTGCGAGTCCAATGCATGATAGCAAATATCTCACGGACACCACTCTCTCATGTTGATGATCAGTAACGACGATGTTGCGCGCGTGCTCGGCATGCGCGAATGTATCGAGGTACAGGAAGCCGCGTTCGCGGGCCTGCTCACGGGCAAGGCGATTTTCAGGCCGCGCATTGATACCTATGTACCGTGCGACCGCGAGGATGGTTATTACCGCTTTGGCACCGTCGAGGGGGCAAGCGACGGCGTGTATGCGGTGCGCCTCAAATCCGACATCGTGCATTGGCCCAGGGGCGCGGATGGTTCGGTGTCGGAAAACAAGTTTTGCATGCAGCCCGGCACGTTTTGCGGGCTGGTGTTTTTGTACGACACCGGCAACGGCGAGCCGCTGGCGATCATGAACGACGGCCACTTGCAGCACATGCGCGTGGGCGCCGCGGCGGGCATCGGCGCGCGCCTGCTGGCGCGCGAGGATGCGCACACCGTGGGCATGATCGGTTCCGGCGGCATGGCGCGCACCTTTCTTGAAGCGTATTGCGTGGCGCGCGATATACGCCGCGTCAAGGTCTACAGCCGCGGCGAGGCCAATCGCCGTAAATACGCGGAAGAAATGTCGCGGCAGTTGAACATCGAAGTGACGCCGGTCGATTCCGCGCGCGAGGCGGTGCGCGGCGTGGATATCTTGTCCACCTGCACCGACAGCATCACGCCGACGGTGGAGGCCGCGTGGCTGGAGCCGGGCATGCACGTGGTCAACCTCGGCCCGCATGAGATTTCAGCCGAGGTAGCGGCGTGCTTTGATGTGAAAGTGCAGCAGGGCAAAGAGGGGTTGGATGTGCCGGAGAGCGACATGTTTCGCAAGGGCATCGGCGGCAGCTTGGGCGCGTACGTGATGGGCACTGCGGCGCAGCAGAAGCGTCTGCCGCGCGCGACCAAAAATCTCAAGCTCGGCGAGTGGCCAGTCTACACCGATATTATTTCAGGCAAGGCTGCCGGGCGCACCAATCGCGAGCAGATCACGCATTACCGCACCATCGGCAACTGGGGCGTGCAGTTTTCATCGGTCGGCGCGCTGGTGTATCGCAAGGTGAAGGCGGCCGGGCAGGGGCGTGTGTTGCCGACGGAGTGGTTTTTGCAGGACATACGCAATTGAAATTCAGCCTCGGCGCACATGGAAAAATGAGTGGCGATTTCCAACACCGTCATTCCGGGCTTGACCCGGAATCCAGGTTGTTCATCCGTGCGCAGCGCCTGAAGTGATTCACCAATGACGCAACAAACAATTCCGTCCGGCAACGGCCCGCTCGCCGGCGTGCGCATACTCGACTTGTCGCGCGTGCTCGCCGGGCCGTTCTGTTCGATGATCCTCGCTGATCTTGGCGCGGAAGTGATCAAGATCGAGGAGCCAGGCTCGGGCGACCAGACGCGCACCATCCCGCCGTTTCTCAATGGCGAGAGTCATTATTTTCTCGCCATCAATCGCAACAAGAAAAGCGTGGCTCTCGATGCGAGTACTGCGCAAGGCCGCGAACTGCTGGTGAAACTGGCGGCGCAATGCGATGTGATACTGGAGAATTTTCGCCCCGGCGTACTGGATCGCTTGGGCCTCACCGAAGAAAAACTGAAAGCCGTCAATCCAAATATCATCGTGTGTTCCATCAGCGGCTTTGGCGCCACCGGGCCGCTGCGTGACAAGCCTTCGTTCGATCTGGTGACGCAGGCGCTATCGGGTGTGATGAGCGTGAACGGATACGCGGATGGCGCGCCGACCAAGCTGGGCATACCGCTGGGCGATATCGGCGGCGGCATGTGGGCGGCCATCGGCGTGCTGGCGGCACTGAACAAACGCAACGCGAGCGGGCAGGGCAGCCGCGTCGATCTGAGTCTGCTCGAAGGGCTGATGGGCTTGCTCGGTTACATCGCACAGCTTTACATCGTCACCGGTGACAACCCTGGCCGCACCGGCAACAGCCATCACAACATCGTGCCCTATGGCCTGGTGCCGGTGAAGGATGGGCACATCGTGCTGGCGCTGCATGTCGGCGGCTTCTGGCGCAACTTTTGCAAATGCATAGGGCGCGAGGATCTGATCGCCGATGCGCGCTTTCGCGCGTTCAAGGAGCGTTACGACCATCGCGCCGAACTTGAAAGCATCATCGCTGACATCATGATGACGCGCACCGCGGCCGAGTGGCACGAGATTCTGGATATCGCCGACGTGCCGCACGGCACGGTGAACACTATTGGCGAGGCGCTGGCGCAGCCGGTGATCCGCGAGCGTGGCTTCGTGAAAGAGATGCAGCATCCCACTGCGGGCGTTGTGCGCGTGCTTGGCAGTCCGCTGCGTTTTGCCGATACAACCGAAGCAGCGATTGCGCCGCCGCCGCTGCTGGGTGAACATACGCGACTAGTGCTTGAAAATATTGCAAAAATTGACGCCGCTGAAATCGAGCGCCTGATCGCCTCGGGCGTGGTGGGCACGCCCGAACATCGTTTGCAGAAAAAATCCGGAGAAAATAATGTCTGAACACGGCAGCGCCACCGACGAAGAGCTCGCACGCGTGCGCGCGAAGATCGGCCAGGTCGTCACCATCAACGAGCCGCCGCATCTGACCGAAGTCACGCGCGATTCGATACGCCACTGGGCGCATGCCACGGGCGACCGCAATCCGCTGTATCTCGATGAAGCGCATGCGCGTGCGTCGCGTCATGGTTCGCTGATCGCGCCGCCGTGCCAGCTCTATGCCTACAGCCGCATTTCGATTGGTTATCGCGGCGGACTGCCGGGTGTGCATTCGTTTTTCGCCGGCTCGCATTGGCGCTGGAAAGAGCCGGCGAAAGTCGGTGAGCGCATCACGCCCGAAGTCACCTTCAAGGGACTGGATGAACTCAAAAGCCGCTTTGCCGGGCGCATGTTCAAGCAGATCTCGTTGATACGCTTTATCGCGGGCGACGGGCGCGAAGTGGCGCAGGCCGACTCGTGGGGCATGCGCGTGGAGCGCGTCGCGGCAAAAGAGAAGGGGAAATACAAAGAGTTGTCGGTGCCGGCGAAATACACGCAGGAACAACTCGACGACATTGCCGCGAAGTATCGGCAGGAAAAATGCCGCGGTAGCGAAAAATTGTATTTCGAGGATGTCAACGTGGGCGACGAAATCCCCGGCATCATACGCGGGCCGTACACTGCAACCGTTGCGGTGGCGTTCGAGCAGGCTTGGGGCGGCTTGTACATCAAGGCGCATGGTTACTGGTTCGATTATCTGCGGCGCCATCCAGCAGCCGGCATACCCAACAGCTACAACATTCCGGAGCCGCCCGAAGCCGTGCACTGGGACACCACGCTCGCGCGCAGCGTGGGCGTGCCCGAAGCTTACGACTATGGCCCGGAGCGCGTGGCGTGGGTGGCGACGATGCTCACCAACTGGATCGGCGACGACGGATTTTTATCCGAGCTTTATTGCGAGGTGCGGCGCTTTAACATGGTGGGTGATCTGACGCATTGCCATGGCAAGATCGTGTCGAAGGATGCAAGTACCGGCAAGGTGAAACTCGAAGTGGTGGCCAAGGATCAGCGTGGGGATTCCACGGCGGGTGGTTGGGCAATCGTGGTGTTGCCGAGGCGTGGCGGTTGAGATTTGAAGGAGAGCAAGAGTGCGTAAGTTACCTTGGTTACTTTGTAATTTCATCTTTCTATCCGCCACGGGCGCGGCAATCGCTCAGCCGTACCCCACGCGCCCGCTGCGTCTGGTGGTGCCCTTCGTCGCGGGCGGCTCGACCGATACTTTTTCGCGCATGGTGGCGCAGCGGCTGACCGAAGCCTGGGGCCAGCCGGTGGTGATCGACAATCGCGCGGGCGCGGCGGGTAATATCGGCACGGAGCTTGTTGCGCGCGCCACGCCCGATGGCTACACGCTGCTGATGGGCTCGCCTGGTTTGGTCATCAATCCGAGCCTGCACAAACGTGTGGGCTTTGATCCGCTGAAGGATTTCGCCGCGGTGGCGTTTGTGTCGATCACGCCGCTGGTGGTGAGCGTGCATCCCTCGGTGCCGGCAAAGTCACTCGCGGATCTGGTGGAGCATGCACGCCGAAATCCGGGCAAGCTCAACTTCGCTTCGGCTGGATCATCCACGCATCTGGCGACGGAGCTATTCAAGGCGCGCGCGAAAATCGATATCGTGCATGTGCCATACAAAGGCAATGCACCCGCGACCGCCGATCTCATCAGCGGGCAAATACAGATGATGCTGGACAACATTCAGGCGGTGCTGCCGCATATACGCGGCGGGCGCGTGCGCGGGTTGGCGGTGACGAGCCCCGCGCGCGCGGTTCAGGCGCCGGAGATACCGACTGTCGCCGAGTCTGGGTATCCGGGCTACCAGGCGGCGTCGTGGTTCGGTTTGGTTGCACCCGCGGGCACGCCACAAGTGATCGTGGAAAAACTCAATCGCGAAGTGAATGCGATTCTGAGTCGCCCCGATGTGAAAAGCCGCATGGCCGCCATCGGCGCCGAGGCAGGCAGCGGCAGCGCGCAGGATTTTCGCCGCTTCATCGAACAGGAAACCGACAAGTGGGCGAAGCTGATCGCGAGCATCGGGCTGCGTGAGTAGTAGTGCCTTAACGTCAAGACCTGCGCCTCTGCGGTGAAGCTTTTGGTGGTGGTGCATAAGCATTTGTTTATAAAGGAGAAATGTTATGGCTGAAGCAGGCATGATGGAAGGCAAGGTGGCGGTGGTGACGGGTGCTGGGCGCGGTATCGGGCGCGAGATGGCGCTGATGCTGGCGCAGGAGGGGGCGTCGGTGGTGGTGAATGATTTGGGTTCGACAGTGAACGGCGCGGGCGTGGATGAAAGCGTCGCGCAGCAAGTGGTAAATGAAATCAAGGCTGCTGGTGGCAAGGCCGTGGCGAGCACCGACAGCGTTGCCGAGCCGGACAGCGCGAAACACATTGTTGAACTCGCGATTGCGAATTTTGGCCGCATCGACGCGGTGATCAACAACGCGGGCATTTTGCGCGACCGTATTTTTCACAAGATGACGCCGGAGGAATTCGACGCTGTGGTGAAGGTGCATCTGTATGGCGCGTTTTACGTGAGCCTCGCCGCCGCGCAACATTTTCGCGCGCAGAACAGCGGCGCCTTTGTGCACATGACTTCGGGTTCGGGGCTATTCGGCAACTTCGGCCAGGCCAACTACGGCGCGGCGAAGCTCGGCATCGCCGGCCTGTCGCGGCAGATCGCGCTCGACATGTCGCGTTATCAGGTGCGCTCCAATTGCATCGCGCCCAACGCGTTTTCGCGCATGATCGAGGCGATACCCGCCAACACGCCGGAACAAAAAGCGCATATCGAAACGCGCCGCAAGATGATGTCGCCCAAGCAGATCGCGCCGATGGCGGTGTTTTTACTGAGCGAGGCGGCGAAGGATGTCACCGGGCAGATATTCTCGGTGCGCGCGAACGAGATCTTCCTGATAAGCCAGCCGCGCCCGATCCGCTCGGCGCATCACGGCGGGGGCTGGACGCCGCAACTCATACGAGACCGCGTGCTGCCGGCGTTCAAGGCGTCGCTCACACCGCTCGAACGTTCGCGCGACGTGCTAAGCTGGGAGCCGATTTAAGTTTCTGAATTGCGATTCACCGCGGAGGCGCAGAGGCGCGGGGAATTGCCGCGGAGAAGATCGAAAATTCTTTTTTGGTTTTTCTCTGCGTATCCTCTGCGTCTCCGCGGTGAAGCTTTTGATTTTTTGGTCTATTCAATGAGGACAGTAATGCCAAAACTATTGGTAATTCACGGCGCCGGCATGAACATGCGCGGCAAGGTTCAACTGGATGTCTTCGGGCCGATGTTGTTGCCGGAGTACGATGAGCACATTCGCAAATACGCCGCCGAGCTGGGCTTCGAGGTGGATATTTTTCACTCGAATATCGAGGGCGAGGTGATCAACAAGTTCTACGAAGCCAATGATCGTGGCGTGGATGGCTGTATCATCAATCCCGCCGGTTTTAGTTCCGGCTATCGCGCGCTGTATGCGGCGATGTCGCAGGTGAAGTTTCCGTCGATTGAATTGCACATCTCCAACCCGGCGCGGCGCGGCGGGCAGTCCGAGGTGGCCAAGGTCGCGCGTGGCGTGATCACCGGCTTCGGCATTTTCGGTTACTGGATGGCGATGCGCGGGCTGCAGGATATTCTGGCGAAGAAATGATGTAGCGGGGTTTCGCTTACGCCGCCTTGTTCCACGGCGATACGCTCGCGTCGTAGTTGGTGATGAATCTTTCCATGGCATCGGCCGACAGCGGCACGCTGATCAGGTAGCCCTGGCCCTGATCGCAGCCCTCGCGTTTCAGGAACGCGACCTGATCCACTTTATCCACGCCCTCGGCGATCAGCTTCACGTCCAGCGTTTTCGCCAGCGCGATTACCGCGCGCACGATGCCGGAATCCTCGGCGTCGTGCGGCAATCCGCGCACGAATGACTGATCGACCTTGATGTAGTCGATGGGGAAGCGTTTCAGGTACGACAGCGACGAGTAGCCGGTACCGAAGTCGTCGATGGCCACCGCTACACCCATGCCCTTCAGGCGTTCGAGAATGACCGCGGTGCGCTGCGGGTCGTGCATCACCATGCTCTCGGTGACTTCGACTTCGAGCGTGTGCGCCTCAATGCCGGTTTCACGAATGATTTGCGCCACGGTCTCGGTGAATTCAGGCTGATTGAACTGGCGCGCGGCGAGATTGACCGCGACACACGGCAGCGACACGCCGCGTGATTTCCACTCCATGATCTGCTGGCACGCGCGGCGCACCACCCATTCGCCGACCTGATCGATCATGCCGGTTTTTTCGGCAAGGCCCACGAACTGCGCGGGCATGATGCGTCCGACCGTCGGGTGCGTCCAGCGGATCAGCGCTTCCGCTCCGGTGATGGCGCCGGTCTTGAAATCGATGCGCGGCTGATATTCGAGAAACAGTTCGTCGCGTTCGAGCGCCATGCGCAGGCTGCTGGTCATCATCAGTGTTTCGAGCGCGCGCGCGTTCATGTCGGATGAGAAAAACTGGTAGTTGTTGCGCCCCTGCTCCTTGGCCGCGTACATGGCGGCGTCCGCGTTCTTGATCAGCACCGGCGCCTGCTGCCCGTCGTCCGGGTGAAAGCTGATGCCGATGCTGGCGGACACGAACACCTGATGATCGGCGATCTTGAACGCGCTGGCGAGCCGCTCGATGATTTTCTTGGCGATGCTGGCCACGTCGCTTGCGTCGTTGATTTCGTCGAGCAGCACCGCGAATTCGTCACCGCCAAAGCGCGCCACGGTGTCGGTTTTGCGCACGCACTCGTGTATGCGTGCGGAGACCTTGATCAGAAGTTCATCGCCATAAGCGTGGCCCAGCGAGTCGTTCACCGCCTTGAAGTGGTCAAGATCGATGAACATCATCGCGGCCTTGGCGCCGCCCGAGCGGGCCGCCCGCTGAATCGCCTGGTCAAGCCGCTGCTGGAAGAGCGAGCGGTTGGCAAGTCCCGTTAGCGCATCGTGATGCGCGAGGTAATGGATGCGCTCTTCGTGCTCTTTTTGCTGCGTGATGTCGGAGAACACGACAATGAAATTGACGATTTTCCCGTCCTCGTCCTTGACGCCACTGACGCTGCGCTCCTCGATGAAGGTTTCGCCGTCTTTTTTGCGGCTGTGCAGTTCGCCCTTCCAGTGCCCGGTGCGCAATACATCATCGCGGATTTCGCCGAGCACTTTCGGATTCTGTTCTTCCGATATCAGCGTTTCCGGCGTGCGCCCCAGCACATCTTCCGGCTCGTAACCCGTGATGCGCGTGAATGACTTGTTGATCGAGACAATCACGTCATCGGCGTTGCAGATCATCACGCCTTCGGCGGCGTTTTCAATGGCGTTGGCGGCCACGTTCAGTTGCTGGCCGGTCTGCTTGTGATTGATGATCTCCTTCATCAGCGCGTTATTCATGTCCTGCAGCATCGTGGTGCGTTCGGCGACGCGCGCATCGAGTTGATGCTGGGAATCGCTCACCTGGTTCAGCATGGTATTAAAACGTTTGCCCAGTTGCGCGAGTTCATCGTCGCCAGTGACCGGGAGCTGTCGTCGCGCCTCCAGCTTGCTTGCCAGAATATCGGCGGTGACTTCGGCCATGCGATTGAGTTCCGCGGCGATTCGGTTGCCGAAGCGGCTCCACACCCACACCAGCAGGAGAAACACGCTTAGCGCCACTGCCGCATAGATCGATGCCAATTGATTCAGCGGCGCGTACAGCGCGGCAGGATCGGCAAGGGTTTCCAGACGCATTTGAAACTTGATGCCCGGCGCGTTAATCCGGATGGTTTCGACGTTTACAACAGCGTTAGCGAAACTTTGGTAGTTGTTCGCGAACATGATGTTTCTGGCGGGGTCGATCAGGCGGCTTGAAATGTTGCCCTGTATGCGCTCGGTTGCCATTTGCAGCAGGCGCGGCAACGAGACTTGTATCACCATGATGCCTGCCGCGTCCTGCATGCCCGTGGAGATCACTGGTCTTGCCAGCAGCAGGCGGCGTGAACCGGATTCCCCGGAGGTCTCGATATGCGAGGTTTTCTTCTCGATGACCACAGGCGCGTTAAGCAGGCCACGTCTATCGCTGGCGAATGAAAGAAGTCGAGCAGCCGGTCATAGCATTGCTGGGCGAGCCCGAGGGTGCGCACGATGCTGGTGACGCCCCACAAGTCGCCGC
>CAMDLH010000208.1 GCA_945901405.1 Bordetella parapertussis | reverse complement strand
GTCAAACTTTGCGGCAACGAGAAAAGAAACCTTGAGCACCGATTGCTACGATCTACGGAGTTGAAATGGTGGGACATAATAATTCATCCTAAAACGGTACTTTTGTAATTTCTAAATCCCTTAGGTACATCCCTCCACCAAGGCAACCGGGTCAGGCTTGGCTAATTGCATAAACGACCTCCATTCGTCCTTCGGCGAATATTGCATACGGACAATCGTAAAGCCTGCAGCAAGGGTGGGTGCGTCTTTTGTGCCCACGTGGACAACGACTGGTAATAATTTCGCGGATTTTCGATTGCTGAAAAATTGCCTTCATCGAGGTTTGCCAGCTGCGGCTCGTGGGCACGCTGCGCTTTGCCCACCCTACCAAAGCTACCAACGCATCCGCGGAATGCTCTACGAACCGCTCGCCTCTGCCGGCGGCGCCGCATCCGCCACCGCATCAATGTCGAAAATATCCTTGTATCCGGCATAGATTGTCGGAATTACGATCGGCGCGATCAGCCACAGTCCGAGGTCGAGCATGCGTGAGGCCATGGCGATGGGTGTCACCAGAATCATCGCGGCGAACAGCACCGCGCCGTAGACCAGGAACGCGGGCAGGTTGCGCCAGCATGCGGTGAAGCTGTAGAGCATGGCGCGCAGCGGCTTGAGATTGTTGAAGTAGGCGAGCAGCGGTGCGAACCATAGTGCCATAAGCAGCGGTATCGACAGTGCCCAGCCGAGCAGTACGCTGAACGTTGCCTTGCGCGCGGCTTCACGAATCTCGTGCACGTTCTCGGGCGTGACTTTGTTTTGCGCCATGAATTTCATCACCGCCGCCATCGCTTCGCCGCCGATGCCGGAAATCACCAGCAGCACCAGCAGGTTGCCGGCGAGCGATATCCCGCCGAGCGTCAGCAATGCCGGCGTGTTGCGCACAAAACCCGACAGCAGGTAGCCGAACGCGAGCGGCTTGCCGAATTCGAGCGCGCGGCAGCCTTCCATCATGCCCACCAGCAGCACCGGGATCGCCAGCATGACGACGAGGCCGAACAGCGGAATCAGCAGCAGCACCTTGATCGCCACGAACAACACGCTGACGAATAAAAACCAGTGCAATGGGCTTTTCTGAAAGAGCGCCACGCCCTCTTTGATCCATTGCCAGCCCCTGCCGGCCTTGATGCTGCGAATTTCCATGCTCTTACTGGGCGACCCGTGTTTCGAGGGCTACAGTTTATCGCGAATCACGCGGGCAGCCGCGGCAATTCCTGCTCATGTGCAATATGCGTGGCAAGGATGCGCCGGAAATGCGCCGGGTCCTTGGCGTGGGTCATCTCGCCCGCGCGCGGCAAGTGCTTGTCGTAGAGCCGCGATACCCAAAAGCGCAGCGCCCCGGCGCGCAGCAGTGTCGTCCACGCGCCGCGTTCCACGGCGGTAAAGGGCCGCGCCGCGTGGTAGGCGGCGAGCAGCGCCTGCGTGCGCGGGGTATCCAGCCCGCTATCCGCGCCCATGCACCAGTCGTTGACGGTGATCGCCACGTCGTAGAGCAGCACGTCGGTGCAGGCAAAATAAAAATCAATGACGCCCTCGACGCGGCCGTTGTCGAACAACACGTTGTCGCGAAACAGATCCGCGTGTATTGCCCCGCGCGGCAGGTCGTCAAAACGGTGCGCGGCCTGCCCGCGGATTTCCTCGCGCAGCATGGCCGCTTCGTCCGCCGGCAGAAATGGCAGTACGTCGTGTTGCGCCGCCGTCCACCAATGCGGGCCGCGCGGGTTGTCCATTTTCGTGGCGTAGGACTGGCCCGCGATGTGCATGCGCGCGAGCACCGCGCCAACTTCCGCGCAATCCGCCGCACTGGGGTGCGTGAGGTCCTTGCCCGCGAGCCGCGTGACGAAACTCGCCGGCTTGCCGTTGAGTTCACCCAAAAACACGCCGCGATTGTTGGCGATGGGCGCGGGACACGGCACGCCGAGGCGCGCCAGATGCGCCATCAGGTTCAGATAAAACGGCAGCTCGTGCGGCTTTAACTTCTCAAACAGCGTGAGTACGTAGCGCCCGACCGTGGTGGTGACGAAGTAGTTGGTGTTCTCGATGCCGGCGGCGATGCCCTTTAACTCGACCAGCGTGCCGAGCGAATAGTTTTTAAGCCATGCCGTGAGTTGATCCGGCGTGACGGTGGTGAATACAGACATCGGGTGGTAGACGTGAGGCGTGAGGCGCAGGGAGTGTACCACTGACAGAAGTCAGCGCCTCACGCCTCACCCCTCACACCTGACTCAGAACTGATGAATAATCCACATCGGCGGACGCAAGCCGGAATCGTGGCTCTCCTGCCGCGCGAATTTGCCGTCGCCGCGATGATCGACCAGGTAGAACGGCGTGCCGCCATGAGGCGGCGTGACTTTCATCATGTAGAGCTTGCCGCCAATGCGGTATTCCTCGACGCGCTCGCCGCTTGGTCTGATCACCACGGTTACCTGCGGATCGAGGAATGGATCAAGCTCGAAGCCCTTGGGCGGTGGCGGCGGCTCGGGCACCGGTTGCAGATTGGGCGGGCGCGTGGTTTGCGCGGCGGCCGGCAGCGCGACCGGCAGCGCGATGCACAACAGCAGGGTAACGAATAAGGTGCGCATGTATGGATTCCTCGGTGACGCTCGTATTATCGGCCTTTCAGCGGAATTTTCAATCCACCATCGTCACAAATATCGTCACAAATTCGCCAGCATTTCGCGCTCGTCGGGCGAGGGTTCGAAGCCACGCTTCTCGTAATAATCGAAAATCGCGTTGACGATGGCATCCGGTTCGTCGATCACCCGCACCAGCGACAAATCCTCGGCGTCTATCATGCCCTCGGCCACCAGTGTGGTGCGAAACCAGTCGATCATGCCGCGCCAGTACGGCTCGTGCACCAGGATGATGGGCATTTTGCGTGTCTTGCCGGTTTGCACCAGAGTCAGCGCCTCCATCACTTCGTCTAGCGTGCCGAAGCCGCCGGGCAGCGCGACGTACGCGGTGGCGAATTTCACGAACATCACCTTGCGCGCGAAAAAATGGCGAAACGTCTGCGAGATATCCTGATACGCGTTGGCGGCCTGTCCACCCGGCAACTGGATGTTCAGTCCCACGCTGGGCGACTTGCCGTGAAACGCGCCCTTGTTGGCGGCCTCCATGATGCCGGGGCCGCCGCCGGAGATCACGGAAAAGCCCGCGTCGGACAATTTGCGCGCGATTTGCTCCGCCAGTGCGTAATACGCATGGCCGGGTTTTATGCGCGAGCTGCCGAAAAAACTGACCGCCGGGCGCACCGCCGACAAGCGCTCCGTCGCCTCGACAAACTCTGCCATAATCCCGAACACACGCCACGACTCGCGCGCGGGCCATTCGTGTTCGGAAGGCGTTGCCGGCGAGGCGTGCGGTAATTTGTCCTTGAGACTCATGTGGCTTCCCTGTTTGCAATCAGTGTGAAGCTGGATTCATACAACACAAAGCTGAAATGAAAACCCTGCTGCTGGTCGATGGTTCTTCCTATCTGTATCGCGCGTTTCATGCGATGCCCGACTTGCGCAACAAAGCGGGCGAGCCCACTGGCGCGATCTACGGTGTGCTCAACATGCTGCGCCGCATGCACAAGGACACGCCGGCTGATTATAGCGCCTGCGTTTTCGACGCCAAGGGCAAGACTTTTCGCGACGATGTTTACCCGGAATACAAAGCCAATCGCGCGCCGATGCCCGACGACCTGGTGGCGCAGATCGCGCCCATACACGAGGCGATCCGCGCCATGGGCTGGCCGCTGCTGATGATCGACGGCGTGGAGGCCGACGACGTGATCGGCACGCTGTCGCGCGAGGCCGAGCGCGCGGGCATGAAGGTGGTGATCTCCACCGGCGACAAGGACATCGCGCAACTGGTGTCGCCACAGGTGATGCTGGTCAACACCATGACCAACGAAAAGCTCGATGAGACCGGCGTCGAACAGAAGTTTGGCGTCAAGCCAGAGCGCATCGTTGATTACCTCACGCTGATCGGCGACACAGTGGATAACGTGCCCGGCGTGGCGAAGGTCGGCCCGAAGACGGCAGTGAAATGGCTCGCGCAATACGGCACGCTGGATAACGTGGTGGCGCATGCGCCGGAGATCGGCGGCGTGGTGGGCGAGAATCTGCGCAAGGCGCTCGACTGGCTGCCCACCGCGCGCGGCCTGCTCACCATCAAGTGCGACGTGCCGCTGCCGTTGAAGGTGGAGCAACTCGGCCACGATAAACACGACGAAGCCACACTCGCGCGGCTGTATGAGCAATTTGATTTCAAGACCTGGCGGCGGGAACTTCAGGATTCAGGATCGAGGATCGAGGATTCAGCAAGACTGGATGCGGCCGTGGTGCAAGCTGTTGCTGTTCCGAGCGCGCCGGTGGAGCGGCGTTACGAAGCCGTCACTACCGATGCGCAACTTGACGCGTGGCTCGCAAAAATTCGCGCCGCCGAGTTGGTGGCGGTCGATACCGAAACAACGAGTCTTGATCCAATGACGGCGCAACTGGTCGGTATTTCGTTGTCGGTGACGCCGGGCGAGGCTGCGTATATTCCTGTCGGCCATGTGTATCCGGGTGTGCCCGATCAACTCGCGCGCGAGCTTGTGCTTGCCAAACTGAAGCCGTGGCTCGAAGACGAACACGCGGCGAAACTCGGCCAGCACATCAAATACGACACGCATGTGTTCGCCAATCAAGGTGTTGCGTTGCGCGGGGTGGTGCACGACACGCTGCTCGAATCGTATGTCTTGGAGAGCCACAAGCCGCACGACATGGACGATTTGGCCCAAAGACATTTATCAATAAAAACAATCACTTACGATGAGATGACGGGCAAGGGCGCCAATCGCATTGGCTTTGAACAAGTGGCGGTCGAGCGCGCCACCGAATACGCAGCGGAGGATGCCGACATCACGCTGCAACTGCACCGCGCGCTGTGGCCGCAGGTCGAGCGTGACGCAAAACTCGCGCACATTTATCGCGACATCGAGATGCCGGTGATGCCTGTGTTGCAGGCGATGGAGCGCAACGGCGTGCTGCTCGATGTGAAGTTGCTGGGCGAACTGTCGGGCGAATTCGGCGCGAAGATGATCGACCTTGAAGCGCGCGCGCATGCCCAGGCGGGCCAGCCGTTCAACCTGAATTCGCCGAAACAGATACAGGAAATTCTCTTCGACAAGCAGGGCTTGAAGCCGGTGAAAAAAACGCCATCGGGCCAGCCCTCAACCGATGAAGATTCGCTCGAACAACTCGCACTCGATCATCCGCTGCCCAAGCTGATACTCGAATACCGCAGCCTGTCGAAATTAAAATCGACCTACACCGACAAGCTGCCGGGCATGGTCAACGTGAACACCGGCCGCGTGCATACCAATTATGGGCAGGCCATCGCGGTCACCGGGCGGCTGTCGAGCAACGAGCCGAACCTGCAAAACATACCGATCCGCACCGCCGAGGGCAGGCGCATCCGCGAAGCGTTTATCGCGCCGCCGGGCTGCGTGATCGTTTCCGCCGACTATTCGCAGATCGAGCTGCGCATCATGGCGCATATCTCGCAGGATGAAGGCTTGCTCAAGGCGTTCGCGGCGGGCGAAGACGTACACCGCGCCACCGCCGCAGAGATTTTTGGCGGCACGCCCGCCACCGTGGACAACGAACAGCGCCGCTACGCGAAAGTCATTAACTTCGGCCTGATCTACGGCATGTCCGCCTTCGGCCTCGCGCGCCAACTGGGCCTCGAACGCGGCGCCGCGCAGCAATACATGGAGCGTTACTTCCAGCGTTATCCCGGTGTAAAGCGCTACATGGACGAAACGCGCGAAGCCGCGCGTGCCAACGGCTATGTCGAAACCGTCTTCGGCCGCCGCCTGTGGCTGCCCGAAATCAAGGGCAGCAACCCAGCGCGCCGCCAGGGCGCCGAGCGCGCCGCGATCAACGCGCCGATGCAAGGCACCGCGGCCGACCTCATCAAACTGGCGATGATCGCGGTGTACGGCTGGCTCGCGACGAGCGCGCTCAAATCAAAACTCATCATGCAAGTGCACGACGAACTCGTGCTCGAAGTGCCCGAAGGCGAACTGGAAATCATCAAGCGCGAACTGCCGCTGCATATGAACGGTGTCGCCAAACTCGCCGTGCCGTTGCTGGTGGAAGTGGGCGTGGGGCCGAATTGGGATAAGGCGCACTGAGCGAGTGTCGAATGGCCGTAACCATTCAGCTGCTTTGAACAGCTTCACCGCAGAGGCGCAGAGACGCCGAGGTTACGCAGAGAACTGCTTTCCTCCGCGTGGGTTCTCTGCGCCTTTGCGCCTCTGCGGTGGGGGTGTTTTCTTACTATCGAACACTGCTGTCCGGAGATTTGCGAACAGCAGTGATCTAACCACTTGATTCTACGTACATGAATGTCGCACACGAGTGTCACCGATTTCAATGTGTTGGAAACTTCCGGGTTTTTCCGGAGGCGGTTCGATGCATACAGGCAAATTGGTGTTCGCTCAATTGATGGAGCATCTGCCGCTGCACACGTTTCGACGGTGCGTGGCGAAATACGCGGGGGCATACCCCACGCTCACGTTCTCGCACCTCGATCAGTATCTGTGCATGGTCTTCGCGCAGTTCACGTACCGCGAAAGCCTGCGCGACATCGAGACCTGCTTGCGCGCACAGTCGAGCAAGCTCTACCACCTGGGCATTCGCGGCGGGATCGCCCGCAGCACCCTGGCCGACGCCAACGAGAGCCGCGACTGGCGTATCTACCAGGATTTCGCGCACGCGCTCATCCGGGTGGCCCGCCGGCTCTACGCCGGGGACGGGTTTGCGGTGGATATCAGGCAAACCGCCTATGCGCTGGACTCCACCACCATCGATTTGTGCCTGGCATTGTTCCCGTGGGCACGTTTCCGCAAGAAGAAGGCGGCGGTCAAACTGCACACCCTGCTCGACCTGCGGGGCAATATCCCGGCGTTCATCCATATCTTGGATGGACGGTGATGGGCGTGCGTATTACGCTGGATCGTGATGGAAATAAATCAACCGAAACGGGAGTGAAATGATGGACGGATGGTTCAAACAACGCGGCTTTACCATACCCGAAATACTCTCGGTGGTGGCGATCATCGGCATCTTGGGCACGGTGGCCATTGTCGGCTACCAGGGCTACACCGCGCGTGCGCGTGCATCGGATATTGTGCTGAAATACGACGCACTGCGCTCGGGCGCCGGCGCGACACTGGCGCAGGGACAGATTGCGACTGCGCCGCGCTTGCAAAACGCCTGGGCGATTCGAACCTGAAGGACGAGCACGCGCAACTCGCCTACGGCTTCGAGGCGGTGGCGGGAGGCTTCCGGCCGGTGCTGACGGTATGCGCCAAGGTCGATGCACACGGCAAGCTCGGCGTGCAGGTGGCGCGCGGGGCGCACGACACGCTGGCGAAGGTGGGCCGGGTGGAAAAGGGCGCGGTGCTCACCGACACCGTGATATCGTTTGCGCTGACGCTCACCGACTCGGCAAAGCCCGTGTGAACGGTGGCGGCCCCCGCTGCGCAAAGCGCGTGCGGCCAACCACCGGTATCCGCCGGTACGCAACCGCAACAGCCGTCCGCGCTGACGCCCCCGCCTGCCCAGACTGCTGTTCAAACGCCCGCCCAAGCTGCCGCCCAGTCTCTGAGCCAGGCGCTTGCGCAAGCGTCAACCCCGGACGAATTGCGCAAGGCCATGGATCAAGCCATCGCAAGCGTCCAATCACTTCCGCCGGGGCATTTGACGGCTTCGGTTGCTACTTCGGCGGCCGCTTCAGTACTGACGACGTGCGCGTCTCAGGGCGGTGCTTTTTTTGATTTCAGCACGCCTTGCGGCGACTCTTACGGCGGAGACTGCAAAGTAGACTTTCCGGGCATGTTAACGGAGTGTTTTGTAACGCCAGTCTGCATGAAGTCGGGCGGTTTTTGCAATGGGGTTACGTCTGAAATGAAGAAGCTGCTTGATGACTCGGCACGGAGGCTCGAACAATTATCGCGCGCCAATCCGTCACGATGACGGCGGATAGCGCAACTGCGCCGGGATCGGGTGGCGCCGCTGCGTGGCCGCTATTGGCAACTGGAGGATCCGGCGATTGATCGCGTGCTGCCAGCATCGATCGCAATGGCACTCTCTTACACTTTTGCAAACAGGCGCGTCAGCACCGAAACCATGGAAATTCTCCAATGACCACCTCCGCATTGCATATCCTCGTTACACGTGCGTTCCCTGCGAGCGAAGCATTGCGAACGCTCATTTCGGATCAATCGCTGGTAACGGCATGGAAGCAGCTTGCCGTCGCCGCGGGCGTGGACAAATGGGCGCTGGCGGGCGCGATCGCCAAGGAACTGAGCTTGGAGGCGCCCGGCAGCCTGAATTCGCCCGATCCTTTTGCGGCCCAGTTACTGCCTGAAAATCTGGCGCGAGAGTATTTTATGCTGCCGTTGCGCGAGGAATCGGGTGTTCTGGTTGTCGCCTGCGCGGCGCCGTACGACGAAAATGGTTTGCAGCGCGTTCATTTCGTCACCAACCGCACGCTCAAGGTGCTCGTGGTGCCGCCGGATGAACTGGAATGGGCAATCGTGAACGCCTATTCCCGGCTTACCCAATTGCACGCCAACCAAATAGGCACGCTTTTATGGACAGCAGAGGGCAAGACCGTCGGCCCAGACGCTTCGGGCGAACACGCGCTAGTGCAGCTTGCTCGGTCATTGCTGATGGAAGCGATCAAGGCGCGTGCATCCGACATTCACATACAGCCTTTTTCCGGCGGCGGGCTGGTTCGGATTCGCGTTGATGGCGTACTGCAGCGCATGGCTTTTGTGCCGGGCCCCGTGCTGCAGGCGTTGTTACGCTATTTCAAGGCGCAAGGCGGGATGGACCCCACCAATGATCGCGTGCCGCAGGATGGGCGCATGTCGCTGGTTCTCGGCAGCCATGATTATGACTTGCGGCTTTCCGTGCTTCCGGCAAGCCGCGGCGAGCGCCTAGTGATTCGATTCCTCGATCAAAGCCGGGTATACAAACTCAGCGGCGCCGGATTGTCGACGGCGGCCATGCAATCGCTGCGCAAGCTGGGCGCCAATTCGTCGGGTGTCGTATTGATTACGGGGCCCACCGGCTCGGGCAAGACCTCGACGCTTTACGCGATGCTGGCCGAGATCAACCGCACGGGTGTCAGCATCATTACGGTTGAAAATCCGGTGGAATACCGGGTCGCGGGCATTTCACAGGTGGAGGTCAATGCCAAGGCGGGGCTGACGTTCGCCAGTGCGCTGCGCTCGATTCTGCGCCAGGACCCAGATATCATACTCATCGGCGAAATACGCGACGGCGAAACGGCGGACATTGCCATGCAGGCCGCCCTTACCGGCCACCTCGTGCTCTCGACGCTGCATACCAACGACGCCCTCACCACCGCGCTTGATCGATCTGGGCGTGCATCCATCGATACTTGCGGACGCGCTGGCCGGCGTTGTCGCGCAGCGGCTGTTTCGAAAATTGTGTGTGGCTTGCCGTACCAGCGTGAGTGACCCGCCGCGGCAGGATGAACGATTGTGCTTTGATCTGACGGGTGAACGTCCCGCCTACCGGGCCGTAGGGTGCGGCGCTTGCCGGGGCACCGGTTATAGCGGCCGGCAGCCGGTGACGGAAATTGTCGAAATGTCCCCGGAACTGCGGCAGCAACTGGCCACTGGATATACGGATATTGCAAAGCTGCGAGAATTGACGCAGGGACCGCTTGCGTCGCTGTCGCACGGCGTTGCGATGCGCGTCATCTCCGGCGACACCACCGCCAGCGAGGCGGCCCGGGTCGTGGGCCAGCGCTTCTGGTCCGATCTGTCACGTGACTTCGGGCGCGCATTACCGGCGAGCGCCGTCAGCGCGTTAACGCAGGAGGAAGGAGAACAATCCGGCGTCAGTATCTTGCTGTTTGAGAAAGACAGTGAAGCTCGGTTGGCGGTTACAAGGCTGCTTGCGGAGGCCTCAATCAAGGTTCACGCCACGGTAGAGGATTCGGCTGCGCGTGAAATCATCGAAAAAGAGGAGAATGTCGTGTTGCTGGTTGCGGACATCGACGTGGGCGCCGAACGCGAAAATATCGAGGCTCTATTGCGGTTACGGCGTGCGCTGGCCTGGTCCCGGTTGCCGGTAATGCTGGTCTTGCCCGCGGAGCAAAACGCAACGCAACAGATCGTGAAAGACCATGGCGTGTCGGACTATCTGGTCAAACCCGTCACGCCGGAGACCATTGTGGCGAGAATACAGGCCATGTTGGTGCGCTAGTACGTGCTCGCGTGTTAGCTATAGTCGCGGCCGTACTTGCCGTGGCGCTGCCGATAGGTGCTGCATTTTATGTGTCGTGCGTTTGTGCAGCGTTTGAAACAAACCGCCTCGGGGTAAAACGGGCGAGGCGTGTTTGCGTGGTTTTTTTACTGCATATGCTGCCCGCCGTTGATCGCGATGTTCGCACCCGTGACAAACGCCGCTTCTTCCGAGCACAGGTACGCCACCAGGCCCGCGACTTCCTCGGGCTTGCCGAGGCGGCCGATGGGTATCTGCGGAATGATCTTGGTGTCGA
>CAMDLH010000207.1 GCA_945901405.1 Bordetella parapertussis | reverse complement strand
CGGCAACTGGGCCACCGCGATCGCGGGAGGTTCGGCGTTCGGCTACACGTTGCTGTCGGTGGTGATGCTCGCCAATCTGATGGCCATCGTGTTGCAATCGCTGTCGGCGCGGCTGGGCATCGCCACCGGACGCGATCTCGCACAGGCCTGCCGCAATCATTATTCGCCGCCGGTGGCGTTTGGCCTGTGGCTGCTGGCGGAGCTTGCAATCTGCGCCACCGATCTCGCAGAAGTGATCGGCACCGCGATTGCGCTCAACCTGCTGTTCGGCATTCCGCTCACCGTTGGCGTCATTATCACAGTGGCGGATGTGCTGCTGATTTTGATGTTGCAGGCGCGCGGCTTTCGCTACATGGAAGCGATGATCGTGTCGCTGATGCTGGTGATCGCCGGGTGTTTTGTCTATGTGATTATTCTGTCGAATCCGGATTGGGCCAAAGTCGCGGCGGGCTTCGTGCCCTCGCCCGAAATCGTCACCAACCCGGCGATGCTGTATGTGGCCATCGGAATCCTGGGCGCCACGGTAATGCCGCATAATCTTTATCTGCATTCGGCGCTGGTGCAAACGCGCAAGTCGGATGAAACCGACGCCGGCAAACGTGAGGCGGTGCGATACGCTACGATTGACTCGACCATAGCGCTGGCGTTCGCGTTGTTGATTAACGCGTCAATCCTGATTGTGGCGGCGGCAACGTTCCACACGCGCGGCCACACGGACATCACCGAAATTCAGGACGCGCACCGCATGCTGGCGCCACTGCTGGGCGCGGGCGCGGCAAGCGTGTTGTTCGCGGTGGCGCTGCTCGCCTCCGGGCAAAACTCGACCATCACCGGCACGCTCGCCGGGCAAATCGTGATGGAGGGCTTCCTCAACATCCGCCTGCCGCCGTGGCTGCGGCGCATGATCACGCGGCTCATCGCCATCGTGCCCGCGGTATTCGTCACCATGCATTATGGCGCGTCGGGCACGGCGCAACTGCTGGTGCTGTCGCAAGTAATACTCAGCCTGCAACTGCCGTTCGCGGTGATTCCACTGGTGAAATTCACCAGCGAGCGCGCGAAAATGGGCGCGCTGGTAAGTCCACGATGGCTCACATGGACGGCGTGGATCATGGCCGCGCTGATCATCGTGCTCAATATCAAACTGATCGCGGATTTTCTCGGTAAAATCTGACGTGCAGCCGACGCACCACGCCATAACAACGTGCTGCAACGTCAAGAACCTGGACGCGGATTTACGCAGACCATTATCCGGTTAATCCGCGCACTTCTGCTTAAATCTGCGTAATTCTGCGTCAAAAAGTTCTTGACCTTGGAGCGTCATACGCATTTGCGCCAATTCACACATTGATAAAGGAACCGATTATGCAACGCGCCACCACCACACTTCGCAAGATGGTCAAAGCCGGACAATTTCTCGAACTGCCCACCGCCTACGACGCCATTACCGGGCGGCTGGTGCAGAGCATGGGCTTCAAGAGCGTGTATGTCGGCGGCTTCGTCACCGGCGGCAGTACCGCCATCAGCGAACCGCAACTCACCATGAGCGAACAGATCAACGTCGCCAGCAACGTCGCCAACGGGTTGAATATCCCCGTGGTGATGGATGCGGGCGCGGGCTGGGGCGAGCCGCTGCACACCATGCGCACCATTCGCGAATGCATCCGCGCGGGCATCGCGGGTGTGCACATCGAGGATCAGTTGTATCCCAAACGCGCTCACTATCACACCTATGTCGCGCACAATATTCCGCTCAATGAGTTTCGCGACAAGATCAAGCTCGCATGCGTGCAGCGCGACGAAACCGACAAGGATTTTGTCATCATCGCGCGCTCCGATTCCTGCCGCGAGCAGGGCTACAAGGAGGCCATCAAGCGCATGCAGGTCGCCCATGACGTGGGCGCGGACATGGGGCTGATTTTCCCGCGCGACCACAAGGAAACGGTGAGCACGCCCAGGCACTGCAAGCTGCCTATGGTGTATGTGCAAAGCCGCGGCAACCGCGACAATCGCCCGTTGTATTCCTATGGCCAGTTGAAAGACATGGGCTACGCCGGCTGCATCGACGCCACACTCGCCATCGGCGTGCAGTTTCACTTCATGCGCAAGGCGTTGCAGGAAGTCAAAAAGACCGGCGACTACACCGGCATGACCCAGCAGGAATGGGTGACCGTGCGCAAGGATATCGAAACCATGATCGGGCTTGAAGACGCGTATCGCATCGAGCGCGAAACGGTGGAGAAGATGTATTACCAGAAAAAGGCAGGCAAGAAATAAAGCCCACGCCCCAAAATCTTTCGACACAGATGAACGCGGATTTACACAGATGAGTTCGGGGGTACTCCGCGTAAATCCGTGAAATCCGTGTCAAAAAGCATTTGAAGTTTTTCTAACCACCACGAAAAATGTCCCCTGATGACTTGCTGAAGGAACTCGACGCGCGCGGCCAGCAGGCGCTGGCGATGGGCGGCGCCGACAAGCTCGCGAAGCGCCGCGCGGCTGGCGTGCTCAATGCACGTGAGCGCATCGATTATCTGTTCGATACCGGCAGCTTCATCGAATCGGGCTTGCTCGCGGCCTCCATAGTGCCGGGCGACGAGGCACGCTCGCCCGCCGACGGCAAGATCGCCGGCTTCGGGCGCATCCACGGGCGCGACGCCGCGTGCGTAGCCAACGATTTCACGGTGATGGGCGCATCGAGTGCGACCATCAACATGAAAAAAATCGGCCACATGAAACGCGCCGCCGCCACGCGCGGCATGCCGCTGGTGTTCCTCGGCGAATCTTCCGGCGCGCGCCTGCCCGACAACATGGGCGCGCGCGGCATGGGCACGTTGCTCGCGCAGGACCCGCATCAATATCTGCGCCAGCGCGAAAGTCCGTGGGTGTCGGCCTCGCTCGGCCTGTGCTACGGCTCATCGACCTGGTATTGCGTGTTGTCGGATTTTCACGTGATGCGCAAGGGCGCGATCGTCGCGGTGTCGAGTTCGCTGCTCGCCTCGCTGGCGATGAACGATCCGGTAGACGCCGAGGAACTCGGCGGCTGGCGCGTGCACGCGGAGAGCACCGGCTTCGCCGATCTGGTGGCGGACACCGACGAGCAGGCGCTCGACGCGGTGAAAACATTTTTGTCGTATCTGCCGTCAAACCACACCGAAGCGCCGCCGGTGAAACCCGTGCCCGCGGGATCAGACGACCGCAAACGGGATATTCTCAAGTTGCTGCCCGAATCGCGCACGCAGGTCTACGACGTGCGCAAGGTGCTGCAATGCGTGGTTGACGAAGGCAGTCTGTTTGAATTGAAGGCGCGCTTCGGCAAGACTGCGGCCACCGCGTTGGCGCGATTGAATGGCAAGACGGTTGGACTCATCGCCAACAACCCGCTGTTCAAGGGCGGCGCGATCGATGCCGATGCCTGCGACAAGATCACGAGCTTTCTGGTGTTGTGCGATTCGTACAACATCCCGATCGTGATGTTCGTCGACACGCCGGGCTTCGCCATCGGCGTCGAAGCCGAGCGCAAACGCGCGCCGGGCAAGATCATGAATTTCATGAACGCGCTGGCGCTGGTAACCGTGCCGAAAATCAGCGTGCTGGTGCGCAAGACCTACGGGCAGGCGTACATCAATATGGGCGGCGGACGTAATTCGGATGAATTCATCGCGTGGCCCACGGCAGAGATCAGTTTCATGGATCCGAATTACGCGGTGACCGTGGTGTCGGGATTGCGCCCCGGCGATCCGGGTTTTAACGACAAGCGCGCGACCATGGAAAAAGATAATTCGGTCTACGACATCGCTTCGGTCTACGCTGTGCAGGATGTGATCCGCCCCGAACAAACGCGCGACTATCTGATCCGCATGCTCGACGTGCACCGGCTGCGCTTGAGCAACGGCATCGGCAATCACCTGATGTCGGCATGGCCTACAAGTTATTGATTTTATTGATATTTTTATGAGCATCAACAACAGCCAAACTCTCGCCACGCTGGAAGTTCGCGGCAAGCAATACGCCTGTTACAGCCTCGCGCGCGCCGAGGCGCAGGGCCTCACCGGCATCGCGCGCCTGCCGTACACACTGAAGATAGTTCTCGAAAATCAATTGCGTCAGCATGCAGCGGGCAAAGCGCGTGTAGAGGATGTAGCCGCGCTCGCCGAGTGGCTGGTAAAACGCAACTCCACGCGCGAGATCGGTTTTCTTGCCTCGCGCGTGATGATGGTCGACGCGTCGGGTATTCCGCTGCTGGGTGACATGGCGGCGATGCGCGATGCGATGGTGCGGCTGGGGGGCGACCCCAAGCGCATCAATCCGGCGACGCAAGTTGATTTCGTCGTCGATCACTCGGTGATGGTCGATCACCACGCCACCGCGGACGCCGCCGAGCGCAATATGCAAATTGAGTTCGAGCGCAACCGCGAACGTTATGCCTTCATGCGCTGGGGTGCTACGGCGTTTGACAATCTGCGCTTCATTCCGCCAGGCAGCGGCATCTGCCATCAGATCAATCTCGAATACCTCGCGCGTGTGGTGTGGACACGCGAGGAAAATGGATTGACCCTCGCCTACCCCGACTCGGTGCTGGGCATGGACAGCCACACGCCGATGATCAACGGGCTGGGTATCGCCGGCTGGGGCGTGGGCGGCCTTGAAGGCGGCGCGGCGGCGCTGGGCGAGCCGGTGTCGATGCTGATTCCCGAAGTAGTCGGCTGCCATCTGCGCGGCAAATTGAAGCCCGGCGTCACCGCCACCGATCTCGTGCTCGCGATCACGCAATTGATGCGCCAACACAAGGTGCTTGCGAAGTTCGTTGAATTCTTCGGCAGCGGCGTGGATACGCTGACGCTGCCCGACCGCGCCACCATCGCCAACATGACGCCGGAGTACGGCGCGACCATGGGCTTTTTTCCGGTCGATGCGGAGACGCTACGTTATCTGCGATTGACCGGGCGCGATGCACAACAGTTGGCGCTGGTTGAAGCGTATTGCAAGGCGCAAGGCCTGTGGCGCGACGCGCAAACGCCCGTGCCGCATTACAGCAGCGTGGTTGAACTCGATCTCGCCACGGTTGAAGCCGCGCTCGCCGGCCCGCGTCGCCCGCACGAGCACGCCACGCTCTCGCGCGTGCCGCAAGCGTTTAACGCCGCGTGGCCGGCCACGAAAAGCGCCGCCGTTGCGGATAATAAAACCATCAGGGATGGTGACGTGATCATCGCCGCCATCACCAGTTGCACCAACACATCGAACCCATCGGTGATGGTGGGCGCGGGTCTGCTCGCGCGCAACGCCGTCGCGCGCGGCCTGAAAGTCGCGCCTTGGGTCAAGACCTCGCTCGCACCCGGCTCGCGCGTGGTGTCCGATTATCTGACCAAAAGCGGTTTGCAGGATTCACTCGATGCGCTGGGTTACCACGTCGCCGGTTACGGCTGCACCACTTGCATGGGCAACTCCGGCCCCATCGACGAAGCGCTTGCCACCGCCATCGAAACAAACGATATCGCCGCCGTGGCGGTGCTTTCGGGCAATCGAAATTTCGAGGGGCGCATACATCCGAGCGTGCGCGCGAATTTTCTCGCCTCGCCGCCGCTGGTGGTGGCCTACGCGCTCGCCGGCAATATCCGCAAGGACCTGACGCTCGAGCCGCTGGGCGCCGGCAGTGATGGCGCGCCAGTGTATCTGCGCGACATCTGGCCCGACCCCGCCGAGATTGCCCGCGTCATCGACGCCACGCTGTCGCCGCAAGTATTCCACAACCGCTACGCCAACATCGAGGAAGGCCCGCCCGAATGGCGTGCGATCGAGGCGGCGGGCGGCGTTAACTTCGCGTGGGATTTGGCCAGCACCTTCATCCGCCGTCCGCCGCACTTTGACACGATGCGCGCCGGGCTGGACGCAGTCACCGACATACACGGCGCGCGCGTGCTGGCGATGTTCGGCGACATGCTCACCACCGATCACATCTCGCCCATCGGCGCGATTTCGCCCAACACGCCGGCGGCAAACTATTTGCAGTCCGTCGGCGTCGAGCGCAAGGATTTCGCCGGCTTTGCCGCGCGGCGCTTGAATCACGACGTGATGATGCGCGGCACCTGGGCCAATATTCGCATCCGCAACGAGATGACGCCGGCAGTCGAAGGCAGTTCGACCGTGCATCACGCGAGCGGCGAACAGTTATCGATTTACGATGCCGCGCAACGCTACCGCGAGGACAAAGTGCCGCTGGTAGTGGTCGGCGGCTCGGAGTACGGCGCAGGTTCGTCGCGCGACTGGGCGGCGAAGGGCGTGCGGCTCCTGGGTGTGCGCGCCATCATCGCGGAATCGTTCGAGCGCATTCACCGTTCCAACCTGGTCGGCATGGGCGTGTTGCCGTTGCAATTCGTCGATGGCGTCACGCGTAAGACTTTGGCGCTCGATGGCAGCGAGGTTTTCGACATCACCGGACTCGAAGGCAAGCTCTCGCCGCGCATGTTGCTCGACTGCATGATCACATACCGCACTGGCAAGAAAACACAAATCAAATTGCTGTCGCGGCTCGATACCGCGCAGGAGGTGGAGTACCATCGCCACGGCGGCATCCTCCATTACGCCATCAGACAACGCCTGAAACAATGAGCTGGAAACCTGAAACCGACGAGATTGCACAACGCAATCGCTGGGCCGAGGCGCTCGGCGGCGAAGAAGTCGTCGCACGTCACCATGCGCAGGGCCGCCTCACGGTGCGCGAGCGCGTCGATGCGGTGCTCGACCAGAATTCGTTTCAGGAAGTCGGCAAGCTGACCGGCAACGCGACGTACGGTGAGGACGGCAAACTCACGAAGGTCACACCCGCGCCGTACGTGATGGGCCTGGGCAAGATCAATGGCCGGCCGGTCGCCATCGGCGGCGAGGATTTCACCATCCGCGGCGGCACCAGTTGGGGCGGCGCGCGGCGCAAGGGCGGGCAAGGCGGCTTCGTTGAAGACCTGGCAGTGCACTATCGCATCCCACTGGTGAATTTGATTGACGGCGCGGGCGGCTCGGTGGCTTCGGCCAAGCGCCGCGGTTACTCGGTGTTTCCCGGCATCGACGGTTTTGAACGCTCGGTCGAGCTGCTCGGCATCGCACCGGTGGTGAGCGCCGTGCTCGGCTCTGCGGCAGGCGGCCCCGGCGGGCGCGCGATACTGTCGCACTGGAGCCTGATGACGCGTGACACCAGTCAGGTGTTCGCCGCCGGCCCAGCGGTGGTCGAGCGCTCGCTCGGCGAAAAAATCACCAAGGAGGCGCTGGGTGGCGCGCAAGTCGCGGTCGATATCGCGGGCACCATCGACAACGTTTACGCGGATGAGAAAGCCTGCTTCGCGGCAATCCGCAAGTTTCTGTCGTACATGCCGCAGAATGTATGGGAACTGCCGCCCGCCGTCGTCTGCGACGATCCGGTTGACCGGCGCGAGGAAGCGCTGCTGTCGATCGTGCCGCGCGCGCGGCGGCAACCGTACAACATGCGTAAGCTCATGTCGCTGATCGTCGATCGCGATTCGGTATTCGAGATTCAACCTTCGTTCGGCAAATCGGTGATCACCGCGTTCGCGCGCATGGCCGGGCGCGTGGTGGGTGTGGTCGCCAACAATCCCATGATTCAGGGCGGCGCGATGGACGCGAAGTCGGCGAAGAAGCAGGCGCACTTCATGGAGCTGTGCGACACGTTTCACATTCCGCTGATTTTTCTGGTCGATGTGCCGGGCTTCATGGTGGGTAGTGCCGCCGAGGCGCAAGCGACGCTCAGAGAAGGCATGAAGGCGGTTTACGTCGGCCTGCAAGTCACCGTGCCGGTGCTCACCGTGGTGATCCGCAAGTGCTACGGCATGGCGGGCATGGCGACCACCGACAAGAACGGCGTCGATCTGAAAATCGCGTGGCCGTCGGCGGAATGGGGTTCGCTGCCGATCGAAGGCGGCGTCGCGGTTGCGTACCGGCGCGAGATTGAAGCCGCCGCCGACCCGGCAAAACGCCAGCAGGAAATCGAAGACGAAATGCAGCGCTATGCCTCGCCGCTGCTCACCGCGCAGGCGTTCGCGGTGGAAGACGTGATCGATCCGCGCGACACGCGGGCTTATCTGTGCCGTTTTCTCGAGGCCGCGCAGTCGCGGCTGGCGACCACTTTAGGCCCTAAAGCGCGCGTGGGTGTAAGACCATAACTAATTGTTTTTACAAGGATTTTTATGAGTGATGATCTGCAACATCTGCGCCAGTGGGTAGGCCGCAAGGAAAGCATGGACGACCTCGCCACCGCGTTTCCGGTGCGCGCGTTGACAGCGGCACTTGACCGCAACGATCCCGATCCGAAAATCGGCGATGTCATTCCGCCCGGCTGGCACTGGCTGTATTTTCTCGAAGCAAAGCCCGCATCCGAACTCGCGCACGACGGGCACGGCAAGCGTGGTGGCTTTCTGCCGCCGGTGACGCTGCCGCGCCGTATGTGGGCCGGCGGGCGCATCGAATTTTTGCGGCCCATACGCATCGGCGACGAAATGCGGCGCGATTCGGAAATCCTTTCGGTGGAACCCAAAAGCGGCAAGAGCGGCGATCTGGTGTTTGTCACCGTACGCCACACCGTTGTGGCCGCCGGTGAAACCGCCGTGGTTGAGGAACACGACATCGTGTATCGCGAGGCCGCGAAGCCCGGAGAGAAACCGATGCCCGGAAAACCCGCGCCCGCGTCGGCGCCGTGGCGGCGCGAGATGGTGGCGGATGAGGCCACGCTGTTTCGTTACTCCGCGCTGATTTTCAACGCGCACCGCATTCACTACGACATCGACTACTGCCGTCACGAAGAAAACTACCCCGGCCTTATCGTCCACGGCCCGCTGCAGACAACGCTGCTGCTCGATATTTCGCGCCGTCACGAGCCGCGCCCGGTAAAAAAACTCGACTACCGCGCGCAAAGCCCGCTGTTTCACACCGACCGTTTCAGCGTGAACGGCGCGCCCGCCGCCGATGGGGCCTCGGCGCAGTTGTGGACAGCCTCCCCGGCCGGCCACTACGCGATGACAGCCACGGCCTGGTATTGAAGAGTGCGCTTCAAAGTGATGTCCCAGAAAGGGATTTTATGCAAACAGAGAAACACCTTCCCTTTCAGGGGGAAGGGACTGTCTGCCGGTCCATGCATTTCGTGGCTCAGACATCAGTTTGAATCGCACCCGGTATTGATTGTGGACTGCGCAAGCGCGCCAATTTAAGGCTAGAATATGGGCATGAAGCGCCACCTAATCGTCTTTTACATCGCGGTCGTCGTGCTGCTGCTGGCGGGACGTTTCGCCTGGCAGAACTGCTCGTGGGAAGTGCTCTCCAGCATTAGCGCGCTGGCGGTTGTCGCCGCCATATTGATAGACAGCTGGAAAATCCTCAAGCTCAAGCCCGGCGAAAGCAGTTCGATCACGCTCACCGCGGAAACGGTGGCGTCGGTGCGGCTGGCCGTGTTGGTGATCTGCGTGGGCGTGCTCATCGCCGGCTTCGGCGATCTGCTGGGCCGCTCGGTTTTCGGCTGCCGCTAAGCGGCAATCTTCCCCGCCGCTACTTCAGCTTGATCGCATTGCCGTAGCAGTACCAGCCCTCCGCCGCCGCGGTGAATTGGCCGCCTTTCAAACAGGTCAGATTGACAACACCATCGGCGCCGATGCGCGTGGCTTCATTCACCAGCGCGGATATAGCGGCCCCGGAATCCGGGTGCGTACGCAAATAAAACGCCGACTCCGGCGCCGCCACCCACAGCCGCTTGAGAACAGTGTAGCTGGCGAATTGCAATTCGCCCGGCGTGTAAACCTTGAGCGGTGCATCCGCTGCCTGGGCACTGTTCAGTGCGCCTGCCAGTACAAAGACCGGCGCCATCATTTTCAAAAGTCCGCGCTTCATGTTTTTCTCCGCGTGCGAGTTACCACGATGCACGCACATTAGCGCAGACCTTCGAACTACACAACAGCAAGTTGTTACCAGCCGCCGTCACGACCGTTCGTGGAACTGATCTTGTGCAAGCTCAGATCGGAGCCTTCGAACTCTTCTTCCTCGCTCAACCTCAGTCCCATTGTGGCTTTCAGCGCGCCGAAAAGGATGAAGCCGCCGGCCAGCGCGATGACGATACCGAGTCCGGTGCCGATCACTTGCGCGCCAAAACTCACGCCACCCATGCCGCCCATGCTTTTAAGCCCGAAGATGCCGCAGGCGATGCCGCCCCACGCGCCGCAAAGTCCGTGTAACGGCCACACACCGAGCACGTCATCGAGCTTCAGACGATTTTGCGTGAGCGTAAACATAACGACAAACAACACGCCTGCAACACTGCCGGTCGCCAGCGCGCCCAGCGGATGCATCACATCCGAACCCGCGCATACCGCCACCAGGCCCGCCAGCGGGCCGTTGTGCACGAAACCGGGGTCGTTGCGTCCGGCGATCAAGGCCGCCAGGGTGCCGCCTGCCATCGCCATCAATGAATTCACCGCCACCAAACCGGAAATCTTGTCGATGGTTTGCGCGGACATCACGTTAAACCCAAACCAGCCCACCGCGAGTATCCACGCGCCCAAGGCGAGAAACGGAATGCTTGACGGCGCTTGCGCGGTGACCCCGCCACCCTTGGGATAACGGCCGCTGCGCGCGCCGAGCAATATCACCGCG
>CAMDLH010000206.1 GCA_945901405.1 Bordetella parapertussis | reverse complement strand
CAGACTGTTCTGCAAAGTGCCGGGCCTCGTTCACCACGTTCACTCGCTGCCGGCACCGCTGCGGGCTTTGACTCTCGCGCCTATCGGTTCGCAGAACTTCTGTTATGTCGAGCGCCTCGGTGGGGTGGCTGCGTGGCTCGCATGACACCTTGCATTCTCTTTTGTAGCGGCAGATGAAGGCAAAAGGCAAGACCTGGAACCTTCCCCGGAATCTTCCCCATGTGGAACCTTCCCCGATGTTACATCGCGCTGACTGAAATGCCGTGCGCGCCGAGTGCCGCGTGCCAGATGGTCTCCTGCGGCTCGGGGTGAGGCGCCATTGCCACGCGGCGTTGTGGGGCCCTCTTCACTGTTGAATTGAGTGCGTAATCGGGGGTATAGGGGGTATGAAGAACGAACGATCTATGAAAAAGAAAAAACAAACGTCCGATGCTATCTGCGCACCCATCGGCTACACACCATCACCTCTGCGGCAAGAGCCGGTGTACGGCTGCGATGCCATATTGCAAGGCCTGACATAGCGCCTGGCGACCGGCTGAACGACCTACTTGATCAGCCCGAGCGAATAGATTCTTTTGCCGTGACTTCTTTGCTAAATGCAAAGAAGTCACGGCAAAAGAATCTATTCGCATGGATGGCATTCATCTGTCCGGTCCGGCATCAACCGTGATCGATGGAAACCGGGTCGTGAAAAACACCGGGCGCGGCATCCACATCGACAAGGGCAGCATCGCGCGGATACTCAACACCACGGTTCAGGAGAGTGGCCGCATCGGCATAGATATCACCGGTGCGTCCTATGCCTATATCGGCGTTTTCATTCCTCGCGTGCCGAAGCTGTCGCCCAATACGATCCGGGACAACGGCGGCCCCGGCATCAACATCGAACGATCATCAGGCGCGTGGATCGTCGGCAACAGCGTCCTCAATAACAAACAAAGCGGCATAGCCGTGCATCGCAACTCGCAGGCCGACGTCATCGCCAATGTCATCAATGGCAACGGCGGCGACGCCATCACCGTCAGCCACAATGGCGGCGTGAATCTGAACAGCGAAACGCGCCGCGACGGCCCCAACCAGACTGCTTCGGGGCAGAACAATGCCGGCGTCGGCATACGGTGCACGGTCGGCGGCTATGTCGAAGGGCTGCTCGGCACGCTGGGTGGCAATCAGGGCGCGAAGGCAATCGACGCGGGCTGTGTTGATCTGATTACCGAACGCTGAGCACTGAGCACCAGGCGTTGAACTCCCGGCGCGTGTGCGTCGCTCGCCGCGGCGTAGTCAATACGATCAGAATCGGTACGACGCCGCTTTCTCCGTGGGCTGCGCCATGGCCGCGATTTCGCCGACGGTCACCGGCTTGAATGGTGCGCGCAGCCGGTAGTAGCCGATGTCGGCCACCGACACGTTACGATGTTGCGCGATGGTCTCGCACACGGTGAGGCCACACAGCCGTCCCTGACACGGCCCCATGCCGCAGCGCGTGAAAAACTTGCCTTGGTTCGGACCGAGGCAACCCATGTCCACCACGCGCCGCAGTTCACCCGCGGTGACCTCTTCACAGCGGCACACGAGGGTGTCGTCGGCGGGGATACGGAAATTGTCCGCTGGGCGGTAGAGTCGGTCGAGCAGCGGACGGATGGCGAGGTGTTTCGCAAGCTCGCGCCGATGCGGCGCGGCAAGCTGATCGCGTTTCGCGGTGTCGATCTTGCCGAGTCTGTGCGCGCAATCGAGCGCCACCAGACGGCCAGAGCATTCGGCCGCGCGTGCGCCGGCTATGGCGCCGCCATCGCCAGCGATGTGGATCGTGTCGATGCTTGAAGCGCCCCACGTATCCCGCATGGGCGTCCAGCAGAGTTGCGCCGCATCCCACGCATGCGCGCAGCGCAACGCCTGCGTGATCTGAATGTTGGGCACGACGCCCTGATGCAGCAGCACCCAATCGGCGGCAACGCTGTCCCGCGCGCGCGCGGTGGCGTACTCAACCGCGCGTGCATGATCACCGCCCGTGATGCGAAGTTCAGTGACCCCGCGCACGTATTGCCGGGCGCTGCCTTTCACATGTACGATCAGCGACAGGCCCTTGAATAGATCGCCGCCGTTGCCGAACAGCGCGTGCGGCAACGCGCCGAGGGCCTCGCGCTCGCGTCCGGCGGGTGTCGCGTCGAGAAACGTGAGGTCATTGGCACCGGCGCTGAGTAACTGACTGGCCACCAGCCACGCCAGCGGCCCGCAACCGGCGATGACGATTTTGCCTTCGGGCACGGCGCCGGATGATTTCAACATGATCTGCGCCGCGCCCGCCGTGATGACACCGGGCAGCGTCCAGCCGGGAATCGGGAACGGGCGCTCCATCGCGCCAGTGGCGAGTATCAGGCGTTTTGCCTGAACACGAGATGCGCCGTTTGAATCACTTAATCCTAATTCGAGTTCGGGCGTTACGTACCACAGCGTCGTGCCGGCACGGTAATCGCAGCCCGAAGCGCGCAGCGCGTCCGCAAGCGCTTTGCCGTGCGCGTATTCCTTCCCCAACACGCGCGCCAGCGCCGGGTGAGCGTTTTCGATGTTGCGATAAATCTGTCCGCCGGGCGCGGGCTGTTCGTCGATGACGAGGGTCTTCAGACCCAGCGCGGCGCATTGCGCGGCCGCACTCATGCCCGCGGGGCCCGCGCCGACTATGGCGACATCATAGGCTGCGTTCATGGCGTCTCCCGCGCCGGATGTATCTTCATGTCCGCCAGCGCTGGCAGCATGCACGCTTGTTTCACGCCGACGCCATCGACGTGAACCATGCATTCAAAACACACGCCCATCATGCAATACGGCGCGCGCGGCGCGTTCGAGCCATGCGTCGCGCGGCAGGTAACAATGCCCGCGCACAGCAAGGCCGCGGCGACGCTCTGGCCCGCGTTGAATGGCACGGCCTGTCCGGCAAAATCAAAACTGCCGGCGGGTTTGTCGCCGGTGATAAATTTAAACCGCAAGGCGCGCCTCGTTAAAGGGTTGAAGATTCTCGGGCATCGTGCCGCTCGCGACCGCTTCGGCGATGCGCCGCGCATGCACCGAGGCGAGTGTCACACCGCTGTGCACGCTGAACGCAAACGCGCCGGGATGCGGCTTCGATTGCTGATACAGCGGCACGCCGTCTGGCGTCATCACGCGCAGGCAGCTCCAGGTGCGCACGATGCGCAGCGTGCCGAGTACCGGAAACGCGTTCACCGCGCGCGCCGCGATGTCGCCCAACACGCCCAGTTGGGTGTCGTCGTCCATGCCAGCGGTCTCCTGTGAATCGCCGATCAGCACGCCGCCTTCATCGGCCTGGCGGATGATGTGTGTCACGCGCGGCAGCAGCGGCGCGCATTTTTCGGTGACAAGCATCTGTCCGCGTATCGGAGACACCGGCGTTTGCAGGCCCACCATCGGTGCGAGTTTTGCGTTGCCAAGGCCCGCCGTGAGCACGACTTTGTCAGCCGAGATCGTCGCACCCTCGCGGGTGCGAATCTCGAAACCGTTGACGCGCGGCGTGATCGACTCGACTACGTGCGCGGGTTGATGTTTGCCGCCCACGCGCTGATATGACGCGTGCAACGCGCGCAAAAGCCGCAGCGGATTCGCGCAACCATCGAGCTTGCAATACGACGCACCCACGACATTCGGTCCGATGATCGGAATCATGCGCAGGAGTTCATCGCGCCCGATCATCGAATACGCACCCGGCAGCGGCAGGTCGTCATCGAATTGACGACGCATAAGCTCCGCGCGCGTGTTGAATTCGGCTTCGGAGTAACAGAAGGTAAATCCGCCATCGAACTGCGGCGCGACGTCGATGCCACCGACTTCATACAGCTCACGTGCGAATTCCGGCCACAACGACGACGCCTCGCGCGACCACAGTTGGTAGGGACGGTACGTTGCCCCCTTGCTCTGTACCCACACCAGACCAAAGTTGCCGCGCGCGGCGCGAAACGCCACGTCACCCTCGTCAAGCATCACAACTTTAAGCCCGCGCGATGCAAGACCGTAGCCGATGGCGCCGCCGAGCAGGCCGCCGCCGATGATGGCGATGTCGTGGTGTTGTGTCATGATTGCGATTATCAGCGATGCAGGCGTGCTTTGCCAAACGCGTGCGGTGGGAATATTTTTCGCGCCCTCATTCCCCAGTACCAATGACTCTATAAGTATTTATTTATATTCATATTTTATTCACTGTGCCCGCCCTCCCCGCCCTGCCTGTCTATTGCGAACTGCATTGCGGCCGATTGGCCGAAGTCGATCCGCTTCGAACCGATGCTGACGCCAACGGTGTCGAGCACCAGCCGTTTGGCCGGTGATCACCACCATCGAGGCCTCGCTGGTGATCCGTTCGCTGGGCAGCGCCGATGATCTGGCGCGGCCCGCACTTGCGCGAAGCGGTCAAACTGCGCCGAAATGAGCCTGCTTCGGACGACGCGGGGTTCGGAGAATACACACGAGAGGGAAATTTTCACCAAACGCCGTGCGATTGACCGCTCGCCGGGTCTGCCATATAGTCGCCGATAGTGAAAAGGGGCGTTTAGATTTTCTATGCGCAATCTCGCAGGGCTAGAGGTGTAAGATTGAGACTGTGTTGTAAGTCGATTCACCACTCACGAATAACTGATTTATGCACAGTGCACCGTTTAAGCGATCGACCTCCGCCAGCAATGTCCGGGCTGCCCCTGACCAGGTGCTCGTCGACATCGCGGACTACGTCCTGAATTACAAGATCCGGTCCGAGCAGACGTACGCCACAGCGCGCCTGTGCGTGACCGACAGCCTAGCTTGCGCCCTGGACGCGCTCGACGTTCCGGAGTGCACGAAGCTCCTGGGCCCGGTAGTGCCGGGCACCGTCGTGCCGCATGCTGCGCGCGTACCGGGGACGCGCTATGAGCTCGATCCGGTAACCGCAGGTTTTCTTTCCAGGTACGAGCGTCCGATCTGGCATTTCTTGATGAATGCGCATCAGTCGTCGGTGCCGTGGCGAGTCTCGGTGGGAAAAATGGAGGGTTGTGAATGGTCTATGCAGAGCAGTTGAGTGAATTTGGGCTTGGTCTGACGCTTGATCAGATTCCCGAAACCCTGCGCGCGCGGGCAAAAGGCTCGATCCTCGACACCTTGGGGGTTTGTCTGATTTCCTCTCATCTCGATTTCGCGGAGATGGTGGCTGAGTATGTCCTCGATGTCGAGGGAAAGAAGGAATCGACGGTCATTGGCTGGGGTGCGAAAGTGCCGATGGCCAACGCCGCATTGGCCAATGGAAGTTTCGCCCATGGCCTGGATTACGATGATTCGCATGCCCCCAGCCGGACCCACCCCAGTTCATGCGTCGTGCCGGCGGCACTTGCGATGTGCGAGTCGAGAGGTCTTTCGGGGCGGTCACTCCTCGAGGGGGTGGTGGTAGGTCTCGAGGCAATGACTCGCATTGCCATGGCGGGACTCAGTTACGAAAGGGAAGGGGTCAGCACCAAAGGCTTTCATCAGCGCGGGATTCATCCCACGATATTGTGCGGCGTCTTCGGTGCCGCTTTGGTTTCTTCGAGGTTCCTGAAACTCAACGTGCAGCGCTCGTCCTGGGCACTGGGACTGGCGGGCGGCATGGCGTCGGGGTCGTTCGAGTACCTTGCCGAGGGAACATGGGGAAAGCGTATTGGGCCTGGCTGGGCGGCCCATGGCGGAATTATTGCGGCGCAACTGGCGGCCAAAGGGTTCAGCGGGCCGAGAACGGTTTTCGAGGGGAAGGCTGGTTTGTTCCGATCGCTACTTGGCGATGGCAACTACGATCTGGAGCAGCTGGTGAGCGGATTGGGCAGGGACTGGCAGGCGCTGTCGACTGGCGTGAAGAGATTTCCATGCTGCCATCGCACTCACGCGCAGATAGAAATCGCGCTGGCTCTGCGCTCAACGCATGGTATTGTGGCATCGGAGATCGACGCCGTGGAGTGCACCGCCGACAGCCTGGCCGTTGCGCTTGTTTGTGAGCCTTGGGCGGAGAAAGTGCGGCCGCAGACCGAATACGGGGCGAAATTCAGCTTGCCCTACTGCGTCGCGGCAGCCCTCGTGAAAGGACGGATAGGCATACAGGAGTTCGACCCTGACGCGGTAGGCGACGAGGAGATTCTCAGGCTGGCGAAGAAGATGACCTACAGGGTTGACGAGAAACTGGATCCAGCAGAGGTGCCGGGCGGGGTGAAGATACGGATGAAGAATGGCGATGTCTTCGAGGCCGTCAAGGAGCGGGACAGTTTTGCGCAATGGCCGGAAATCAGAGACAAATTCATGCAGAACACGTCTGCAAGGCTGGGGGACGCCACAGCGGATCGTATCGCCGCGATGGTGGAGAAACTCGAAGAGCTACCGGACATCGGAGGACTCATGCAGCAGTTCCGGTAACGAGGTAGAGTACCTTGTTGGCGGAACCGGCTGGGAGATCTACCGCGCATTTCCCGTTCTCAGCCGAGCGCGACGCACGGTTGATGAAGCAAGCGGTGCGTGCGACAGGCGATGAATGGCAGTGCAATCCCTACCACACAGACGAGGCGGACAAATGACAAAGAGGGTGATTCAGCCGAAAAGCTTGCCGAATGCAAAACCCAGGTATGTTCACGGGGTCCTCTGCAAAGGCGGAAAACTGCTCTTCATGGCGGGGCAACTTCCCGTCGACAAGAACGGTAATGTCGTCGGCAAAGGAGACATCGAAGAGCAGACCCGCCAGGTGTTCAAGAACATGAAAGCCATCTTGAAGGAGGCGGGTGGATCGCTCGACGACCTTGTCATGACCACGACTTACATGGTCGACAGGAAGTACCGGGAAGGACACAACAAGGTGCGCATCCCCATGTTCAAGAAGAATCCGCCGACCAATACTCTGGTGATCGTCAAGGCATTTTCGAGCGACGACTATCTGCTGGAGATCACCGGGATTGCGGTGCTTTGATCGGAAGTATGATCGCTGTATTGGGAAGTGATCTGTCGACCTCTGCGCGCCGTGAACCGTGCTCGCAGCGCAAGCAGGATGGGTTTATTCTTGCGCGCGCCCCAGTGTTCGACGCCAGCGTCGGCATGGGAGCCGGCCGCCGCCGCGCTGCTCCCGCCTGGAGAAGCGAGCCGCGCGGCGTCCGGCAAGAGCAGCGGGATTCCCGGGTACTTGCTTCGCTTTTCTGTCTTCAACTCCGCGTTTCACTTTCACGGAACCGCCCCGGATCTGCGTCCGAAACGATTGGAGCCGCGTCACGAGTGGTTTGGCGTTCGCGTTTGTCACCCACCGTGTTGACCGATTGACTCAATCTCGTTCACGCCTCATCAAAGCACAGAGCAGATCATGTTGAACATCCCCTTTCGAAGCGGCGTTTACTGGATTGTCGTGTTGGTGATGTCGCTTTCGCAATTCAGCGCCTTTGCTCAACCTGCGGCGAGCTACCCGACGCGGCCCATACGCATCGTCCTTCCCTTCGCGCCCGGCGCTGCAACCGACTTTACGGCCCGCATCATTGAACCACGCGTAACTGCGGAGCTGGGGAAGCAGATCGTCATCGACAATCGTCCCGGCGCCGGGGGCCTCATTGGTGTCGAACTGGTGGCGCGTTCCAATCCGGATGGTCATACGCTTTTGTACGGCAACGTCGGCGCAATTGCGATCAATCCATGGGTACATCCTTCTGTCCAGCCGCAACGAGACATGTTGCCGATTACGCTGATCGCGGACGTGCCGAGCATGCTGGTTGCAAACCTGTCGTTTTCGCCAAACACGCTCAAGGAGTTCATCGAGTATGTGAAGGTCAATGCCGGCAAGGTCAACTATTCGAGTGGCTCGATTGGCTTGGTCGTTGCCAGCAGGCTCGAGATCGAGTCGTTCATGCGCACCGTCGGCATCAAGATGACGCACATTGGTTACAAGGGCGGAGCCGGGCAGGCGGTAGTCGGACTATTGAGCAACGAGATCCAGGTCATGTTCGTTGCGATGACTTCCGTGGTCCCGTTCGTGAAGCAAAAAAGACTGAAGGGTTTTGCGGTAACGGCACAGACGCGGGTTGCGGCGGCGCCCGATGTTCCCACCATGCCTGAACTCGGATTTGCAGAAATGAGGTTCGGATCGTGGCACGGCATGCTTGCTCCCGGTGGAACCCCAACGGCGATCGTGGGGCGGCTGTTCAATACCATGGTCAGGGTCATGGACCACCCGGATGTGAAGATGCGCCTCGCCGGGGGCGGTGTTTCCAGTGCCGTCAGCAAGTCGCCGAACGAGTTCCTGGAATTCATCAAGACGGAAAGTGACCGGTTCGGGCGGACATTGAAGGAGATCGGACCTGAGGCGTCGGCTGAAAAGCAGTAGGGACTGTCCGAGCAAGCGGTCCGACACATTATCAATCCTGTCGGGGGCGAATTCGTAGTCAAGCCGCCATGGGTGTCTGGAATAGACCGCTGTAATGCTGCCGCCACGCGTGATCGGCGAGCGAAATAGGTGTTGGTGACGAAGCGCCGGCACGTTGTGCGGGCGTGGTCCCGTCTAGCGAGCGATGTACTCGAAATGCATTGTAGTAATCGCCGAAGGCGTTTAACTTGCGCGTTAAGTCGACGCTGTTCCAGAAGAACACGCGATCCAGATATTCTCGGCGTATCGTGCCAATAATCCTTTCTATGAATGGATGCGACAAGGGAACATGGGGAACTGACTTTATTTCGTCAACGTCAAGTACGCGCAGATTCGCTAACCACCTATGAAAACGAAACAGAGGGTCATTATCAGTGCTGACGTGTTTCGGTAGGGCCTTGCCGGCGATGGCGTGGTTAAACATCCGACACACGGATATGCCGTCGATGTTAGCCTGTTCAACCCCAAAACCAATGATGCGGCGGGTGAATACATCCATCACCACCATAACCCAGAAACTGCGTAGCAGGATGGATTCGCAGCGGAATAAATCGACGCTCCACAGACTATCTTTAGTTTGCGCGATCAGTGTTAACCACGAGGGACCACTGGCGCCAGAGTCGCCTGGCCGGTAGTGCTTGGCGAGCACGCGGCGCACGACGTCTTTATCGACGTCGAGGCCGAAGGCGAGCGAGATCTGCAAGGCGATTTTCATATAACCGAACTTGGGATTGCGGAGCTTCATTTCGACGATGGCCGCAATGAGTTCGGAAGACGGGTCCTTCGGTCCGGGTTTGCGCGGACGACCAGACGAAGAGAAGAGCAGACGATACTTGCGATCGACCAGCGCCTTGTGGAATTTGAGCAACGTGGCCGGTTTCACAATTGCGGAAAGCTTCGGGATGCGACGGGGGCTGACAAAGAGTGTGATCAGTCCGAGCACAAAACGATCGACGGTGCTGAGATTCGGGGCACGCCGCCGGGAGCGATTGCTGACGATGAGCTGCTGCTTGAGCAACAACGATTCCGCGGCCACCGCGCGCACGCCGCCAGAGTGGAGCAGTTTCGCAACGGTTACGAACAGGTGAATTGCGAGGAGCAGCAGATCGTGCATGAGTTGCACACTATCACTCCCACCAATCTGTGCAAGACTGTGCCGGAAGCCCCGTTCAGGCTATGATTTAGCAATTCGCCTCCCACAGGTATCAATGACGCCGGACAAGTTGTCGGCTACAGCGGTGGCACCTACGCCGGCCATGCTTTCCTGTGGCAAAGCGATATCGGAATGATAGATTTGGGGGCTCTTCCCGGAAGCAATTTAAGCGAAGCCTTCAGCATTAACAACGCTGGGATAGTAGTGGGCGGAAGCGATATGGCGAGCGGTGAGCGGTGAGCGCGCCATTATTTGGGATGCCGCGAAAGGGATGCGAGATCTGAACATGCTAATCGATCCGACAGATCCGTTGTTCGGTTCGTTCAGTCTCCTTTTTGCGACAGACATTAACGAAAATGGCCAGATTGTCGGATTTGGAGAAATAGCCGGGGTTAGTCATGCGTTTTTGCTAAATCCCACCGCCTCTGTGCCAGAACCTGCCTCGCTCGCGCTTCTCGCTCTTGGCCTAGCCGGACTAGGGTTCAGCCGCCGCAAGAATGCGTAATCACAGCAGCGCTCTCACACAGACTCCGCCTCGGCGGGGTTTTGTTTTTGCGGATCGTGAGGGCCTAAGAAAAACGGCGGATGAGGGGGATGGGGCCCTCATCCGCCTGCGAGCCCAGCAGACTGCGCTTAGGGAGGGGAATACAGTCTCCGATGCTCACGGCATGATTAAATCAAAGTTTGGCGAGCCTGTCTGTCGGCTGCCATCCTACACGGCTCACCCCAGCCGGCCGGCTAGCGCGAAAGGCTTTCCGCTCCCAGGACGGCTGATCGTGGTGCGCGCTTGGCAAACCGGCCAGTAGACGTAATCGAAAGCAAGATCGAACCGGAGTTAACATCACATCCCCGTGGGGACGCCAAAGTAGCGAGTAAACCGGCTCGCTTGCGGCTGGGAAAATGAGAAAATTTACTGTGCGTGATTTGTGCGTCCTCTCAGTGGCCTGTGTGATAATTGTGCGTGCCGTGGATGGTTTTAGGCTGTTTTCTGCGTTGTAGTATCCTTAATAATCAACAACTTACAGCGGTAGCGATTTGGAGAGCGTTTTGTGATTCCAGTTGTCGCGGGTTCGAGTCCCGTCAGCCACCCCATTATTCCGTTGTTTTCGTTGCAGTTTTCTGAGTCTCTAAAATTCGCCTGAATTGCAGTGTGCGAATTTTGTGCGTATCTCGCGATGAATCCCGGCGCAAGGTGA
>CAMDLH010000205.1 GCA_945901405.1 Bordetella parapertussis | reverse complement strand
ATGGTCGGCGGCTGACGCCGTCTCAGACGTAGGCGAGTAGGCGGCCGCAGACGAGCACGCAGATCCATGTCACCGCCGAGATGCCACCCGCGATCCTTGCCGGAGTGGGCGGCGGGCTGTCATGCGGCCACAAGGCCGCGCGCGACATGAACATCCGGTGGAAGACGACGATGTTGAGCAGCCCGAACAGGATCAGGCTCTGCTTCAGGTAGAAGAGCGGGTTCCGCGCGTAAGCCGCAGCCTCCGTTATGAAAAGGCAGGAGCCGGTGAGGGCGGCCAGCGCCAGCCCGCAGGCTGCGATCGGCACCGTCACGCGGATCACCTGGGCCGGCTGCATGCCGCGCACCACGCCCAGCAGACGCAGATCCAGCACCAGGATCGAGCCGACCAGGATGGCGAAGCCGAGGATGTGTCCGGTCTCGATCATCGGATAGAGAAGGACGCCGCCGCGCATGGCTTCGCCGAATGCGGAATGCTCGATGGCGAGCGCCCAGGCGGGTCCCTCTGCTGCGTGCATGACGGTTCAGCGCAGCTCGACGGTCTTGCCGCCGACGGTGATGCGCTCGGCGCGGAGCTCCCCGTCCTTGTGCATGTAGCCGGTGGTGTTCAGTTGCCGCATGGCCGCATCCACCAGTGGATAACCGGTTTTGCCTTGGCACCAAGCGTTGTAGCGCTCGGCGTTGTCATCAAATTGCAGGTGATCGAACTCGGGCCGGAATGCATGCGCCACGACCCGCGGATGATGATGCAGGATCATGAAGTAAAAATCGCGCCAGATGAGTTCGTTGAGCCAGGTTTGCGCGCCGCGCCCGCCGAATTGCGCGCGCTCCCATGCGACCCGCGCCAGTGTGCGTATCGAAATCGTGCCAAAGCGGAGATGCACCGAGAGATATGACGGGCCTTTCAGCGCGGGGTAGTCGCGGGTTTCATGATAGCGATCGATCCGCTCCAGGAAATCATCGAACAGTGTTGCCGCGCCCTCCATGCCGGGCGCAATCACCGGTGTGGCTGATTCCGGACGCCGAAATCCGATGCTTTCAAGACTGGGTAGCGCGCGGACGTCGGCGTGTGCCAGATTGTCGAGGTGTTTCTGTGATGGATATACCGCCAAGTCTTCAGCGGACAGCCGCTTAAGGCAGGCATTTTTGTAAGCGGTGAAAACCGAAAACGGCTGCCCGTTCTGGGTCAATACTTCGTTTTTCTCGAAAATCACCTGATCCTTGCAGGTGACGAAAGAAATGCCTTGCATGGCGAGGGCTGCACCCACCGTTTCGTCGCGGCTCACCGCGGCGGGTTCATAGTCGCGGTTGGCGTAAACCGTCTCCACTTGCAGTTTTGCGGCGAGCGCGGGAATGGCCTCGGTGGCGCGACCGTGCAGCACGATCAATCCGCATCCTTGTTTTGCCAAAACGTCGTGCAACTGCACAAGGCTTTGCCAGATAAACCAAACCCGGCGGTCCGTCGGATTCTCCAGCGCATCGAGGATCGCGGTGTCGAACACGAACACGCAGTACACCTGCCGGGCGTGAGTTAAGGCCTGGAAAAGGGCGTGGTTGTCGGTGAGGCGCAGATCCCGGCGCATCCAGAACAACGCGCGGGGGCTTAGTGGCAGCATTGGGTTAACCCGCTTTATGACTGTTTGTCTTGGACAAAATGTGATTATAATCTATAATACACAAAATATGAACTTTATTAACCAAATTTGTCATGGACATTATGAGCGAGCCCGCTATAAACATGCCTTGCGTCAATATCAGCGCCGTAGAACGGGATACCGGTTTGTCGAAAGACATCCTCCGGGCTTGGGAGCGCCGCTATGGCTTCCCGAAGCCGTCGCGCGACAGCAACGGTGAACGGGTTTATCCCGCTGACCAACTGGAAAAACTGCGGGTCATCCGGCGCTTGATCGATAGCGGGCTGCGTCCAGGAAATGTTGTTTCCGAACCGCTCGACGCCCTGCAGGCACGAATGCAGGCGCTGCCATCCCGCGCACCGCGCACGGAAGGCGAGTTCACTGTGGCTGACGACGCTTTGCGCCTGCTCAAGTCGCATCAGTTGACGGCGTTGCGGCAGTTACTGTCGCAGTCGCTGATGCGCCTGGGTTTGCAACAGTTCGTGCTGGACGTGGTGGCGCCGCTAAACGAGTTGATCGGTAATGCCTGGGTCGAGGGGCGCATAGAGATATTCGAAGAACATCTTTACGCGGAGCAACTACAGCAATTGTTGCGGCACGCCATCGGCACCATGTCGGACGCCGGGCCTGGGCCGCGCATTTTGCTGACGACGTTGCCGGGCGAGCAACACAAGCTCGGCTTGTTGATGGCGGAAGCCTGCCTCTGCATCGACGGCGCGCAGTGCATCTCGCTCGGCGTGCAAACGCCGGTCTGGGATATCGTCCAGGCGGCGCGCGCACATCGCGCCGACATCGTGGCGTTGTCGTACAGCCAGGTGACGCCGCTCAACGTGGTTTGCGCCAACCTTGCCGATCTGCGGGGTCAACTGGATGCAGACGTTGAACTGTGGTGTGGCGGAAGTCTGTGGGGTAACGCACGGAAGACCGTGCCCGGCGTCAATACGATGGCCGCTTTGGCGGAGATACCCGCCGCTCTTGAGACATGGCGCCGGCATCATGCGGCATGCCGCGCCGTCCAATAGTCGCGCTGCGATTGTCAATCGCTTCGATTCCGTCAGCCCCTATTCAATAGAGAAATTTCACATGAGCAACCCGGCAGGAAAAGCCATTGGTTGGGCCGAACAAGGCTTGATCCCGGACGCGGCCATTCGGGCCGGCATTCGTCGGCTGCTGGCGGGCCGTTTAACGCAGATACATGACGCGGATGCCGAGCAATCCGCCGGGATCACCACCGACTTTATCGCGCACATGAACGCCTCCGCCGTGGCGGAGCTGCCCGGCAAGGCGAATGAACAGCACTACGAAGTACCGGCGGCTTTTTTCGGCGAGGTGCTGGGCGTTCATCGCAAGTACAGCTCGTGCTACTGGGCGCCGCATGTGGCGACGCTTGACGAAGCGGAGGATGCCGCGTTGCGTGTCACCGCCCAGCGCGCCGAGCTTGTCGATGGCATGCGCATACTCGAGCTTGGCTGCGGCTGGGGCTCCCTGTCCTTGTGGATGGCGCGGCAGTTTCCGCATAGCCGCATCACTGCAGTGTCCAATTCACATTCGCAGCACGACTATATCCGGAATCAGGCGCAACTACGCGGCCTGTCCAACCTGCAAGTGATCACCTGCGACATGAATCAGTTCAATATCGACGATCGATTTGATCGCGTGGTATCGGTTGAGATGTTCGAGCATATGCGCAATTGGCGGGAGCTGTTCCGGCGGGTGCGCAGCTGGCTGAATCCCAGTGGGCGTTTCTTCTTGCATGTATTCGCGCATCGCTCGACGCCATATCTATTCGAAGAGCGCGATACCAGCGACTGGATGAGCCGCCATTTCTTTGCCGGCGGCATGATGCCCAGCGACGATCTCGCTCTGCATTTTCAGGACGACTTGCGGCTGCTTCGGCGCTGGCGCTGGGATGGAACCCACTACGAACGCACCGCCAACGCCTGGCTCGCCAATATGGATGCCCGGCGCGCGACCGTATTGCCGGTGCTCGAAATCACGTACGGACGCGAGCAGGTGACGCAATGGTGGATGCGCTGGCGCATATTTTTCATGTCATGCGCTGAATTGTTCGGCTACGACCGCGGCCAGCAGTGGTGGGTCAGTCATTACTTGTTCGAGCCGCGCGCGTGAATTCAGGCAAAGCCCGCGTGATCACCAATTTTGTGCTGTTCCAGCTCGGCTGGTTTGCGTGCGTGATGGGCGCAGCGCAGGGCCATCCGTGGGCCGGCACTCTGGTGGGCACAGCCATCGTGGCATGGCATATCCGGTCGGCTATGCGGCCAATGGCCGAGTTCAACTTGCTTGTACAGGTGGTGCTGATCGGCGCGGTATGGGACAGCCTGCTGGTGACGCTGGGCTGGATAGCCTACCCATCCGGCACGTTGCTCGCCGGCACCGCGCCACACTGGATACTCGCGATGTGGGCGTTGTTTGCCACGTCGCTAAATGTCTCCCTGCGCTGGCTCAGGGGGCGCTTGCAACTGGCCGCGCTGATGGGTGCCGTATGCGGGCCGCTGTCGTATTGGGCGGCAGTGCGTCTGGGCGCGGTGCAGTTCGTGCATCCTGCGCAGGTGATGGTGGCGCTGGCGGTGGGCTGGTCGCTAATCATGCCCGCGCTGATGCTGTTGTCGCAGCGCAACGACGGTTTCAGCCTGCGCGGCGAAGGCGCATCGTGACCGACGCGCTGGCCAGCCAGCCGCTGCTGCTCGCCCTGCTGTGCGGCCTGGTGGCGTTATTGGCGCTGGCCTTCTGCACTTGGCTGGCGAGCTTTGCCAAACGTGACGTTAGCATCGTCGACAGCGTTTGGCCGGCGATGATTTTGCTGGCCGGCGGTGTTTATGCCGCAGTGCCGTTGGCGCCGACCGAGCGCACGTGGTGGGTGCTCGCATGGTTGGCCGTGTGGGCGACACGCCTCGCGGGTTACATCACTTGGCGCAACTGGGGCGAAGGCGAAGACCACCGTTATCAGGCGATACGCGCGCGCAATCAGCCGAACTTCGAGTGGAAAAGTCTGTATCTGGTGTTTATGCTGCAGGCGGTGCTGGCTTGGACTGTGTCCCTGTCGTTGCTGGCCGCCGTCGGCAGCGAGCGGCCCTGGGGCTGGCTGGATACGCTCGGCGTGGCGGCGGTGGTTTTCGGTATCGTGTTTGAAGCCGTGGGCGACGCGCAGCTCGCGGCGTTCAAGGCGCGCCCTGAAAACCACGGGAAGGTGATGAACCGCGGCTTGTGGCGTTACACGCGTCACCCGAATTACTTCGGCGAATTCTGCGTGTGGTGGGGCTTTTATCTGATGGCGCTGTCCGCGGGCGGCTGGTGGGCCGTGGTGTCGCCGCTGCTGATGTCGGTGCTGCTTCTGAAGGTTTCCGGCGTGGCGCTGCTTGAAAAAGACATTGGTGAGCGCCGGCCGGCGTACCGCGACTACATCGCAAGAACCAATGCGTTTTTTCCGGGAGTGCCGCGATGAACAAACGCTTGGACTACCCGATCCGGCTCGCGCTCGGGACGTTGTTGATGCTGGGCAGCGTCGCCGCTCTCGCGAATCCCAAGCGATGGGAGTTTCAGGTGTTCCTCGACGACGCCGCCATCGGCCACCATCACTTTGTGTTGAGTGACAAAGGCACCGAGCGCGAACTCACCACCGACGCGAGGTTTGAGGTGAAGGTGTTGTTCATCAACGCCTATCGCTACGTGCATGATGCGAGCGAACGCTGGCGTGGCAACTGTCTTGCCGGTCTCACTGCGCGCACCGACGACAACGGCAAACAAAGCGCGGTTCAGGTGGATCAGCAGGGCGAACGCGTGAGTGTCGTCTCGTCGCGCGGACGCGAAGCGCTTGATGGCTGCGTGATGAGCTTTGCCTATTGGAATCCGGAAATCCTGCGCCAGACGCGCCTGCTCAATTCGCAAACCGGCCAGTACGAGGCCGTCACGATTGCTGCCATGGGCGAGGAAAAAATCACCGTGCGCGGCGCGCCGGTGCAGGCCAAACGCTATCGCATCACCGGCCCTAAAAATCCAATTGATCTTTGGTACAGCGCCGACAACAACTGGCTGGCGCTGCAATCCACGCTGGAAGGCGGCCGGCGGTTGCGTTACTTGTTGAGGTAAAAATGATTAATAATCATATGGTTATATCAACCTTGCTGGCGTCAGCCCTGATGCTGGGCGCGTGCCAAAGCACACAGGCACCACTCGCAACCGTGCCCAAGGTGGATTTGCAGCGCTACATGGGCGACTGGTATGTGATTGCCAACATTCCTACTTTCATCGAAAAAGGCGCGTACAACGCGATTGAATCGTACCGCCTCGACACCGACGGCACCATCGCAGTGACGTTCACGTTTCGCGACGGCGCGTTCGACGGCAAGGAAAAGCGCTATACCCCGCGCGGCTTTGTGCGGGACACCCACAGCAACGCGCTGTGGGGCATGCAATTCATCTGGCCGATCAAGGCCGACTTTCGCATTACGTATCTGGCGGACGATTACAGCCAGACCATTATCAGCCGCCAGCAGCGTGATTACGTGTGGATCATGGCGCGTACGCCGACTGTTTCCGAGGCGGACTATCAGCGGCTGCTGAAAATCGTTGAAACGCAGGGCTACGACGTACGTCGGGTGCAAAAGGTGCCGCAACAATGGCAGTGAACGCCAACGCCGTGCGCAAGACCCGCCACTGGGTCGGCATACTAAGCTGGTTCGACAACGAGCGCGCCGTTACCGACGTTACGGGCCTCAAGGGCGCGCGTCGCATCGACTGGCCGCGCCTGCTGCCGTTTGTGGCCATGCACCTGGGCTGCCTCGGCGTCATCTGGGTGGGCGTGAGTCTGACCGCGGTGATAGTTGCCGTGGCGCTGTACGCGCTGCGCATGTTCGCCATTACCGGGTTTTACCACCGCTATTTTTCGCATTGCGCGTTTCATACCTCGCGCGCTGCGCAGTTCGTGTTTGCCGTGCTGGGGGCCGCCGGTGTGCAGCGGGGCCCCTTGTGGTGGGCGGGGCAGCACCGGCACCATCACACGCACTCCGATCAGGCGGGAGATGCGCACTCGGCGCTGCAGCATGGCTTCTTCTGGAGCCATATGGGATGGTTCATGGCGCGCGAGAACTTCGCCACCCGCCGCGAGCTGATCGAAAACCTGTGGCGCTTCCCGGAGCTGCGCTTTCTGGACCGCTATGACGGGTTGGTGCCGCTGCTGCTGGGGCTTGCGCTGTATGGCGCGGGCGAGGTGCTGGCGCTGTCCGCACCCGGCCTGCAAACCGACGGCCTGCAACTGGTGGTGTGGGGCTTTTGCATTTCCACCGTGGCGCTGTATCACGCGACCTTCACCATCAACTCGCTGGCGCATCGTTATGGAAGCCGACGTTATGCCACTCGCGATGATTCGCGCAACAACTTGTGGCTGGCGCTGCTGACGTTCGGTGAAGGCTGGCATAACAATCACCACCATTTCCCGGGTGCCGCGCGCCAGGGTTTTTATTGGTGGGAAATTGATCTCACCTACTACGGCCTCAGAGTGCTGGCGGCGTTGAGCATCATCTGGGATCTCAAGGAAGTGCCCGCAGCGATGCGAAATGCGCGACGGCACGCGGTGAGCGAGACATGAAAATCGCTATCGTCGGCAGCGGCATCGCCGGCAATGTCGTCGCGCATCACCTGCATCGCGCGCACGACATCACCGTGTTTGAAAGCGCCGCGCACATCGGCGGGCACACGCATACGCACGACGTTGAACTCGACGGCGAGCGCCACCAGATCGACACCGGTTTCATCGTCTTCAACGACTGGACCTACCCCAACTTCATCGCGCTGCTGAACGAACTGGGCGTCGAATCGCAGGCGTCGGCGATGAGCTTCAGCGTGCGGCATGAGCAAACCGGGTTGGAGTACAGCGGCACCTCGCTCAACAGCCTGCTCGCGCAACGTCTGAATGTGCTGCGGCCATCGTTTCACCGCATGATCCGCGACATCCTGCGCTTTAATCGCTGTGCTCCGCAAATACTGGATTTAAAAGAAGAATTTTCCCTGGGCGATTATCTTGCCCGCGAAAGCTACTCGCGCCCGTTCATCGACAACTACCTCATACCAACGGGCGCGGCGATCTGGTCCACCGACCCGGTGCGCATGCTGGCGTTTCCGGCGCGGTTTTTCGTGCGCTTTTTTCACAACCACGGCATGCTGTCAGTCGATCACCGGCCGCAGTGGCGCGCCATCCGCGGCGGCTCGGCGCGTTACGTCGACAAGCTCATCGCGCCCTTCAAGCAGCGTATTCGAGTCAACACCGCGGTGGAACGCGTGTGGCGCATGCCGGATCGTGTGATGGTCAAGGCGCGTGATGCCGAAGCCGAGCGCTTCGACCATGTGTTTCTTGCGTGTCACTCGGATCAGGCGCTGCGCCTGCTGGCAGACGCCAGCACGCTGGAACGCGAAGTGATCGGCGCTATCATCTATCAGCCCAACGAAGCGGTGTTGCACACCGATACCTCGCTGCTACCGCGCAAAAAACGGGCGTGGGCGGCGTGGAACTACCACGTCGGCGCGGGGCAAAGTGCCGCCACGCTAACCTACAACATGAACATCCTGCAGAACCTGAGCTCGCGCCACACCTTCTGCGTCACGCTTAATCGCACGGCAAACATCGCGCCCGGCAAAATCATCAAGCGGCTGAACTACGATCATCCGCTTTACACGCCGGCGGGTGTGGCCGCGCAGCAGCGCCAGCACGAGGTCAACGGCGTGAATCGCACGTTTTACTGCGGCGCCTACTGGCGTTACGGCTTTCACGAAGACGGCGTTGTCAGCGCGCTTGCCGCGCTCAAACATTTTGACCAGGCCACTCATGCACAGCGCCATTTATCGCGGGTGGCTTAGGCACCGGCGCTTCGCGCCGAAGCTGCATGTCTTTCGCTACCCGCTGTTCCTGATGTACCTCGATCTGGCGGAACTGGACGAGGTGTTTCGCGGCCGCTGGTTGTGGTCCACCCGCCGCACGGCGCTGGCGCGTTTTGACCGTGCCGATCATCTGGGTGACCCCGCTGTGCCGCTGGATCAGGCGGTGCGTGATTTGGTGACGCAGCAAACCGGCTTCCGCCCCGATGGGCCGATACGCCTGCTGACGCACCTGCGCTACTTCGGCCACTGCTTTAACCCCGTGAGTTTTTACTATTGTTTCGACGCGGCGGACACGCGCGTGGTGTGCATGGTGGCCGAAGTCAACAACACGCCGTGGGGCGAGCGCCACTGTTATGTGTTGGATCATCCGCTGCGGTCCATGCCCGGCCAGCATCAGATGTACCGCAGCGAAAAAAAATTCCACGTGTCGCCCTTCATGCCGATGGACCTCGTCTACGACTGGGGATTTTCCACGCCGGGCGACACGCTGAATGTGCACATGGCATTGCAGCCCGCCTCGAATGCCGACGGTGAAGACCAGCCGAAAGTGTTTGACGCTACGCTGCAACTCGCCCGCGCGCCGGCCACAGCGATGCAGTTGGCTGCGGCGTTGCTGCGTTACCCCTTGATGACCGTGCAGGTCGTCGCCGCCATCCACTGGCAGGCGCTGCGCCTTTGGCTCAAGCGCGTGCCGGTGCATACCCATCCGGCCAAACTGCCCGCGAAGCAACGCCATCTGCCGGATGCCGCACCCCTTGCCGCACCGGAGAAACCCGCATGAAAGAAGCCATCCTCAATAACCGCATAAAATTGCCGCGCGTGGCGGCCAAGCCCGCGTTTCTGGAGGGTGTCGCGCAGCGCGCCGTGCGTGAGCGGCTGATGGCCATCCAGCGCGGTTCGCTGGACATCAGCGACGGCCGCACCGTCGATCGCTACGGCACGGCGAGCAGCCAACATTCGCTGCATGAAACCGTGCGCGTGCACGATCCGCGCTTTTACAGCGAAATGGCCTTCGGTGGCTCCATCGGCGCGGGCGAGGCCTATATGCAGGGCTACTGGAGCACGGACGACCTTACCGCGGTAATGCGCATCATCCTGCAAAACCGCGATGTGCTGGACGGCATGGAGACCGGCTGGGCGCGCCTGACCGAGCCGGTGCGCAAAATGCTGCACTGGGCGGCGCGCAACACCCGTAGCGGCAGCCGCCGCAACATACAAGCGCACTACGACCTGGGCAACGATTTCTTCAAGCTGTTTCTCGATCCCACGATGATGTACTCCAGTGCGATTTTCGAGCACGAAGGCATGTCACTGGAAGCCGCCTCGATCGCCAAGCTTGACCGCATCTGTCGCAAGCTCGATCTCAAGCCGGACGATCACGTCATGGAAATTGGCACCGGCTGGGGCGGCTTTGCGCTGCACGCGGCACGGCATTACGGCTGCCACGTCACCACCACCACTATCTCGCTGAGCCAGCACGACGTGGCACGCGAGCGCGTGGCGGCGGCGGGTTTGAACGAACGCATCACGCTGCTGCAAAAAGATTATCGCGATCTGACGGGACAATACGACAGACTGGTGTCGATTGAAATGATTGAGGCGGTAGGGCATCAGTACTACGACACCTTCTTCCGCAAATGCAGCGAACTGCTGAAGCCCGAAGGTGCCATGTTGTTGCAGGCGATCACCATCGCCGATCAGCGTTATGAAGCGGCAAAAAAATCCGTGGATTTCATTCAGCGCTATATTTTCCCAGGCAGTTGTATCCCTTCTGTTGCGGCCATGACCGGCGCCGTGGCGCGGGCCACGGACATGCGATTGACTGACTTGAAGGACATCGGCCCCGACTATGCCGTGACGCTCAGGTGCTGGCGCAAGAATTTTTTCGCCAATCTGGAGCAGGTTCGCGCGCTGGGCTACCCGGAATCCTTTATTCGCATGTGGGAGTTTTATCTTTGCTATTGTGAGGCGGGTTTTGTCGAGCGCGTCATCGGGGACGTCCAGTTGCTATTGGTCAAGCCGCTGGCACGATAGACACCTGCCGCGTTGGAAAAGCAAGGCAAATCGTGAGACAGTTACGGCTGACCGCGAACCGGGACACAGATTGCTGCCATGCCTTCACGAACAATAGAACTAGCCGATAGCGTCGACGAGTACCAGTACTTTCTCGAAAAGGAATGGTGCGATGGCTTCCCGGTGGTTGCGCCTAATGAGGCGCGTTTAAATTGGATGCTGGCCGGCACGAAGCGTAACCCGGATGAAATCATCGGCGTGATTCCGCCCGCCGGCGAAACCGGCACCGTGCGCGATGTCGCGCTGCACGCGTTGATGGCGGGTTGCAAGCCGGACTATCTGCCGGTGGTGCTGGTTGCCTGGATTTGCGGACACCGGTTCGATTGCGAAATGCGGAATCGA
>CAMDLH010000204.1 GCA_945901405.1 Bordetella parapertussis | reverse complement strand
GCTGGGCTTCATGCTTAGCAAACTCAACCCACCCCATGCCGTCAACGCGCCCGATACCGGGTAGCCCAGCGGCGCATAACCCAGCGAGCCGTCAACCCGAGGGAAAATCCACTACACTACGATTACAGATTTTAAATTGAGAATTGCTGCGTGGACACACCACTGTTTGACTGCCTGTATTGTATGCAGAGGCTAACGGCGCACGTTTCGCCGTGCGCGGTACCAGACATGGACCCGCACGGCTACCGGCGTAACACGATAGACGATTACGTGCCCAGTGTTTGCAATCGGATAGCGGCGTTCGCCGCGCCGGGCTGTGGGAACACCAATCCCTGGGTGTTCGAGGATCAGGTCGAGCGCGTGCTCTACGCGCTCTCGGACAAGGTCAGCTGTGCGAGGGTCTTGGTCAGCAATGTGGGCAAGCGAATTGAGGTAGGCATGTAGCGCCCGCGGCGCCCACTCAAGCCGCCTGACGGCGCTTGCGGGCATGGGCCGAGTCGATTACAGCACGCGTTTGGCGTTGCACCTCTTCGCGCGGCACATACCCGTGCTGCATTGCATCGCGCTCTGCGGCTATGCTTTCGCGTATCTCCAGCTCGCACAAATCAAAGCCATCACGTAGCACGAAGCGCAGCATGGCCTGTGGCGTTCGCTCAGCTTCATGGGCAAGCTTTTCAAGGCGACGCTGCTGCATTGCGGTAAGTGCCAAGGATCGCATGCGCCTTTCTCCAAGAACGTATCAATATAATTTATCCTAGCATCAACGCGCACCGTCGGTTTTTACGTCCGGCGATGCGGGTAAAGAGCGCAGACAACTGCAGCCGATTTTAATCCAGTACTGCCAACGGGAAGATTTTTCAACGCTATGCTGCCCAAGGCAATACCAAGCCACCCGCATAAGGTTCGAACCCTCGTGGGGACGCAAAGCCGATAAGGGTTATTGCGCATTGTGGGCCGCGAAGCGCGGTTTCCCGGCGTGTTTACCTCCGAAATTTTCTTGGCTGCGAACCCATTCAATTGCCAAATTGCCCCAAGCGGAGTCCAAAGTCCGTAAGCTCATCTGCTCGGCGCGTCAACACGCGACACTCGACGTCAACAGCCTGATCCATTGGTTTGCGTAGGGCAGCCGGCTTCGCGCATGAACGGCTATTGTATTTCCGCTAAAGACGATGACGCAGTATTGGCCGAGCGTCAGCGGTCGTGAATCACTGGGAAACTCGCACTATGATTACCTTCTCGTGGGTAATATTGTGGGTAGATAGAGTTGTAATTATAAAAATGTATAATAAACAATTAGTTATACAAGTTGTTGGCGGAGAGAGTGGGATTCGAACCCACGGTACGGCTTTCACCGTACACACGCTTTCCAGGCGTGCGACTTAAACCACTCATCCATCTCTCCGAGGGGGCGGATTTTACCATAGGGGATGGTTGCGACTTTTACCTTCGTAACACTGTTCGTCACGCCGGCCGGGACGATGAGGTCTTTTCGATCAGCAGGTTAGTTACCTTGGGATCGAACCCTGACAGTTTCTTGATGACTTCATCGAGCTTTTCGCGCTGGCCGAGTTTGTGGTGCTGCATGCCGAGTTCGTACAGTGCGTGCGGATTCATCGGTTGCAGCCGGGCGGCCTCTTCAAACGCGGGTACGGCTTCCTCGTGCCGTCCGAGGGCCGCGAGCGAAAGACCCTTGCCAAACCACGCGCGGTCAAGCTTGGGCGAGGCATCGAGGGCCCGCTGTAGCGTTGTCAACGCTTCGGCATGCTTGTTTTGCTGTTGCTGAATATAGGCCAGGTTGAACAGCATTTCGGCGTCCTTGGGGTTCGCCTGCAAGACCTTGTGCAGATTTGCAACCGCGCTGTCATGGCGGCCCAATTGACCGTACAGAAAGCCCAGTGTTTTTGCCGCCTCGATATCCGCCGGGTCCATGCGCTGCGCGGCTTCAAATGCCCCTATGGCGCGTTCGCGCTTGCCCAGCAACAGAAAAAATTGCGCACGCCTGTGCTGCCACCACGATTGAATGTTCATGACAATTTATCGCTGAAAAAACAAAGCCCGCGCGTGCGGGCTTTGTTGGCCGTGCAATGGCCGGTATCAGCCGGTTTGGGTTTGCATGGTGCTGCCCTTGATGTTCGGGTAGCGCACATGTTCCACCAGTTCTTGTGTTTCCTTGTTCGGCGCCGGCGTGAGCATGCTGACGATGATGATGGTGAGCAGCCCGACCGGCAATCCGAACACGCCCGCCGAGATCGGGTTCATGCCAAACCACAGATCCATCTTCGGCACGCCCATGTTGGTGAAGAAGGGGTAGGTTCGCAGCATGTAATATATGCAAACGCTTAGCCCGGCGACCATACCCGCGATCGCCCCCCACTTGTTGGCGCGTTTCCAGAATACGCCCAGCACCAGTGGCGGGAAGAACGCCGACGCCGCCAGCGAGAAGGCCGCGCCAACCAAGAAGAGTATGTCTCCGGGTTTTTGCGCGGTTACCGTGGCGGCCACTATGGCCACGCCGATTAACAAGACTTTTGACAGCGTTACGCGTTTCTTCGTGGATGCGTTCGGGTCGATCATCTTGTAATACAGGTCGTGTGACAACGCATTGGCGATGGTGAGCAGCAATCCATCGGCGGTTGACAGCGCCGCCGCCAGACCGCCGGCCGCAACGAGCCCGGACACGACATAAGGCAGCCCCGCGATTTCGGGCGTGGCCAACACGATGAGGTCCTGTCCGATCACCACCTCGGCCCACTGCACGATACCGTCCTTGTTAAAGTCGGTGATGTTCAATAGCGTTGGATCGACCTTGGCCCAAGCCGCCGCCCACGCGGGTAGCGAGGCAAAACTGCTGCCCACCAGATTTGAATACATATCAAATTTAGCGAGAACGGCAAGGCAGGGCGCGGTGAAGTAAAGCAGGAATATGAAGAACAAAGACCAGAATACCGACACCCGCGCCTGCTGCACGCTGGGCGTGGTGTAGTAACGCATGAGGATGTGCGGCAACGCGGCGGTGCCGAACATCATGCAGAACACAATGCCAAGGAAATTGAGCCGGGCGGTATCGCGCGCTTTTTCATCCTTGCCTGGAAATGGCTCCGCGTGCGCCTTGACTGGAGCCGATCGTGCCGCGAGACCTTTGTCCTTGTTCCACTGCCCCTTGGCCGCAGCCTCATCTTTTGGATAAGCCGCCAGCGCTTTTTCCGCCGCGGCAACCTTGCCGGCATCCGCGGGGTCGGCGGCTCTTGCATCCGTAACCGCTTTTTCCAGTTTTGTCTTGCCCTCGGCGTAGGTTTTTGCCGGGTCTTTCAACGCGGCATTTGCGGCATCAGCGCGATCCTTGAAAATCTTGCGGACTTCCAATTCCTTCGGATCTGCGTTGATTTTTTTCTCAAGTTCGCCAACCTTCTGGAGCGTGGGGCCATAGGCGAGTTGCGGAATCGGGATGCCGGTGTGCTTCATGCCCAGCCATATCACCGGGGTCAGGTACGCGATGATGAGAATGATGTATTGCGCAACCTGCGTCCAGGTAACGGCTTTCATGCCGCCCAGCATCGAACACACCAGTATGCCCGCGAGCCCGACGAACACCCCAGTGCCGAATTCGAAGCCGGTGAAACGGCTTGTAATCAAGCCCACGCCGTAAATCTGCGCAACCACATAGACAAACGAGCAAGTGATCGCGGCGATAATGCCAATAGTGCGAATAATATTGCCGCCATAACGCGCGCCGAGAAAGTCGGGAATGGTGAATTGGCCGAACTTGCGCAAGTACGGCGCAAGGAACAGCGCGACGAGGCAGTAGCCGCCGGTCCAGCCCATCACAAAGGCTAGTCCGTCAAACCCTTGCAGGAACAGACCGCCCGCCATGGCCACGAACGACGCTGCGCTCATCCAGTCCGCACCCGTCGCCATGCCGTTAAAGAACGCAGGCACGCGCCGCCCGGCGACGTAGTACTCCGAAACCTCCGCGGTGCGGCTCATGATGCCGATGCCGGCATACAGGCCGATGGTGGCGGCGAGAAACACGTAGCCGATCCATTGCCGTGACAGACCCATCTGCTCGGCGATCGCCAGGCCGATCAGGAATGCAATGAACCCGCCGGTGTAGAACGTGTAGTATTTTTTCAGCTGCGAGTTAAACGCGCTGTGCGAGACGGCCTGGCTCATTCGAGGTCTCCTTCGTCAACGCCATATTCGACATCGAGCTTCCTCATGTACCAGGCGTAGATGCCGATGATGGCGACGTAGATCGCCAGCGAGCCCTGCGCGGACATGTAAAAACCCAAGGGGAATCCAAGGAACGTGAAGCTGTTCAACTCGCGTGCGTACCAGCCTTCCACGAACGTGACGAGAAACCACACGCCAAGCAGCACCGCGGTGATTACAAGATTCTTGCGCCAGTATTCCTTGTGCCGATTAGTGAGTTCCATGAAATCCCCTCCAGTTTAAAGAATGACGAAACAGTTGTGTTTATAAAGAATTACCGGTCTAATCGTATGCGCTTCTGCTTACAAAATCCTGAACCGTAAAGGCGGATTGTGTCGCGTGCGGCCAGCAGGTCGTTCATAAAATAATCAATAAAAACAATTAGTTAGAAGTGTTATGGCGCAATCATCTTTGTTGCGCTGCGCAATGAGCATCATCTTCACGCGGAGGAGTGAAGTGAGAATTCTGGTAACCGAGGACGACGCCGCACTCGCCGAAGCGCTGCGTTTTTCGCTGACGCAGGCGGGCTACGCCGTTGATTGCGCGGACAACGGCACCGCCGCGGACGAGGCGCTGAAAGACAACGTCTTCGCGTTGCTCATTCTTGATATCGGACTACCCAAGCTCGATGGCTACGAGGTGCTGCGGCGTGTGCGGCGGCGCCATCCGGCACTGCCGGTATTGATACTCTCGGCGCGCGAAGCGCCGGACGAAAAGGCGATGGGACTTGATCTCGGTGCGGACGACTATCTCTCAAAACCTTTCAGCCTGAACGAATTGCTTGCGCGGGTGCGCGCACTGCTGCGCCGCTCCGAGCGCGGCGCGGCACCCGTGGTGCAGCACGCGGGTTTGACCTACGACACCGTGGGCCGCGTCGCCAGCGTGAATGGCCGCGCGCTGCCGCTGTCCGCGCACGAGATCGGCGTGCTCGAAGTGCTGCTGCATCGTTTTGGCCAGGTGGTGAGCAAGGAAACGCTGGTTGAGCAGTTGTATGCCTACGACCGTGATGTCGGCTACAACGCGATCGAGGTTTATATCCACCGGCTGCGCAAGAAAATCGACGGCAGCGGACTCATTGTGCGTACCGTTTACGGGCGCGGTTATCTCATTGAACGTCAGGAAACCGCGTCACCGGGTTAGATCTGGTAATCCATGGCAAGCCGCTCTTGCAACAGGGAGGCCTGGCGAAACGCGAGCTTGAGTATCTCGCGGTCAAAGTCGTGGAGCTTGCGCGGATCAATGCGGTTCCCGGCGGATGTTCCACACGCCAGCGCCTCGGCCTGGCAGCGCAATCGATGCCCCTGCACATACTGGTATGCGGATATCCATGAATCGATTTCATGCGCGGCGATACCGAGCGACGGCCCCATGCACGTAAGCCTGCGTTCGGTGTTGGTTTCATCGATGCCGTGCGCGAGACTGTAGATGCGCGCCGCATCGACGAAGGGCATCGTGCCATTGAGCTTCAGGTCGATCATGCCGCCGCCGTCCAGTTTGAAATCGCGCAGCAGCCCCAGCGGCGGGCGGTTCTTCAGCGCGTTGGCCGTCAACTGATGCAAAAACCGCGGATTGCGCGGCGCGTGCTCCATGAGCCAGCGGCGCAGCTCGCGTGCGAACTCTAGCTCGCCATGCAGCGGGCGCAGATCGAAAAATATCGATCCGTGCAGCAGCGCCTCGGGGCTGCCCGAATCGATCCAGTGCGCGAACCTGCCGCGCCACTCGTCGAGCGTGAGGCACCACCGCGGGTTGCCCGCCATGATGTTGCCGGGGCACAACGCGTAGCCCGCGCGGTCCAGAGCCTGATTGACGCGGCGCGCGATTGCAAGCAGCGTTTGCCGCGTGTCTTCGATAGATGTGCCGGGGGCGGGCGCGAAAATGAGGCCGTTGTCCTGATCGGTGGCCAGCGTTTGTTCGGAGCGGCCTTCGCTGCCCATGAGTATCCAGCAGTAGGGCGCTTGGGCATCCCGAAACTCCATATCGACAATACGCTGCGTGAGCAGATCGTTGAGCGATGCAATAAACGCCGAGAGCGGCCCGATGGCCACACCCTGTGTCAGCATCTTGCGCGCCAGGGCGCCGATGTCACGTCCAAACGCCTCGATCTGCGGCAGGTCACGCGCGCCGTGGATCGCGGTGGACAATTGCCGCAGCGTGGCGCTTTGCAATCCGAACAGATCGCGAGCGGAGATGAGGCCCGCGAGCTTGCGCTCTTGCACCAGCACGATGTGGTGAACGCCGTGGCGGATCATCAGTAGCGCCGCCTGATACGCGCTCGTTCCCAGCGGCGCGGTGACCGGGTGCGGTGTCATCTTGCTTGAGATGGGGGCACCGAACGTGGCTGGTTCGAGCGCGATGCGGTCCAGCACGTCGCGCAGCGTGAGTATGCCCACGGGTATTGAATCGGCATCGGTGACGATCATCGAGCCGATGCGCTGCTCGCGCATGGTGCGCAGTGCGTCCGCCACGCACGTGTCGGGCGCACACGCGACCGCTGCGCGCCGCAGCAGGCTCGCCGCCGGCGGATCAACGGCTTCAGTAACGGATTCGGGCATGAACGGTGCGCGCCGTGGTCAATGCATCGCCGCGCACCGCATGCATCACGAACAGCGTGCAAGCCGCGGCTGCGATGGTCAAGCCGTAGATCGCACTCCAGAGCATGGCCCAGCGCATATTCATCGGCGTGTTGTCAGCCTGCAATCAGCCGCCGCACGGTGTCCGCGAGATCGCGTGTCGCGAACGGCTTGGTGATATAGGCGTCCGCGCCCAAGGCGTAGCCTTTGGCAATCTCGGTGTCTTGTCCCTTGGCCGAGAGCATGACGATTTTCACGCCGGCGAGCCCGGCAGTGGCGCGCACGGCCTGGCACACCTCAAAGCCATTTTTCAGCGGCAGCATGATGTCGAGCAACAACAGATGCGGCATAAACTCGCGCGCCACCGCCAGCGCGTCTACGCCATTGCTACTAGTGCGCACTGCATGACCTTCTTGTTGCATTAAAAATACCAATAAAATCAATATGTTAGGATCGTCCTCTGCAATGAGTATGCGCTTTTGCATAATGATACGTGTTGATCCGGATCAAGCCGCTGGCGTGGCGATGGCACCGCCCGCCAGCGGCAGCGTAAACGAGAAAGTGGCGCCCTTGCCCGGTTCGCTGTCCACCCACAGCGTGCCGCCGAAGTGCCCGATGATCTGGCGGCAGATGGGTAGACCAAGGCCGCTGCCCTGCGGCTTGTCGGTGAGGGTGTCGCCAACCTGGCGGAATTTTTCAAAGATGATCTGCTGATTGGCGATGCTGATGCCGCCGCCGTTGTCGCGCACATCCACCTGCAATGCGTGCGCGCGTCTGCGCAGGCGTATGTTCACCGCGCCGCTGGTTTTGTCGCAGAACTTGGCGGCGTTCGACAGCAAGTTGAGCATCACCTGGATCAGGCGGTCGCGGTCGGCATGGAGCATGGGCACATCCGCTTCGATATCCACCTCGACTTTAATGTGACGCTCCTCGAACAACTGGCTGGTGGCGGTGACCGCGTCCTGAATGATTTCCGGCAGGTCCACTTCGGTGTTGTGCCACTCGGCGCTGCCCGATTCGATTTTCGCCAGATCCAGCACCTGGTTGATAAGCCGGGTGAGGCGCTCTGATTCGCTGACGATTACACCAAGGAATTTTTCACGCTGCGCGCCTTCGAGCCGCGGGTTGTCGCGCAGGATTTCGGAAAACGCGCGAATTGAAGTGAGCGGGGTGCGTAACTCGTGTGTGACCGTGGAAATGAAATCGTCCTTCAGCCGGTCCAGTTCCTGCAAACGCACATTGGCGCGGCGCAGATCGTCGGTGGCGGCTTCCAGCTCGCGTGACTTTTCCTCGAGCTCGCGGCTGTGCGCCAGCGCGCGCGAGGCCTCCTCGATCACGCTCATCACCTCGTCGATGCGCAGCGGCTCCTCCTGCACCACCGAGGCGATCATCGCGCGCGCGGAGGCGCTGCCGATCGCGCCGGCCAGCAGCGATTCGGCAAAATGCACGGTGTCGGCATCGGCGGGCAACGCGTCAACCGTCTGCATGCCGCGCGCGCGCGCGAATTCATGCAGCAATGCGCGAGCATTGGCCGGCCCCAGGAAGCGGCCCAGCAGCGAAACCAGATCGGTGGTGGACGCGCTGCCGCGCCAGAAATTTGAACCCGCCACCGGTATCTGTTTGAAGGCGTCGACAAACAGCGTGGCCTGGGTGTGTTCTTCCGCTCGCGGCCGCTGCACCAGCGACACACCTATGTACGCGGCAAGGTTGAACAGCATGCTCCAGAACAGGCAATGTGAGATTTCATCCAGCCCTTGCAGGCCGAAGAGCTGTTGCGGCCTCAATAGATCGATGTCGAACATGCCTTGCGACAGAAACATGACGGGTAGCCAGCCCGATTTCGCGAACGACGGCAGCAGCAACGTGTAGGTCCATACCGCGAAACCCAATGCAAGGCCGCAGGTGGCGCCGCCGCGCGTGCCTCCTTTCCAGAAGATGCCGCCGATCAGCGCGGGCGCGAATTGAGCCACCGCCGAGAAGGAAATCAACCCTATCGACACCAGCGCATAAGCCTCGCCCGCAAGATAAAAATAAACATAGGCGAGCATCAGGATCATGATGATCGCGCCGCGGCGGATGGCGATCAGCAGGCGCGACAAATCGCGGCGCTCCGCCAGGCGCAGCCAGCGCACGCGCAGCATCACCGGCATGACGAGATCGTTGCACACCATGGTGGACAAGGCGATGGTTTCGACGATCACCATGCCGGTGGCGGCCGACAATCCGCCGATAAAAACAATGAGCGCCAGCCACGCCTGTTGTTGCGAAATCGGCAGCGTCAACACGAAGGTGTCGGCGTCGACGCTGCCCGGCGCAAAATGCAAGAGGCCGCCCAGTGCGATCGGCAGCACGAAAATATTGATCGCGAACAGATACAGCGGAAACAACCAGATCGCCTTGTTCAGATGCCGCTCGTTGACGTTTTCCACCACGGCCACTTGAAACTGCCGCGGCAACAGCACGATCGCGAACATCGACAGAAACGTGAGTGAAGCCCACGTCGTATAGCTGCCCGATTCGCCGCCGAGTGCAAGCAGCGCGTGCAACTGCGGCACGCTGGCGGCGTGCTGAAAAAGATCGGCGAAGCCGTCGTACATCGAATAGGTGACAAAAATTCCCACTGCGGTGAAAGCCACCAGCTTGACCACGGATTCAAACGCGATGGCGGCGACGAGGCCTTCGTGGCGCTCGGTCGCGTCAAGATGGCGCGTGCCGAACAAAATCGTGAATGCCGCCAGCAGCATCGCGATGTAGAAGGTGTTGTCGCCGATGAAAAACGGCGTGGTGAATTTGTCCGGCATCGTCACGTCGGGATACCGCAGAATGATGGAAAAGCTGGTGGAAATCGCTTTCAGTTGCAGCGCGATATAGGGAATCACGCCGACCACCGCGATGATGGTGACCAGCCCGCCGAGCACATGGCTCTTGCCGTAACGCGAGGCGATGAAATCCGCGATGGTGGTGATGCGGTTGGCCTTGCTGATGCGGATCATCTTCAGCAGCACGAACCACCACAGCGCCGCCATCAGCGTCGGGCCGAGATAGATCGGCAGGAAACCGATGCCGCTGGTGGCGGCGCGGCCGACGCTGCCGTAGAACGTCCACGAGGTGCAGTAGACCGCGAGCGAGAGCGCGTAGATGTATGGATTGGCGATGATGCTGCGCCCGGCGTCCGCGCGCTTGTCGCCGTAGTAGGCGATGGCGAACAAAAGGCCGACATAGGCGAACGACGCGATGACGATCACGCCGCCGGTGAGCATCGCGGTCTACCGGTCCGGGGGCAGCGCGCGTTCGCCGCGCGATTCGACCACCAGCGCGATCAGTGCGATCAACGCGCCCCACGCGCTAAAAATGTAAATGTAGAGCACGGGGATGCCGGCGATTTCGTTGCCGCGCGCAAACAGTTGCAGCAGCGGATAATTGAACAGCAGACAGCCCAGCAAGAATAACGCCGCAAGGCGTTGCGCTTGAATGCCGGGCTGGAACATCTGGCTAGAGCGGCTGCTTTAGCTGATCGAGAATCGCTGGATTCTCCAGCGTCGATATATCCTGCGTGATCTCCTCGCCCTTGGCTATCGAGCGCAGCAGACGGCGCATGATCTTGCCGGAGCGCGTTTTCGGCAGGTTGTCGCCAAAGCGGATGTCGCGGGGCTTGGCGATGGGGCCGATTTCCTTGGCCACCCAATCCTGCAACTCCTTGACGATTTTTTTCGCCTCGTCGCCAGTGGGGCGCGAGCGCTTTAACACGACGAAGGCGCAGATTGCCTCGCCGGTGAGGTCATCCGGGCGCCCGACCACCGCGGCCTCCGCCACCAGATCCTTGTTGGCCACCAGCGCGGATTCGATTTCCATGGTGCCCAGACGATGCCCTGAAACATTGAGCACATCGTCGATGCGCCCCATGATGCGGATGTAACCGGCGTCGTCGTAGGTCGCGCCGTCGCCTGCGAGGTAATACTTGCCGTTGAAGTCGGCGGGAAAATAAGTTTTCTTGTAACGCTCCGGATCGCCCCAGATGGTGCGCAACATCGACGGCCACGGTTTCGTGATGACGAGGATGCCGCCCTTGCCTTTACCCACCGACTGTCCGGTCTCATCGACGATATCGGCAAAAACGCCGGGCAGCGGAAATGTCGCGGAGCCGGGTATGGTGGGTGTCGCGCCCGGCAGCGGCGTGATCATGTGGCCGCCGGTTTCGGTTTGCCACCAGGTATCGACAATCGGGCAGCGGCCGCCGCCGACAGTTTCGTGGTACCAGATCCACGCTTCGGGGTTGATCGGTTCGCC
>CAMDLH010000203.1 GCA_945901405.1 Bordetella parapertussis | reverse complement strand
CTCAGCTGGTTAGAGCACCACCTTGACATGGTGGGGGTCGTTGGTTCGAGTCCAATCGCGCCTACCAATTTTTTGGGTTTACAGGGGCTGTGACATGTTGGTATATCTGTTCGCGCGAACTTGCCGCCACGCGGAATTAACAGCCTAGTCGCATATACTTGCAGTATCGGTTCATGAAAAGTGCGGCTAGTCCGCACTTTTTTATTTGTAGTGTCGATCGGAGCAGGCAAAATGGTAACCGTAACGCTTCCAGATAAATCGCAACGTTCATTCGAACAGCCGGTGACGGTGGCCGAGGTCGCCGCGTCGATAGGCGCGCGGCTGGCCAAGGCCGCGCTCGCGGGACGGGTCAACGGCAAGGTTGTCGATACCTCCTATCGCATCGAGTCGGATGCGGAATTGGCGATCGTTACCGACAAGGATCCGGCCGGGCTGGATATCGTACGCCACTCGTCGGCGCATCTGCTGGCGCACGCGGTGAAGGAGTTGTTTCCCGATGCACAGGTGACCATCGGGCCGGTGATCGAAGATGGGTTCTTTTACGATTTTTCGTACAAACGCCCATTCACGCCGGAAGATCTCGTGGCAATCGAAAAACGCATGGCCGAAATCTCCAAACGCGACATCAAAGTTGAACGCCAGGTGATGCCGCGCGACGACGCTGTGAAGTTTTTCAGCGGCATGGGCGAAAAATACAAGGCCGAGATCATCGCCTCGATTCCGTCGAACGAGGATATTTCGCTCTACAAACAGGATAACTTCATCGACCTCTGCCGCGGCCCGCACGTGCCGTCAACCGGCAAGCTGAAGGTGTTCAAGCTGATGAAGGTCGCCGGCGCGTACTGGCGCGGCGATTCAAAAAACGAAATGCTCACGCGCGTGTACGGCACGGCGTGGACGAAGAAGGAAGATCAAGACGCCTATCTGCACCGTCTTGAAGAAGCGGAAAAGCGCGATCACCGCAAGCTTGGCCGCCAACTGGATTTGTTCCATTTGCAGGACGAGGCGCCGGGCATGGTGTTCTGGCACGCGCACGGCTGGACCATCTGGCAGATCATCGAGCAGTACATGCGCGGCTTGCTCAACGATGCAGGTTATCGCGAGGTACGCACGCCGATGGTGATGGACCGCGTGTTATGGGAGAAATCCGGCCATTGGGAAAATTACCGCGAGAACATGTTCACCACCGAGTCGGAAAAACGTGACTACGCGGTGAAGCCGATGAATTGCCCCGGCCATGTGCAGATATTCAATCAGGGCGTGAAGAGTTATCGCGAGTTGCCGCTGCGTATCGCTGAGTTCGGCTCGTGTCACCGTAACGAACCTTCAGGCGCGCTGCATGGCTTGATGCGCGTGCGCGGTTTCGTGCAGGATGACGCGCATATTTTCTGCACCGAGGATCAAGTGCAGGACGAAGCTGGGCGCTTCATCGATTTGCTGCGCGCGGTGTATGCGGATTTTGGATTCAACGATATCGAGATCAAGCTTTCGACGCGTCCTCCGAAGCGTATTGGCACTGATGATGCATGGGACCGCGCCGAGGCTGCATTGAAGGCATCGCTCGATGCCAAAAATCTCAAATGGGATTTGAACCCGGGCGAAGGCGCGTTCTACGGGCCGAAAATCGAATTCTCATTGCGTGACTCGTTAGCGCGCGTCTGGCAGTGCGGCACGCTGCAACTGGATTTTGCGTTGCCGGGCAGACTGGACGCGCAATACGTGGCGGAAGACAATACACGCCGCATTCCGGTTATGCTGCACCGCGCCATTCTGGGATCCATGGAGCGCTTTATCGGCATCCTTATTGAGCACTACGCCGGGGCCATGCCGCCGTGGCTGGCGCCGGTGCAAGTAGTGGTCATGAGTATCACCGAGCACCAGACGGACTATGCAAAAGAGGTGTGCGAAGCGCTGCGCAAGGCAGGCTGCCGCGCTGACGCGGACTTGAGGAATGAGAAGATTTCCTATAAAATTCGCGAACATAGCATGCAAAAGCTGCCTTATCAGTTGGTCGTCGGCGATAAGGAAGTGGCAGCCCGACAGGTTGCCGTCAGAACCCGTAAAGGTGAAGACTTGGGGCGTATGGCCCTAGAGGATTTCATTTTGCGCTTGCAAGGGGATGTGGCGCAGCGTGGTAAGGCGGCATAAATTTAATTAAATCAAGGAGTTACTCGCATAGCAACGGAAAAAGAAGCCCGGATCAATTCGGAAATTACGGCACCGGAAGTCCGGGTTATTGGTGCAGGTGGGGAGCAGGTCGGCGTGCTGAGCATTGCGGCGGCGAACAAGCTGGCGGAAGAAGCAGAGCTCGATCTGGTTGAAATTGCACCGACGGCGAATCCGCCGGTGTGCCGCGTGATGGATTTCGGGAAATTCAAGTACCGGGAAAGCAAAAAGCGGCACGAGGCGAAACTCAAACAAAAACAAATCGTTGTCAAAGAAGTAAAGTTTCGCCCGAGCACCGACGATGGCGATTACAAGATCAAACTCAGAAACCTGTTGCGGTTTCTGGAAGAAGGCGACAAGGTCAAGGTCACGCTGCGGTTTCGCGGCCGTGAATTGGCGCATCAGGAATTTGGAGTGCGGTTGCTCGAACGCATACGGAGCGAATTGGAGCCGCATGCGATAGTCGAGCAATTTCCGAAAATGGAGGGCCGTCAGTTGGTGATGATGATGGGGCCCAAAAAGACCGGAAAACCGCCAGCAAAAAACGCCGCGAAAGCGGCGCCGGTAGCAGCACCGGCGGCAGTCGCGGCGGCAGTGGTTACTGCGGCAGCGGCCAAGCCAGCCTCAGTACCGGCTGAGGCGGATAAGAAGTAGTTGTCCAGGTCGTAAAAGACCTGCCCCATCGTGTGGGCGGGCACCTGGCGCTAAGCTAAAACAGGAGTAGTAGTAATGCCGAAACTCAAGACCAAGAGTGGCGCGGCCAAGCGTTTCCGCAAGACAGCGAAGGGCGGAATCAAACGCAGCAAGGCCAATTTGCGCCATATCCTCACCAAGAAGAGCACCAAGCGCAAGCGTCATTTGCGCGGCACCACGGGTGTTCATGCTTCCGATTTGCGCTCGGTTCGCGCAATGTTGCCGTATTAAGGAGAGATCGCCATGCCAAGAGTAAAACGTGGTGTGATCGCCCGCGCGGCGCACAAAAAAGTCCTCGCGCGCGCCAAGGGTTTCCGCGGCCGCCGAGGCAATGTATTCCGTATCGCCAACGAAGCGGTGATGCGCGCCGAGCAGTACGCTTATCGCGACCGCCGCACCAAGAAGCGTGTCTTCCGCTCGCTGTGGATCGCGCGTATCAATGCGGCGGTGCGTGAACACGGCATGACCTACAGCCGTTTCATGAACGGGTTGAAAAAAGCCATGGTGGAGGTGGACCGCAAGGTGCTCGCCGACATCGCGGTGCTGGACAAACCGGCGTTTGCGAAATTCGTCGAGACCGCGAAAGCGAACCTCGGCGCGTAATCCGCCGCAGTGCCATCGCGCAACGATGTAAAATCGTGCGTGAGAAAAAAGAGGCTCTCGCAGCCTCTTTTTTTTGAGTGTTTTTTTGCTGATCGATTTTTGTGTGTTGGCCGGGTATTTTTCTCGAATATGCAAGACCTTGATTCGATAGTGAAAGATGCATTGACCGTGTTCGCCGCCATCGGCGACGCGGACGCGCTCGAGCAAACAAAGGCGCAGTACCTCGGCAAATCCGGCTCGTTGACGGAGCTCCTCAAGGGTCTGGGCAAGCTGCCAGCGGCCGAGCGCCCCGCCATGGGTGCACGCATCAATGCCGCCAAACAAACGCTGGAGAACGCGCTTAACGAGCAACGTGAGCGCATCCTGAATGCGAAGCTCGAAGCGAAACTCAAGGAAGAGTCGCTCGATGTCACGCTGCCGGGTCGCGGCAGCGGATTTGGCGGCTTGCATCCGGTGTCGCGCACGCTGGAGCGCGTGGAGGCGCTGTTTCATTCGCTCGGCTTTGAAGTCGCCGACGGCCCCGAGATAGAGACCGACTACTACAACTTCACCGCATTGAATCAGCCGGAGAATCACCCCGCGCGTTCGATGCACGACACGTTTTATCTGGCCGACAGCAAGTATCTGTTGCGCACGCATACCTCGCCGATACAAGTGCGTTACATGAAGACGCACAAGCCGCCGATACGCATCATCGCGCCGGGCAGGGTTTACCGGGTCGATTCCGATGCCACGCATTCGCCGATGTTTCATCAAGTCGAAGGACTGTGGATCGACGAACACATCACGTTTGCAAATTTGAAAGGCGTGGTGACGGAGTTCTTCCGGCAATTCTTCGAGCGCGAGGATTTGCAGGTGCGTTTTCGTCCCTCATTCTTTCCTTTCACGGAGCCATCGGCCGAGATCGACATGAGCTTCGGCGAAGGCTGGCTCGAGATCGGCGGCTGTGGCATGGTGCACCCGAGTGTGCTCGCCAATGTCGGCATCGACTCGCAGCAGTTCCAGGGCTTCGCGTTCGGCATGGGGCTCGACCGCCTCACCATGTTGCGCTATGGCGTGAACGATCTCAGATTGTTCTTCGCCAACGATCTGCGCTTCCTGAAGCAATTCAATTGACGTTGATGGCAACCTCGCGATGAATTTTTCCGAAAACTGGCTGCGCACGGTCATCGATCCGCCGCTCAATACGCGCGAGCTGGCGGATTTGCTGACCTTCGGCGGCATTGAGATCGAGGCCGTCGAACCGGCCGCGCCGCCGTTCGAGCGCGTGGTGGTTGGCGAAGTGTTGTCCGTAGAAAAACATCCCGGCGCCGACCGTTTGAATGTGTGCCAGGTAAATATCGGCGCGTCACCGCTGACCATCGTTTGCGGCGCGCCCAACGTAGCCGCTGGCATGCGTGTGCCGGCCGCGCTGGCGGGCGCGAAGCTGCCCGGTATCGAGATCAAGGCCGCGAAGGTGCGCGGCGTCGAATCGCAAGGCATGTTGTGCTCAGCAAAGGAGTTGGGCTTGAACGCCGACGCAAGCGGGCTGCTTGCGCTCGCGGCCGACGCACCCATAGGCGCCAACGTGCGTGAGGTGCTCGCACTCGACGATCAGTTGTTCACCAGCAAGCCAACACCCAATCGCGGCGACTGCTTGAGCATCAAGGGCATGGCGCGCGAAGTGGCGGCGTTGAGCGGACATGCGGCAAAACCGATTAACACCAGCGCTGTAGCCGCGACGATAGCGGACAAAGTGCAAATCACGCTGGACGCGCCGCAGGCGTGCCCGCGTTATTGCGGCCGCATCGTGCGCGGTGTTAACGTGAAAGCGCCCACGCCGCCGTGGATAGTGCAGCGCCTCGCGCGCAGCGGCGTGCGCTCGATCAGCGCGGTGGTGGATATCACCAACTACGTGATGCTCGAACTCGGCCAGCCCCTGCATGCGTTTGACGCGGCGAAGATCCGCGGCGGCATACATGTGCGCTTCGCCAACGCGGGAGAGAAACTGACACTGCTCAACGGCGAGACGCGCGAATTCACGCCGCAGTTTCTGCTGATAGCCGATGAAGTGAAGGCGCTGGCCCTGGCCGGCATCATGGGCGGCGCGGATAGCGCGGTGGGTGACGGCACACAAGACATTCTGCTGGAAAGCGCATTCTTTGCCCCTGACGTGATTGCAGGCAAATCGCGTGTGCTGGGTTTTGGATCGGACTCGGCCTACCGCTTCGAGCGCGGCGTTGATTTTGCCGCCACGCAGGAAGCCATCGAACGTGCGACGCGGCTGGTGCTCGACATCTGCGGAGGCGCGCCCGGCCCGGTGGCGCAAGCACGCTCGACGTTGCCGCGCCGCGACGCCATACGTCTGCGCATGAGCCGCGCACGGCGCCTGCTGGGTATCGCTGTCGCCAGTGACGAAGCGCGGGCGATTTTTGACCGGCTGGGTTTCGCGTATACGCAGGCCGGAGACGAATTCACGGTGACGCCGCCCGCGTATCGCTTCGATATCGCCATTGAGGAAGACCTGGTTGAAGAACTCGCGCGCGTGCACGGCTATCACAAGATTCCTGCTTCGTATCCCGTGGCGCCGGCGCGCCCCTTGCCGGCGGATGAACGAGGCCTTGGCGCATCGCTTATACGCCGCGCGCTCGTCGCGCGCGACTACCAGGAAATCGTGACTTACAGTTTTGTCGATGCGCAGTGGGAGCGTGACTTTTGCGCCAACGACAAACCGATTGCGCTGGCGAATCCGATTGCCAGTCAGATGGCCGTGATGCGCACAAGCTTGATCGGCAGTCTGATCAGCGCGATTGCGTACAACGCGCATCACAAACAGTCGCGCGCGCGCGTGTTTGAATTGGGACGCTGTTTCCTGCCTGGCGGCACGGAACACGCGCAGCCGTGGCGGGTGGGCGGCGCCGCGTTTGGCGAGGCTTTTGACGAACAATGGGGTCTGCGCCCGGCGCGGACGGTAGATTTTTTTGATGTGAAGGCAGACGTCGAAGCGCTGTTTCAGCCGCGTCGCGCCAAGTTCATCGCCGAGCCTCATCCCGCGTTTCATCCGGGGAAATCCGCCCGCATTGAAGCTGGCGGCGCGGCGGCGGGATGGCTGGGCGAATTACATCCGCGGTGGCAGCAGAAGTACGGTCTGCCCTCCCCCGTGGTACTGTTTGAAGTTGACTTTGAGTTGTTGCGGGCACGCCCATTACCCACCGGTGGCGAGATTTCAAAGTTCCCGCCGGTGTGGCGCGACCTCGCCGCGATTTTTGACGAAAACACCACATACCAGGCAATTTTGGAGGCCGTGGAACGCGAAAAACCGGCCATCGTCAGCCGATTTATGGTATTTGATTTGTACCGTGGCGCGGGTATAGAAAAGGGCAAAAAAAGTCTTGCATTCAGGATGTTATTACAGGATACTGATAAAACACTTACCGACGCGGAAGTCGATTCCGCGGTCTCGGAAGTGCGTAAAATTATAGAAAAGCGTTTCAACGCCAAGCTACGTTGAAAGGGGAACAAATGACGTTAACGAAGGCTGAACTCGCAGATCTGTTGTTCGAAAAAGTAGGTTTTAACAAGCGTGAAGCCAAGGATATGGTCGAGATATTCTTCGACGAAGTCCGCCATGCGCTGGAGGCAGGCCGGGGGGTGAAATTGTCCGGTTTTGGCAATTTCCAGTTGCGCAACAAGCCGCAGCGGCCGGGCCGCAACCCCAAAACCGGTCAGGAAATTCCTATTACGGCGCGCCGCGTCGTAACCTTTCATGCATCGCAAAAACTGAAAGCCATGGTGGAGCAGCGTTACCATGGAAGCCAGCAGTAACCAGAAGCCCGCGCTTCCGCCGATACCGGCAAAGCGTTACTTCACTATCGGCGAGGTCAGCGATCTGTGCGGCGTCAAGCCGCACGTTTTGCGTTACTGGGAGCAGGAGTTCACCCAGTTAAAGCCAGTCAAGCGCCGCGGCAATCGCCGCTATTACCAACACCACGAAGTCCTGCTGATTCGCCGTATTCGCGACCTGCTCTACGATCAGGGGTTCACCATCAGCGGCGCACGCAACCGCCTTGACGAAATTGCAGGCGAACCGCCGCGCGTACCGCGTGCGGCACGCAGCGGGACGGCACAAGGCGCGGGTATGAATTCCGTGCGCAAGGAAATCGAGTCGGTGCTTGAGTTGTTGCGCGCTTGATGCCTCGCTTCTCGAACCGCAACCTTGCACAGGCCGCGTTCGACGCGGCTTTTTAGCTCGTGGATCACGTATTTCATCGCAACGCCCGGGTGGAGCCGCCGATAGCGGTGGCGGGCAAAGGCCCATACCTGATTGACCGCGAAGGCCGGCGCTACCTTGATGCGTCCGGTGGCGCCGCGGTCTCGTGCCTGGGCCACGGGCATCGTGCAACCATCGACGCCATCAAGCTGCAAGCGGACAAACTTGCTTACGCCCACACCTCGTTCTTCACCAGCGAACCGGCCGAGGCGCTGGCGGATTTCCTGATCGAGGCCAGCGGCAAGGTATTCGAGCGCGTGTATTTCGTATCCGGCGGATCGGAGGGCATCGAGGCCGCGCTGAAACTCGCGCGCCAGTTTTTTCTCGAAAGCGGCCAACCCCGGCGCGAAATCTTTATAGGCCGCCGCCAGAGCTACCACGGCAATACGCTGGGCGCGCTCGCCGTCGGCGGCAACGCGTGGCGGCGCACGCAATTTGCGCCGCTGCTGATGCGCGCCGAACATATCGCGCCGTGCTACGCCTATCGCGACATGAAAGAAGGCGAGAGCGAAGCCGATTACGGCTTGCGCGTGGCCAACGAACTCGAGGAAACCATACAACGTCTAGGCCACGATCGCGTGATCGCATTTATCGCCGAGACGGTCGGCGGCGCAACGCAGGGCGCGACAACGCCGGTGCCGGGTTACTTTCGGCGCATACGCGAAATCTGCGACCGCCATGGCATTCTGCTCATCCTCGACGAAGTCATGTGCGGCATGGGCCGCACTGGGACGTTATTCGCCTACGAGCAGGAAGGCATCACCCCGGACATGGTGGTGATCGCCAAGGGACTCGGCGGCGGCTATCAGCCGATAGGTGCGACGCTGGTGTCGAAAAAAATATTTGATCGCATACAAGGCGGCAGCGGCTTCTTTCAGCATGGCCACACTTATCTGGGCCACCCCATCGCATGCGCGGCGGCGCTCGCGGTGCAGCACACCATACGCGGCGAAAACCTGCTGGCCAATGTGCGCGAACAAGGCGCAGCACTGCTGGCGGCGTTGCGCGAGCGCTTCGAGCATCATCCTAATATCGGAGACGTGCGCGGCCGCGGATTGTTCATCGGCATGGAAATAGTCGCGGATCGATCGACAAAATCCGCATTCGAACCCGCGCGCAAGATGCATCAAATCATCAAGCGCGAGGCCATGACACACGGCCTGATGTGCTACCCCATGGGCGGCACCATCGATGGCGAGCGCGGCGACCACGTGCTGCTTGCGCCGCCCTATATCATCAACCGGGCGCACATCGATGAGATTGTAGGCAAACTTGCGTTATCCATAGACGCCGCGCTGGCGAAGTGAAGCAGGCGCTCTGGTATAATTGCCTGACTCGGGGCGTAGCGCAGCCTGGTAGCGTACCTGCATGGGGTGCAGGTGGTCGGAGGTTCAAATCCTCTCGCCCCGACCAACAAAATCAAGCACTTAGCTCATTTTCTAACTGGTGCTTTCTTCCGTTTTGATCAGATTGCGGGAGTTTTGCGGGACCTTTCGCAATCATCCAAAACTCAAGCTGATCTCCTGCGTAATACTGTAAGCGTTGGCGAACTGCGCTGACCGATCATCGTTACTTTATTCGCTTGCGCGATCCAGTGTTCGATCTCGGCCGCTGAATAATCGGTTGTCACACTACCCTACTTGTGGCCGAGCAGTGCCTGCCGATCTTCAAACGCAACGCCTGCGACCCGTAGCCTGCGTCCAAACGTGTGCTTAAGATCATGCACACGCAAGTGCGCAAAGCCTGGATGCGCCGTCTCACATTTTTCCTTCACCCATGCTGCTGCGGCTCTGACTCGTGCGTGCTTCCACGCTGAACTATTCATCTAGGCGAGCCGATTGCCCTTGTATGGAAATACCCATACTTTGTGCAGTCCGCGCTGTGCCTCGATGATCGACTTCGCTACATCATTCAGTACGACTAAACGATCTTCACCGTTTTTTACGCCCGAATTCTGTCGCACCCCTCCGAAATCGTGTGGAATCAAAAATACACTTGTCGAGAGCTCTGGTACCTTAATTTCCCAATCCCAACTCAACCGGCATACTTCCTGCTCACGGCAGCCGCTGTTCATTTTATACAGCGCCATCTTTGCAAGATGATCCGGTAGTGCCTTTAACAAATAACCTTGTTCCTCCCAAGAAATCGGGTAGGGAATCCGGTTATTGCTTTCCGGTTGCATTGAAACGTGCGTGATACGATCCATCCACGTCATTCCGTGCTCATCTCGCCATACGTTTGCCGCAAGCCGCAAAATGCGCACAACCCTCTGAAGGGCTATGTTGATGGTGCGACTTGATACACCCTGCTACTTGCGTGCTGCGACAAACAACTTAAGCGTGCCATCGTGAATCCTATCCAGAGGCAAATCGCCGATGAACGGATCAAGCTGCTTCATGTGCATCGCACAATCACTGATTGAAGGCATATGCTGGTTTTCAAGCAAATACTTTGTTGCTGCCTCGCGGAACAGACGCTGTGGCCCGACACCGTAAACAACGGCTTCACATTATGGTAGCAGCCGGCACGCCGCGTGAAATTGTGAATCTGTTACACGGCGAAATCACCAAGGCAGCAAGCTCACGCGACGTTGCCGAGCCATTCACCGCGTTTGCCATTGATATGATCGCCAGAAAACCCTATCAATTCTCTGCGTACCTGCACAGCGAAACGGAAAAATGGGGACGCGTGATTCGGGAAGGCAAAATCCGTGCAGACTGATCGTGCGCACGAAATGCAATACTCCAAACCTAAATTCGGGAATCCTCTATCGAGAGTCCCATCCAGTGCCGTCCCACCACTTCATAGTGCGACGAACTGGCCTGAACATGCTGTGTAATGACGTGAATATCCTGAAAATAGCGTTGCATGACATGGCTTTTGAAAACTGCGGTGACGCCAGCAGCCTCGTAAATGCTATCCACAACCTGAGCCGCCAATCTGATGGCGTGCGTGGTGGATAAGCGTATCGCCACACGCCGCTCCAGCGCAATCGGTCCATCGGTCACCGCGTCTGCCCACAGTTCATCGATAGAATTCATCAGGTACGCGCGGCCGGCACGCAGTGTCGCCTCCGCCTGCCCCACCTTCAACTGAATCAAAGGTTGATCGCGCAGCAAGCGCGGCGTGCCGCGCGGGACTTTTGCGCCGGACAGTTCATAGAATGCATTGAGACAACTGCGCGCCACACCGAGTGCTACCGTAGCATCACCGCACGCGAAGGCCAGCGTACGCGGAATCTTGTAAAGCGGCCCGCCCGAATCCAGTGATTGCGCTGCCGATAGCACTGTACGTTCCGCCGGCACGAAAACATCTTTTATCTTAAAGTGATTTGTACCGGTACCGCGCATGCCGCTCGTATTCCAGGTATCGACAATTTTTACCTGGGTCTTGGG
>CAMDLH010000202.1 GCA_945901405.1 Bordetella parapertussis | reverse complement strand
CGAGGCGCACTGTTGCAAATTCGACCACTGCGCCACTTGCGTGCCCTCAAAAAGCGGTCCGGCGCTCCCCGCTTTGAGCCATGACCGCTCGATCTAGACGGGAAATTGTGATTACGGGAGCATCAGATCAACTCGTGCGTCGGCGCTGTTCCCACGCCATAGGCGAATTTCACATGTTTCATCGCCTCAGCCTACTGGACCAGCCCTTCCTCGATCGCCTTGATCTGCAGCGCCACAACGCGCGAGAAAATCCGGCAGTTGGCGAAGCTGCCGCCGACGAACCACAGCCCTTCTTGCGCGGTGCGCCGCCACATATTGTTCATTTCACCGTCGGGGGCGATGCCCCACACCGGGCCTATCTTTTGCGCGACGCTGTCGCCCAGCAGTTTGCGCACCAGCACTTCCTGGCTGACGAAGCCTGTGGCCAGCACGATCAGATCGGCCGGTTTGACCGTGCCATCCTTGAGCCGCGCGCCATCGGCCACGAAGCGTTCGATCTGCTCGTACTGCATGAGGCCGACTTCGCCGTTAATGATGAGTTCGGAGCAGCCGCCGTCGAGGTAGTAGCCGCCGTAGCGGGTGCGGATCATCATGTTGTGCCCCATGTGGTCTTCGCCGTCGTTCCACTTGAAGCCGCGGGCGATCAGGCCATCGATCATTTTTCTGTCGAATTCGACCATGCGCGCGGTGATCAGTTGCAGATTGCGTTTTGTCACCGGCAGGGTGTTGGTGGTAACAAAAAGATCGCCATCGTCTAGCGGCACGCCCTCGTAGAGGCCGTAGGTCAATTTTGCGCTGGGGCTGATGCTGAGCACCATGGTCGAGCCGCGCTGGATGATGGTGGCTTCCACACCGTTGGCGTGCAGGTCTTGCGCGACATCGTGACCGCTGGTGCCCGTGCCCAGCACCAGCGCTTTTTTGCCACGCCAGTTAGCACCGTTGGTGAACGCGGTGGTGTGCATCACGTCGCCCTTGAAATCCTTCAGGCCCGGCAAATCAGGAATATGCGGGAAGCCTACCAACCCGTTGGCGAAAATCAAATGTTTCGGGCGCACGGTGCGCTCGGCGCCGTTGGCGTTCCGCACCACGGCGCTCCAGCGGCCGGCGGATTCATCGTAAGCGCCGCTGACGAATTCAGTGCTGGTCCAGAAATTGATTTCCATCGCCCAGGCGTACGCTTCAAACCAATCGGCCACCATGTCCTTCGATAGATACACCGGCCAGTTCGGCGGAAAAGGCATGTACGGCAGGTGGTTGTAGTCGGTCGGGTTGTGCAGCGCCAGCGAGTGATAACGCGTGCGCCAGCAGTCGCCCGCGCGCGGCAGTTTGTCGATCACCAGCGTATCGACGCCGAGGTGATTTAATCTGGCCGCCACCGTCAGCCCGGCCTGCCCGCCGCCGACCACCAGCACCGTGGGCTCGCGATCCGCATACGTCTGGCTGGCGGTGCGCTGATCCTTCCAGTTGGTGCCGCCGAAGTTGCGCGAATAGGCTTCGCCCGTGGGGCGCCGCTTGCCGACTTTTTCCTCGAAGCCTTTCAACTCGTGCAGATTGGTCATGAGTTGAAAGGCCTTCGCTGGATTGTCCGCCAGCAGCCTCACCACGCCGTAGCCGCGTCCAAGCTCGGTCTCATACTGAAAAATGCCTTCGATGACATCGATGCCGGTTCTCTTGATGCGGCGCGGCGGTGTGCGGTCGTGGGCAACGGCGAATGCGCGCGCCCTGGTGCTTGCCTGCTTTGCCACCAACGATGCCGCGATGGCATCAGCGCCCTGACATGGCGTGATGCTCCAGGTAAACGCGAGCAGATCGCGCCAGTGGCACTCCGGCACGAACAAAGCCGCAACGGACGCTTGATTCGCGCCACGCAGGGCCGCGCTAAACTGATTGAGCCATTGCTCCAACAGTTCCAACTCGGACTGGACGATAGGCTCCGCAAAAGCCGGTTGATTTGCCACGTTCATCGATTACTCCTTGTTCATTGCTTTGCACTCGAACCGCGGTCTAACGGCCGCAGCACCAGTTGATCGCCCCGCTGCACCATTTCCAGCCGCTTCAGAAAATTCATCCCCAGCAGCACCACGTCATCGGGCTGCATGCGCTCGGACACCAGCGCGGACAGATCGCGCATCTCGATGCTGGCGAGCCGCACGCTCGCCAACCGCGTGGGGTGCGCCGCCGCGGGGCCGGCGGCAGTGGACATCTCTATCGCGGGACCGAGCTTCAAGCCGAGCCGGCGCGCGAGCGGGCCGGGCAGCGCGATGGTGGTCGCCCCCGTGTCGAGCATGAAGGTAACGCGCTCGCCGTTGATTTCGCCGTCGGCAAAGTAGTGCCCGTTGCGGCTGCGTGTCAGCGTGACCTCGGCGCCGGCGGCGGCAACGATGTTGCGGTTGGGGTTGGCTTCGCGCTCGAACCACATGCTGAAGAACCAGAACACCATCGCGAACATCAGCAGCCAGCCGACGGCGATCATGCGGGTGTTGCCGCGCATGCCACCAACGCCGCGCGTGGAATGCGCGCGTTTGTCCATGCTTAAATCTTGAGCATGTGCATACGATAATACTTAAGTTCCGCGATCGATTCCTGAATGTCCGCAAGCGCTTCGTGCCTGCCGTGTTTGGTCAATCCGTTGAGCAATTCGGGCTTCCAGCGGCGCGCAAGTTCTTTTAGCGTGCTCACATCCAGATTGCGATAGTGAAACCATGCTTCCAGCTTCGGCAGATGGCGCACCATGAAGCGCCGGTCCTGATGCACGGAGTTGCCGCACATCGGCGAGGCGTTTTGCGCCACGTATTGCGCGATGAATTTCACCATCGACTCCGCCGCCTCGTCTTCGTTCATCTTCGACTCCCGGCAGCGCTGCGTGAGGCCGCTCTTGCCGTGGGTGTCGGTGTTCCATTTATCCATGTTGTTCAACACGCTGTCGGCCTGATGCACGACCAGCGTCGGCGCTTCGACCAGCGTCTCCAGTTGCGCGTTGGTGATGATCACCGCAACCTCCAGCACCTTGTCCTTGTCTGGATCCAGTCCGCTCATCTCCATGTCAACCCAGATGAGGTTGTTCGGGTCTTGTGCCATAATGATTTCTCCCTATCCCATGCTTATTTTGTCACATTTGCCATTATTCGGCACACTTGGCGCAGCGTATGAACGCTTTTAGCATACTTTTTCTGGCCGCTCTGCTGCTCGCCGCCGCCACCCGCCTGTGGCTGGACTGGCGGCACGTGAGCCACGTGCGCCGTCATCACGCCGCAGTGCCGCCGGAATTCACCGCCATGATCAGTCTTGAAGCGCACCAGCGCGCGGCAGACTACACCTGTGCCAAGACGCGCTTCGGCATGATATCAGGTGCGTTTGAAGTGCTGCTCGTGCTCGTGCTCACTTTTGGTGGTGGTCTGCAGTTGCTGCGCGATTTTGCGGCAATTGCACCCGCAGGCGTGTGGCGCGGGCTCTTGCTGATCGTGCTGGTGGCGCTGGTGATGACGCTCACCGAGTTGCCATTCGGCCTGTATCGCACCTTTCGCATCGAGGAGCGTTTTGGTTTTAACAAGATGACGCCAAAGCTGTATTGGATCGATTTCGCGAAAGGTCTTGCGCTGGGCGCGGCACTGGGCCTGCCGCTGGTGGCCGCGATCATCTGGCTGATGGAAAAAATGGGGGCCTACTGGTGGCTGTATGCGTGGGTGGTGTGGATGGTTTTTAATCTCCTCATGCTCGCGGTGTACCCGACGTGGATCGCGCCGCTATTCAATAAATTCACGCCGATGGATAACCCGGAATTGAAAGAGCGCATCGAGCGCCTGCTCGCGCGCTGCGGCTTCAAGGTGGCGGGCCTGATGGTGATGGATGGTTCGCTGCGTTCGAGCCACGGCAACGCGTATTTCACCGGCTTCGGCAAGACCAAGCGCATTGTGTTTTTCGACACGCTGCTCGAACGGCTGAACCCGCCCGAGGTGGAAGCGGTGCTGGCGCACGAGTTGGGCCACTTCAAGCTGCGCCATGTGATCAAGCGCATTGCGTGGGCGTTCGCGGTGAGTTTTGTGTTCCTGTGGGCGCTGGGTTATGTGATGGATAAGCCGTGGTTCTACGAAGGCCTTAACGTGAGCACGCCGTCCACCGCGATGGCGTTGATATTATTTTTCATCGTCGTGCCCAACTTCACCTTCATGTTGCAGCCGCTGTCGGCGATGTATTCACGCAAACACGAATTCGAGGCCGACCACTACGCCGCGCAAAATGCATCCGCCGCCGATCTGGTATCCGCGCTCACCAAGCTCTACAAGGACAACGCATCGACGCTGACGCCGGACCCGCTGTATTCGGCGTTCCATGATTCGCATCCGCCGGCGCTGGCGCGCATAGGCCGTTTACAGAATACGTAAGTTATTGTTTATAAAGGACTTTTTATGGGTGCTATCGATCTTGTCAAAAGCCGCTGCAAACCCTGCGAAGGCGGCGTTGCACCGCTCAGCAATGATGAAATCGCGCAATTGTTGAAGCAACTGAACGGCTGGTCGCTCGGCAACGGCGTCATCCACAAAACGTATGAGTTCAAGAATTACCATCACGTAATGGCATTCGTGAATGCAACCGCGTGGATTTCGCACCGCGAGGACCATCACCCCGACCTCACCGTCGGCTTCAACAAGTGCCGCGTCGAATACGTGACGCATGCGATCAAGGGCCTGTCCGACAACGACTTCATCTGCGCGGCCAAGCTGGATGCCCTGTTTGATTTGTAAACGCTGATGGCGCGCACGGAAGGCTTGCGCGCCGGGAGTGTCGTCGCCGCCTACGGACGGCGCTACCGCGTCGAGTTCCCCGACGGCGATTTTGTCGAATGCTCGACGCGGGGCAAAAAAAGCGATATCGCCTGCGGCGACCGCGTTAACGTCCGGCGTTCCGAGTCCGACAGCGGCGTGATCGAGGCCGTGCTGCCGCGCACCACACTGCTCTACCGCTCCGACGCGCACCACCAAAAACTCATCGCGGCGAACGTCACGCAAGCGGTAATCGTGGTCGCGGCGAAACCCGGTTTTTACGATGAGTTGATCAATCGCTGTCTTGCCGCCTGCGCGCATGCGGAAATCGCGGTGCTGATCGTGTTGAACAAAATCGATTTGCCGGAAAGCGCGGCGGCGCGCGAGGCGCTGCGCATCTACGAGCGGCTCGGCTGCCGCGTGCTGGGCCTCGCAGCAAAGCAGGATGTGTCCCCTTTAAGACCGCTGCTGGCCTCGCACACCAGCGTGCTTGTCGGCCAATCGGGCATGGGTAAATCCACCATCATCAACAGTCTGATACCCGATACCAATCTGCGCGTGGCGGAAATCTCCGAGGCGCTCGACTCAGGGCGCCACACCACCACGCGCACCGCGCTCTATCACCTCGATGCCACGAGCCACATCATCGACTCGCCCGGCATGCAGTTGTTCGGCCTGAATCACCTGAGCGTCGAGCAAACAGCCGATGCGTTCGTCGAATTCCGGCCTTTTCTCGGCCAATGCCGTTTTCGCGATTGCCGCCACATGGCGGAGCCGAATTGCGCCGTTGCCGCCGCCTGCGTGGCGGGAACCATCGCCGCATCGCGTCTCGCGTCGTATCGCAAAATTGCCGAAGAAAGAATGCGCGCACATGCGCAGCGGTTTGATTGAGAACAAGATTCACCGCGGAGGCGCGGAGAACACCCGCAGAGAAAATCCGCACGGAAATTGTTTTTCTCTGCGTAACCTCTGCGCCTCCGCGCCTCCGCGGTGAAGCAGCTCGCCCCCCGTTACCCCAGCGAATACGCCAGCGTGACGATAAACATCAGAAACATCCACGTCACCAGCGCGCGCCAGATGAGGCCCACCGCCGCGCGCATGTAGTCTGTGTCGGCATCGTCACCCGTGCCAAGCTCTGGGCGGTAGCGCACGCGGCCATATTCGTGCAGTTCGCCGCCGAGCTTCACGCCCAGCGCGCCCGCGCCGCTGGCGAGCACCACGCCTTGCGCTTCGTCGGCCCACGCACGCGCCTGCGCGCGCCAGCAATCGACGGCGTCCTGAAAATTGCCCACCGCCGCGAAGCTCACAGCGGTCAATCGCGCCGGCAGCCAATCGATGTAATAAAACGCGCGCTCGGCGAACCGCCCGAATTCACCCGCGTCGCCGGCATCCGGTTCGGCGCGGCTTGCCCATTGCGTGCGCAGCACCGTTGCGACGCGGTACAGAATCGCACCCGCCGGGCCGAGCACGGCAAACCACGCGATGGGGCCGAATACATTGCGATGCGATTCAGCGAGCCCCAACTCTATCGACACGCGTGAAACTTCGCCGGAAGACAATTCCGCCGCGGGCTCGGTGCGCCAACGTGCAAGCAGATCGCGAGCGCCATTCAGATTGCCGTCCTGAAGCGCCATCTGAATCTCGTTGAAGTAATGACTGAACTGGCGAAACCCGACCGCGACGTAAACCACGACGGCACTCCACAGCCAGCCCAGCACCACGCTCCACCGCGCCAGAAAAAAACCGATGAGAAACACCGCGACGACCAGCGGCACGGCCGCGAGCAGCCAGGCGATCACGCCCTGCCGGTACTGGCCGGCATCGAAGTGATGTTGCAGCGTCGCGGCATAACTCGCGTAGCCGGCGTGCGCGGGGTTTTCCCTCCGCAACGGCCATGCCTGTTCAAACGCCAGCGCGGCCAGCAGGGCAAGAAACTTCATGTTAAATCGGGGTCAGTGCGCATCGTAACGGATGGCGGCGATTTCCACCTCGGTATCGCCGGCGGGCCGCCGCCACGTCACGCTGTCGCCCACGCGCGAGCCGAGCAGCGCGCGCGCCAGCGGCGAGGCCCAACTGATGCGGCCATCGGCGACATCGGCTTCGTCGTCGCCAACGATGCTGAAATCGCGTTGCTTGCCGTCTTTATCGGTGATCTTGACGGCCGCGCCGAAATGCACTTCATCACGCGGCTGGCGGCCGAGATCGACGAGTTCCGCGCGGTCGATCTGCGCGGTGACGTAGCGCTGGTCACGCTCGACTTCGCGCAATTTTTGCCTGGCCTCGGAGTCGTCCGTGGACAGCGCCTTCAGTTGCTCATGCCGTGCGGCGAGTTCGCGCGCGCGCGCCTGCAACAGCGACAATCCGCGCGGTGTCACGTAATTGGCGTGCGCGGGGATGGGCCGTTCGGGCAGTTCGCCCGCCGACTGATCCTCGTCGCTCTCTTTTACAAATGCACGGCTCATGATGCCCTGTCACCATTGACTCACCATGGATATCACCATGATATGGGCCATCTTTATACCATGAAGTTCCCGCCGCCGGCACGGCCAGCGGCTACACGGAAATGCCCAGAAACGTCAGTAGATCGTCCTTGCGCGCCATGGTGTCCTTGTAGCCCAACTGGATCAGCGCGCGGCAATAGGATTTCTCGAACAGCAGGTACGACAGCAGGTTCGAGCCGCTGGCGCGCAAGCCACCCACCGAGGACAGCAGCGTGCGTATGGCGCGCGGCAATTCGTGCGCGAACTGCGCGGCGATTTTTTCGAGTTCCTCGCTCGGCGTAATCACCCGAAAATCGACCTTGTGCAGCGGATAGCCGCTCGACTTGCGGATCTCCTCCGGTATCAATTCGATGGTGCGGTTGATGCGCTGCAGGCGTTCGAGATCGACTTCGAGGCTGTCGAGAAAAATGCTGTTCAGCGCGTGGCCGGCGATTTGCGCGAGCGACGGATAGGCAGTGCCGCGCGCGCGCTCCGCGCCCGGTTGCAACTGGCGCCCGACGCCGATCACCAGCAGCTTTTCCGCCCCCAGATGCAGCGCCGGACTCACCGGCGCGATCTGGCGCATCGAGCCGTCGCCGAAAAATTCGCGGTTGATCTTCACCGGCGGAAAAATAAACGGCAGCGCGCTCGATGCCAGCATGTGTTCGAGTGCGATGGGCATCGCGACGCCGATGCGCCGCGCGCGCTGCCAGTTTTCGAGATGCGGCTGGCCTTGATAAAACGTCACCGACTGCCCGGAGGTATAGCCCGAGCACGTGACGCTGAATGCATGCAAGGCGCCATTGTCGATATTGCGCTGGATGCCAGCGAAATCAACATAACGCGTGAGCAGTGCCGCCAGCGGCGAATTGTCGAGCAGCGATATCGGGATGTTACGCAGCCGCCCGCCCGAAATCGCGGCGAAGATCCACTTGGCGCTGTTGGTGAACGTGCCCCACATATCGGCGCGGTAGACGTGATGCACATGAAAGTTTTTCCACACCGTCATCAGCCGCCGCACGCCGTAGCGAAAATCGGCAGCGTCCACCGCCAGCACGGACGCGTTGATCGAGCCCGCCGAAGTGCCACTGATGATGGGGAACGGCGTGCTCGCGCCGCGCGGCAGGAATTCGGTAAGCGCGCGCAACACACCCACCTGATACGCCGCGCGCGCGCCACCGCCGGTCAGTATCAGGCCGACCTTGGGCCGCGCCTTGCCATTATTGTTAGTCATACTCCCCCAACCGCCTCAAGTCATGGCGTCTATGTTGACACCTATGTTGCCACAACTTGCGTCTACTTCGGTATCGCCGCATCGACCGGCGTTGCCGTGAGCAGCCGCGTGATGACGTCTGGCGCAATTCGCACCAGAAACCCGCGGCTGCCGCCGTTGATGTAGACCGCCTGCAATTGCAATATGGAACGTTCGACATATACCGGCATTTTGCGCCGCGTGCCGAAGGGCGAAGTGCCGCCGACACGATAACCGCTGTGGCGCTGCGCGGTATCGGGATTGCACGGCGTGATGGTTTTTGCGCCAAGCGCGCGCGCCAGCGACTTGGTGGAAACCTGATTGTCGCCGTGCATCAGCACGACCAAGGGCGCGCCCTTGTCGTCTTCCATCACCAGCGTTTTCACCACCTCGTGTTCGGGCACGCCGAGCTCGCGCGACGACACCGTGGTGCCGCCTTTTTCCTCGTAATCATAAAAGTGCGGCGTGAAGCCGACACCCGCCGCGCGCAGCGCGAGCACCGCGGGCGTAGAGGGCATAGGGGGCATGCGCGCCTTGGCCATGATCAGCCGCTGAACATGCGGCACATCACCAGCAGCATTCCGGCCGTGGCGCCCCAGATGTAACGGCCCTGCCAGGGTGCGGCGACATAGTGGCGGTGACGCCCGTTAAAATCGTACTCGCGCCGCTGAAAGTTATTGATATCCAGAAAATGCGCCAGCGGCACTTCAAAAATTTCCTCGACCTCGAACGGATCGGGCGTGGTTTCAAACGGCGGCTCAATCCAGCCGACGATGGGCGTGATGCGAAAGCCCGAGGGTATCGAATATTCCGGCATGCGGCCAAGCAGCGTGACACGCGTGCGCGCGAGGCCGATCTCCTCTTCGGTTTCGCGCAGCGCGGTTTCCTCGCGATCCGCGTCGCTGTCTTCGATACGCCCGCCGGGGAAGCTGATCTGCCCCGCGTGCGCCGACAGATGCGTGGTGCGCTGGGTAAACAGCAGATTAAGTTGCCCGCCGCGCGCGACCAGCGGCACCAGCACTGCTGCTTCGGTGACCTTCGTACCCTCGGCGATATCGGCCATGTGCAGATCGCGCGGATCAGGCGCGGGTGGCGGGCGTTTTAACCGCTCGATGATATCGGCGGGTGTCAGCACCAGCGGCTGATGGTGCACGGCGGGTAGCGTGGAAGTATTCACTTGGAGAATCAAGAATGGCGCTGGATTGTGATTGGCGAATTTTACCCCGCGACCATGAATGCGCCTACCGTGGTTGAGTGTTGCCGGCGAAGCGAATACACTTTCGCGGCCAATCCGGCGATCGTGTAAACATAATAGGAGGTAATCATGAAACTACGCGGCATCATTGCAGCAACGGCATTCACACTGGCGAGCGGCGCGGCATTTGCGTTTCACTGCCCGGCGGACATGAAAAAAATAGATGAAGCGCTGGCAAAAAATCCAAAACTCAGCGCCACGCAAATGGCCGACGTGAAGAAATTTCGCGCCGAGGGCGAAGTGCTGCACAAGAGCGGCAAACATCAGGAGTCGGTGGACACGCTAGCCAAGGCGATGAAAATACTGGACGTGAAGTAAAACCGTCCGCAAGACTCGCATCCCCCGCCGGTTCGCGCGGGGGATTTTTTTTGCTCCATCTTCCCCGCCTGCCAGAGTCATCATGATTGTTGAAATCTCACAGAACGACACCGCGGTTGCGAGCGTGTGCCGCAAGATTTTTGAGTGCGTGCTGCCGCTCAGATTCGCCGACATGGACGCCGACGGCCATGTGAACAATGCCGTCTACTATCGCTTCATGGAGGAAGCGCGCATGCGCTGGGTGCACTCGCTCGGCCTGGCAATGATTCCGCCCGCGCCGGTGCCGGTGCTTGCCGCGTCCGCATGTGTGTTTCGCAAGCCGCTGATTTACCCCGGCGAAGTCACCGTCGAAGTGCACTTGGGCCGCATCGGAAAAAGCAGTGTGCACACGCATTATGTTGTGAGTTCGGGCGGCGCCGTCGCCGCCGAGGGCTACGGGGTATCGGTGTGGGTGGACGCCGCGACGCAGCGTCCTATAGCGCTGCCGCAGGCAGTGCACGCCTTGGGTTCGCAATAGGCTGGTTTCTGTGAAATTTCTCATGGATTCTAAAATATCGTTTAAAAACAAATACTTAAATAAAATTCGTCATTTGATCGATGTGATAATTAGTTAACACTCGATACTTTGGTATCGATACCTTAGGCCCTGTTTTTTAAGGGGCCCCCATGTCATACTTTTGTAACGTTTCTGCGTATACCCGCGGTTACGCAACAAGTACTGGACGGATAGAACATGGCACAAAATCCTGCTGAATCGACAACGATTGGAACGGTGACCGCCATCGTCGGCGAGGTCAAGGTCATCGGCACTGACGGCGTTACCCGCACACTCACCGCGGGCGACAAAGTCTCCACCGGCGAAGTCATCGAGACTTCCGCCAACGGCGCGGTGCACATACAGCTTGCGAACGGACGCGCGCTCGAATGCGGGCCGCGATTCATAGGCACGCTAAATCCCCAGCAATTCTCAATTTAAAATCTGTAATCGTAGTGTAGTGGATTTTCCCTCGGGTTGACGGCTCGCTGGGTTATGCGCCGCTGGGCTACCCGGTATCGGGCGCGTTGACGGCATGGGGTGGGTTGAGTTTGCTAAGCATGAAGCCCAGC
>CAMDLH010000201.1 GCA_945901405.1 Bordetella parapertussis | reverse complement strand
ATCAGGGCTGGCCGGCTGTTCAACGCAAAGCGTAAGTAAGAAAAGGAGAATTCGTGAGGACCTGTTCAGTTTTGAGGCAATTCCATCCGCTATGGATGGCTGCGTTTTGCAAGGTCGCGTCCGTGCTGGCGATGCTGGTATTTCAAATGTCGTTGCCGGGAATGGCGCAAGCTCAGTCTCCCGGTGCTGGGAGTCTTCGCGACGAAATATCAAGGCAGGACAGTATTTTTCAGAGTAAAGGCGACCAAGTGCCGGGCGGGTACAGTATTGACAGAACACTGGCGGATTACGTGCTGGGTTTGTCGAATGAATTTGATCGTGAATTGGCCGGGCTGAGCGCCAAGGATCGGTGGCTGGATATTGGTGCGGGCGAGGGCCGGGCGATACTGGACTACCACGCGCCGAATAACGGTGCTACGCGGCCTTTGGAGAATTCCGATGGGAGCAAGGCCAGCTCGGTCGCCATTTCAATAGAGGACCGCCGAACCCCCGCTTGGCACAAGCGCACGGCGGATCTTGGCGCAAACAAGATTCAATATCTGTTTGGTAAGCGTTTTGGCCAGTATGATAGGGAAGAGTTGGGAAAATTCCAGCTTATCAGCGACGTACTGGGCGGGTTTTCATATACGGATAACCTGTCGCGTTTCATGGAAAGAGTTCTTGGTGTTCTGGAGACGAACGGCAGTTTTTACACAGTACTGCAGGATGTCGGCGCGGCGAATGAAGCGAACCGGCCGTATTATCCTGATTCGCGATTTTTGACGGAAATAACCAACGCCGATGGGGCTGACCTCAAGGTATGTTCATGGCTTAAAAGCATTTCGTGCGTGCAGGTCACGTGCGAACTGCGGCAAGACTGGAAACCCCCTATCGAACGGTATCGCGTTCGCAAGGTTTGCGACAACGTGAGTGTTCCGGAGCTTGCACCTGTAAGTTATGAAGCAGGTACTCCGCCGGAAAGGCGGTTTCAAGTGAGAAAATTGCCGCCGGATCCAGTGAAAGACAGCGGCGGCGGCGCGCGTTAGTCAGACGCGCGACACATACTCAGTTCAAGTGATCTAGCACTTCCATCGGGTTGTCCACGATGGCATCGGCGCCCCACGATTCAGGATCGCTGCCATTAAGGTAGCCATACCGCACGGCGATCGTGCGCATGCCGGCCGCGCGGCCGGCCTGTATGTCGCGTTCGTCGTCACCGACGTAGATACATTGGGCAGCCTCGATGCCGATTACCTTGGCCGCGGCGTAGAGCGGGTCTGGATGCGGTTTTAACTTGCCCGTGGTGTCGCCGCCGATTACGCACGCGGAGCGTTTGCCAAACCCAAGTTGTTGTATCAGCGGGATTGCAAAGCGCTCGGCCTTATTGGTGACAATGCCCCACTTGAGCGCGCGTGCCTCGAGTGATCGCAGAAGATCGTTCATGCCCGGAAACAGCCGCGTGTGCACACAAAGATTGGCTTCGTACAGATTGAGAAATTCGTCTCGCATGGCGATGAAATCCGCATGTCCCGGCGTGATGCCGAAGCCGGCCCCGAGCAGCCCGCGCGCGCCCATGGATGTAACCGGCCGTGTTTTCTCAAGCGGCACCGGCGCCAGTTGCCGTGCGCCGCGCATGAGGTTTACTGCGTAACCGAGGTCGGGCGCGGTGTCGGCGAATGTGCCGTCGAGGTCAAAAAGGACTGCCTGAATCATGTTCCGGTTTATTGCTTGATGGCGTGCAGTGTGTAATTAACGCCGGTGTCGGCGCCGAGCGCATAGGTCTTGGTGATTGGGTTGTAGGTCATACCCGTCAGTCCCGTCACCTCGAGTTTTGCCGCGCGGCACATGCCGGCGAGCTCGGACGGCTTTATAAAGCGTGCGTAGTCATGCGTGCCGCGCGGGAGCATGCGAAGCACGTATTCAGCCCCGATGACCGCAAGCAGATACGCTTTAGGATTGCGATTGATGGTGGAAAAAAACAAATGTCCGCCGGGTTTGACGAGCGCCGCGCATGCGGCGATGGTCGCCGCCGGGACGGGTACGTGTTCGAGCATTTCCATGCATGTCACAACGTCATAGACGCCCGGCCGGTCGCGCGCCAGGTCTTCGGCGGCGATGTTCAGGTATTCCACTTGCGCGCCGGATTCGATCAAATGCAGTTCAGCTACCTTGAGCGGTTTTTCAGCAAGGTCGATGCCGGTGACATTGGCGCCGCGATTCGCCATGCTCTCGGATAATATGCCGCCGCCGCAGCCCACATCCAGCACGCGTTTGCCGTTGAGCGCCACGATGCCGTCGATGTAATTCAGGCGCAGCGGATTCAGATCATGCAGCGGCTTGAATTCCCCGTTGGCGTCCCACCAGCGGTGCGCGAGATCGCTGAATTTTTCGAGTTCCAGCGGGTCGACGTTTGCGGTGTTGCTCATGGCGTGGTTATCCTGTTTTTCCAGTAGTCCGCCTTGGCGCGCAGCTCGCCGGGGTCCAGGTGCGTGAACACCCGGTTGTCGAGCAGCATGTCACCGTTGACCCATACATGGCTTACATGCTCGCGGCCGGCCGCGTGCACCAGGTGCGACAACGGGTCGTAGCAGGGCGACAGCTCGGGGGCGGACAGATCGACGGCGATAATATCGGCGCATTTGCCTGGCGTGAGCGAGCCGGTCCTATTGTCGATGCCCAGCGCGCGCGCGGCGTTGAGGGTGGCCATTTCCAGCGCCTGGCACGCGGGCAGCGCGGAGGCATTGCCCGACAGGTTTTTGGCCAGCAGCGAGGCGAGGCGCATTTCGGAAAACACATCGAGCCGGTTGTTGCTGGCGGCGCCGTCCGTGCCGAGTCCGATATTGACGCCTGCGGCCGCCAATGCGGTGATGGGCGCGCACCCCGCGGCGAGCTTGAGATTCGATGCCGGGCAATGCGCCACGTGGCAGCCTTGTGCCCCAAGTAATTCGATTTCACCTTGCGTGAGATGCACGGCATGCACGGCTAGCAGATTGGGCCCCAGCAGGTTCAAGCGTTGCAGCCGCTGCAAGGGCCGTACGCCGTGCTCGGCGATGCTGCGGTTGATTTCGTCCTGTGTTTCGTGCACGTGCATGTGGATTGGCACGCTCAGCTCATCGGCCACCACCGCAATGCGTTCGAAAGTGGCATCGCTCACGGTGTAGGGCGCATGCGGCGCCAGGCAAAACGACAGTAACGGATCGTCGCCCCTGTGGTCACGCAGCGCAAGGCCCTTGTCGAGGTAATCGCGCGCGTCGCTGGCGTATTGCGAAGGGAATTCGATCGCGATCATGCCGATGGAGGCACGCATGCGTGACTGCAAGGCGGCCTGCACCGAGGCCTCCGGAAAAAAATACATGTCGTTAAAGCAGGTGACGCCGCCACGCAGCATCTCCGCGCAGGCGAGTAACGTGCCGTCGCGCACGAAATCATGCGACACCATTTTCGCTTCCACCGGCCAGATGTGTTTTTCCAGCCATTCCATCAGCGGCTTGTCGTCGGCGATGCCGCGCATCAGCGACATCGCGGCATGGGTGTGCAGATTGATGAGCCCTGGCAATACCACGTGGGACTCAAGCGTAACCACGCGCGTGCCTGGGTATTTTGCCGCAGCCTCCGTGCTGGGCAGGATTTCAATGATTTTGCCGCCGCCCACCGCAATGCTGTGCCGGTCGAGCACCACGCCCCGCGGCTCAACAGGGACGAGCCAGCGGGCTGCAATCAGGAAATCGGCGTTTGATGACATGGGTTGTCAGGCGTAAATCGATAAGTATAGGCAAAAAAAAGCCCTGCCGAAGCAGGGCTTTTAACGTACTACCTTCGTTTATTAGGGCTTGGGTTTCGGCTTTGCCGCCGGTTTTGCTTCCGGTTTTGCTTCCGGTTTCGTCTCTGGCTTCGGCTTTGCGTTCGACACTGCTGTGCCGACGATCTCAACCGTTACGCGGCGGTTCGGTCCCAGGCACTCGATCAACTGTTTACGCGCCATCTTGTCGTCGCAGAACTTGGTGACCGGGATCGGCTGTTTCGGGCCTTTGCCTTCCCAGAAGATCAGTTTCTGATCGACCTTGAGGTTGTTCACCAAGTAATCCTTGGCAACAACCGCACGGCGCTCGGACAGTTTCATATTGTAGGGCAGGGTGCCGAGGCGATCGGTATGGCCGGTCACAACCACTGCGCCGAACCTGACTGCCTGACGTGCCTTGTTGGCTTTGTTCAGGGCGCCAACGAATTGCGTCAGTTCTTTCTGGTTGTCACCAGTCAGTTCAGCCTTGTCGAACGGAATATTTTGCAACTCGATCTTCCCGGTGATATTGAGAACTACGGGCTTAGGCTTAGGCTTAGGCTTAGGCTTGGCTTCAGGCTTGGCTTCGGGCTTGGGCTTCGGAGCAACCTTCGGTTTGACCGGCGGCTGGGTCGGCTGTAGAACTGCGTCACAACCCGCTATCGCACGCGCCGGCGTCCAATCGCTGGTGCGTACACAAACGTTAGCACCCAGAGCGCGAACTACGTTGCCGCCGCTGTCGAGCAGATAGCCCTGATTTTTGTATGTCCCCATGCCGCCTGGGCCTGAACAACCGGCTACGGCAGCCAATGCGACGCCCGCTAATGTAATACGTGTTACAGAACTCATGATTTTTAATCCTCCTGTTTTACATTGAGAAATTAGGGCGCCAGACACCGGTTACCTAACTGCTGCTCTCCCTATTACGGCTACTAGTATCACAACGGTGATTGTATAGCAAACCATGTGGAAATCATAACATGGTTTTTCGCAAAAAAGCATGGTTTTTTGTTGCCAAAATGAAACGGTTTGCCTTGCCGTTTTGCGTTTTTTTGCACATGAAACCTTGACAAACTTGCCGGGCGATGGCTTGACGCTGGTAAGCCCCTTTATATACGTCGCTCCGGCACGACTCGTATTATCGCGCATACACCGCCGGCAAGATAGTGCCCAATGCGCTTTTTGCTGCGCTGCACCCATGTGCCGGGTGTGGGGCAATCATCGTGGTTTGAACAGACCGGCGGCCATTGAGCATGGTAAACTTATCGGTTTATCCGGCTAAGGCGGGCAACCGTCGTTAAATACACACTCGATGGATCAATTCGCTAAAGAAACACTGCCGGTCAGTCTCGAAGAAGAAATGCGCCGTTCGTACCTTGATTACGCCATGAGCGTGATCGTGGGGCGCGCCTTGCCCGATGTGCGCGATGGCTTGAAGCCCGTGCACCGCCGCATCCTTTTTGCGATGCACGAATCCAATACCGTGTGGAACCGCTCGCACGTGAAATGCGCGCGCGTGGTCGGTGACGTGCTTGGTAAATACCATCCGCACGGCGATTCGGCGACCTACGAGGCGCTGGTGCGCATGGCGCAGGATTTCTCGATGCGCTACCCGCTGATCGACGGCCAGGGCAACTTCGGCTCTGTCGATGGCGATTCGGCGGCGGCATATCGCTACACCGAGTGCCGCCTTGAGCGCATCGCCTCGGAAATGCTTGCCGACATTGACATGGAAACCGTCGATTTCGTGCCCAATTATGACGGCAAGGAGATGGAGCCGGTGACGCTGCCGGCGCGTATTCCCAATCTGCTGATCAATGGTTCCTCGGGCATCGCGGTGGGCATGGCGACGAATATTCCGCCGCATAATCTGTCGGATGTGATCGATGCCTGCCAGACGCTGTTGCAGAACCCCGACTCCACGATTGAAGAGTTGATCGACATCGTAAAAGCGCCGGATTTCCCCACGCGCGGCATCATCTACGGTGTCCAAGGCGTGAAGGAAGGTTATCGCACCGGCCGCGGCCGCGTAATCATGCGCGCGCGCACGCACTTCGAAGAGGCAGACAAGGGCGGGCGCGTTGCGATCATCATCGACGAACTTCCGTACCAGGTGAACAAGGCCAACCTGCTGATGAAGATCGGCGAGCTGGTGCGCGAGAAAAAACTCGAAGGTATTTCCGACATTCGCGATGAGTCGGATAAATCCGGCATGCGCGCGGTTATTGAACTCAAGCGTGGCGAAGTGCCGGAAATCGTGCTGAACAATCTGTGGAAAGACACGCAGATGCAGGACAGCTTCGGCATGAACATGGTGGCGCTCCTGAATGGGCAACCTAAGTTATTGAATTTAAAGCAGATTCTGGATGCGTTTCTGAGGCATCGGCGTGAGGTAGTTACCCGCCGCACGGTGTTCGAGTTGCGCAAGGCGCGCGAGCGCGGGCACATCCTGGAAGGCCTCGCGGTGGCGTTGTCGAATGTGGACGACGTGATCGCGTTGATCAAGGCGGCGGCAAGTCCTGCCGAGGCGAAAGTCGAGTTGATGAGCCGCTTCTGGCGCTCGCAACTGGTGGAAGACCTGCTTGCGCGCGGCGGCGGGCAGATATCCAAGCCCGAGGGCTTGTCGCCTGAATACGGCTTGCAGAAGGGTGGTTACAAGTTGTCCGACGTGCAGGCGCAGCGCATTCTTGAAATGCGCTTGCAGAATTTGACCGCGCTCGAAACCGACAAGATTACCGCCGAGTACAAAGAGACGATGGAAAAAATCGTCGATTTGCTTGACGTGCTGGCAAAACCCGCGCGCGTGACGCTGATTATTTCGACCGAACTCGCCGAAATCAAAAAGCAATACGGCCAGGAACGCAACAGTGAAATTGTCCTCGACACCCAGCATCTGTCGACCGAAGACCTGATCCAGCCCGAGGAAGTGGTGGTGACGCTGTCGCACGGCGGCTACATGAAATCGCAGCCAGTGGCCGATTACAGCGCGCAAAAACGCGGCGGGCGCGGCAAGCAGGCGACGACAACCAAGGAAGAGGATTTCGTCGACAAACTGTTCATCGCCAACACCCACGATCACATTCTGTGTTTCTCCAATCGCGGACGTGTGTATTGGCTGAAAGTCTACGAAGTGCCGCAGGGCAGCCGCGCGTCACGCGGCAGGCCGATCGTGAACCTCGTGCCGTTGATGGAGCACGAGAAAATCACCGCGGTGCTGCCGGTGAAAGAGTTCTCGGACGACCAGTTTGTATTCATGGCGACCTCCAATGGCACGGTGAAGAAAACCGCGCTGTCGGCGTTTTCGCGGCCGATGAACAAGGGCATCATCGCGGTCAGTCTTGACGATGGTGATTTCCTCATCGGCGTGGTGCTCACCGACGGCAAGCAGGACATCATGTTGTTCTCGGACAACGGCAAGGCGGTGCGTTTCGCCGAGACCGAAGTGCGCGCGATGGGGCGCAACGCGGCGGGTGTGCGCGGCATGCGCCTGCAAAAAGACCAGAAAGTCATTTCGCTTTTGTGCGCGGATGGTGAAAAACTTTCGGTGCTCACCGCAACCGAAAACGGTTACGGCAAACGCACGCCGGTCTCCGAATATACGCGCCATGCGCGCGGCACGCAGGGCATGATCGCGATTCAATTCAGCGACCGTAACGGCAAGCTGCTAGCGGCACAGATGGTCAGTAGCGAGGATGAAATCATGCTCATCACCACCGGCGGCGTGCTGATACGCACACGTGTTGCCGAGGTGCGTGAGCAGGGCCGCACCACTCAAGGTGTGCGGCTTATCAATCTGGGGGACAACGAAAAACTCGCCGGGCTGGAGAAAATCGTCGACACGGATGATGAAGAACCTCAAGAAAAACCCGTTTAAAAACAATTACTTACGTAGATACCATTATGGCAAGAGTATTTAATTTCAGTGCAGGACCGGCGGTTTTGCCGGAAGCGGTGCTAAAGCAGGCGGCCGATGAGATGCTCGATTGGGGCGGCAGCGGCTCGTCGGTGATGGAGATGAGCCATCGCGGCAAGGCGTTCATCAGCATCCACGCACAGGCCGAAGCCGATTTGCGCGAACTGTTGGCGATTCCGAAGAATTACAAAGTGCTGTTTCTGCAGGGCGGCGCCGCGGCGCAGTTCACGGTGATACCGATGAATCTATTGCGCGGCAAGAACAGTGCGGATTACGTTTACACCGGGCAATGGTCAAAAAAGGCCATCAGCGAAGCGAAGAAATATTGCAAGGTCAACATCGCGGCGAGTTCGGAAGACCAGAACTTCACCTATGCGCCCAAGCAAGCGGCGTGGAAACTCGATGCCAACGCGGCGTACGTGCATTACACCTCGAATGAAACCATCGGCGGCGTGGAGTTCAACTGGATTCCGACTACTGGCGACGTGCCGCTGGTGGTGGATGCGTCATCGCATATTCTGTCGCGGCCGCTGGATGTGTCGCGCTTTGGCTTGATCTACGCTGGCGCGCAAAAAAACATCGGCCCGGCGGGATTGACCATCGTCATCGTGCGCGATGATTTGATCGGCAACGCGCTGCCCATCACGCCCGAGGTTTTCAATTACAAGGTGCAGGCCGACGCGGATTCGATGATCAACACGCCGCCGACTTACGCAATTTATATCGCGGGCCTGGTGTTTCAGTGGCTGAAAAAACAAGGCGGTCTTGCGGCGATGGAGAAAATCAATATCGCGAAATCCGCGCTGGTGTACGATTTTCTCGATCAGAGCGAGTTCTACCAGCAGCCGGTGGCCAAGGAAGACCGTTCGCGCATGAACATTCCGTTCCGGCTGAAAAGCGAATCGATGGACGACGCGTTTTTGAAGGAAGCGAAAGCGCGCAATCTGGTTGAATTGAAAGGGCACCGCTCGGTCGGCGGCATGCGTGCGTCGGTCTACAACGCGATGCCCATGGACGGCGTAAAAGCGCTGGTGGAATTCATGCGCGACTTCGAGAAGAAAAATGGATAATACGAATAACGTGATAACCACGCGCAAGATACTGACGATCAACAATATCGCCAAGGTTGGCCTTGCTCGTTTTCCCTCTGAACAATATCAAGTCGGCCCCAAGGTCGAAGCGCCGGACGCGATCATCGTGCGTTCGCAAAATCTGCACGAAATGGAAATTCCCGCCAGCGTGAAGGCCATCGGCCGCGCGGGTGCGGGTGTCAACAACATTCCGGTGGATAAGCTGAGCAAACGCGGACTGCCGGTGTTCAACGCGCCGGGTGCGAACGCCAACGCGGTAAAAGAGTTGGTCCTCGCAGCGATGCTGATGGCCTCGCGCAACATCGCGCCCGCGCTGAAATTCGTCGAAGGTTTGACCGGTGACGACAAGACCCTGCACAAGCTGGTTGAAGACGGCAAGAAAGCGTTCTCCGGCAGTGAATTGCCCGGCCGCGCGCTCGGTGTAATCGGTCTGGGCAAGATCGGCAGCCTGGTCGCCGATGCCGCGATCAAGCTCGGCATGGATGTGATCGGTTACGACCCGCATATCACGGTGGACGCGGCGTGGAGTCTGCCGGCGCAGGTCAAAAAAGCGAACAGCGTCGAGGAGTTGCTGCGCAGCGCGGATTACGTTTCGGTGCACGTGCCGCTGCTTGATGCCACGCGCAACCTGATCGACGCCAAACGCATGGCGGTGATGAAAAAAGGCGCGATTCTGCTCAATTTCGCGCGCGATGGCATCGTCGACGACAAGGCTCTCGTCGCGGCGATCCGTTCGGATCATCTGCGCGGCTACTTTTGTGATTTCCCGGCCGAGGTACTGCAGGGCGTGCCGCGCGTATACGCGACGCCGCACCTGGGGGCGTCCACCGAAGAGGCCGAGGACAACTGCGCGGTGATGGTCGCCGACCAGATTCGTGATTTTCTCGAGCATGGCAACGTGCGCAACGCGGTCAACCTGCCGGACGCCATCATGGCGCGCGAATCGTTGTATCGTCTGAGCATCGCCAACGCCAACGTGCCCAACATGCTGGGCCAGATGTCCACCGCGATGGCCGGCGCGGGGCTTAACATACACAACATGCTCAACAAATCGCGCGGCGAAATGGCCTACACGCTGATCGACGTAGACAGCGCCATTCCCGCCGAGCTGATAGACCGTCTGGGCAAGATCTCCGGTGTGTTGTCGGTGCGGTATTTGCCGTTGGATCAGTAAACGGTGAACGGTAAATGGTGAGGGCGAAAACGGTGGTTCTCGGTTTTTCTGATTACTGTTCGCGGTTTGCGAGTGACTTCCGTCATGGCTGAAACTCTCGCCGACATTCGCCGCAAGATCGACGCGCTCGATGCGCGGCTGGTTTCATTGCTTTCGGCGCGCGCGAAACTCGCGCAGCGCGTCGGCCACATCAAGAATGGCGCGCTGGTTTACCGCCCGGAACGCGAGGCGCAGGTGTTGCGCCGCGTGGGCGAACTGAATCGCGGGCCGCTCACCAATGACATGCTGCGGCGCGTGTACGCCGAGGTGATGTCGGCGTGCCGCGCGCTCGAAGACATGCTGGCGGTGGCGTATCTTGGCCCGCCGGGCACGTTCAGCCAGGAAGCCGCCTTCAAACATTTTGGGTCGAGCATCGATGCGCGCTCGTGCACCACAATCGATGACGTATTCAAATCGGTGGAGTCGGGCGCCACGGGTTACGGCGTGGTGCCGGTGGAGAACTCCACCGAGGGCGCGATAGGCCGCACGCTCGATCTGCTGTTGTGCACGCCGTCAAAAGTGTGCGGCGAAATCATGCAGCCGGTGCGCCAGTGCCTGATGAGCAAGGCCAAAAACCGCACGGCGATACGCAAGGTTTACTCTCACACGCAAAGCCTTGCGCAATGCCAGCATTGGCTCACGCGCCACCTGCCGCAAGCCGAGCGCATCGCAGTGGTGAGCAACGCCGAGGCCGCGCGGCTGGCCTCGCGCGAAGCGGGCGCGGCCGCCATCGGCAGCAAGACGGCCGCACCGCTCTACAAACTGAATCTGCTGGCGCGCAATATCGAGGACGAAGCACGCAACACCACGCGCTTTCTGGTGATCGCACGCGAGGACGCGGCGCCTTCGGGGCGTGACAAAACCTCCCTGATACTATCCACGCGCAATAAACCGGGCGCCGTTCATGAGTTACTCACGCCGCTGGCCGCCAATGGCGTGAGCATGACGCGGCTCGAGTCGCGGCCCGCAAAAACAGGCTTGTGGGAATACGTGTTCTATATCGATATCGAAGGCCATGCGCGCGACGAGCGCGTGGCCGCGGCGCTCAAACAACTCGAACGCAAGGCTTCGTTCGTGAAGAAACTCGGGTCGTATCCGTGCGCCTGAGATCAATCTTGTAAACTTGTAGTTTCTCCCGTTCACGTTTTTCGATTGCAATGATGCTCTGCGACCTCGCTCCCGCCTACATACGCTCGATCGCGCCTTATCAACCCGGCAAGCCGATTTCCGAGCTCGCGCGCGAGCTGGGGCTCGAGGAAAAAAGCATCATCAAGCTCGCCTCGAATGAAAATCCGCTCGGCGTGAGTCCCAAGGCGCAGACCGCGATACGCGCGGCGATCGACGGGCTA
>CAMDLH010000200.1 GCA_945901405.1 Bordetella parapertussis | reverse complement strand
CCTTCGGATGCTTTTGGATTGGCGGCGGGCTCGCGGTCGATGCGCAGATACATCTTGGTCCATTGTGTGCGCGGAATCGGCCAGTTGTCCTCGTGCCGAAACTTTGAGCGCTCGGTACCGCCGGTACGGATTTCAAGTTTCACCGGCGGCTCGTCCATGAAGCCGGTGTCGATGCCCTTCAGCCAATGGTCGAGAAAGCGCAACTGATCGATACGCCCTTCCTCGGCGTAAAACGCATGGAAGTGCGTGCCGCTGTGTATGCGCAACTTCTTGTGCTTTGATTTCGCGCACAGCCACGCCTCGGTGTTGCCGCGCAAGTGCATGCCAAAGCCGCTCCAGTTGCCCGCAGTCAGCAGCGGCACTTCGATCTTGTCCCAGCGCGCGCTTGCCATGCGCCAGTACTCTGAATCAAGATCATTACGCATGAAGTGCCACAGCAGGTTGTTATCGAACGCATCCGGGTTGTAGCTGCGCGGCTTGTCGAGCAGATTCCACGCGGTGTTGCGGTTGGCCCAACTGGTGATGAAGCCGAACGCAAAAATGCCGCCGTGGTACGCCTGATCGCGATACTGATCGGCGCGGCCCTCCCACGGGATAATGCATTTCAACGATGGCGGTTGCAGGCCCGCGACCTTCCATTGAAACGCCGCCAGATACGAGATGCCACAGGTGCCGACCTTGCCACTGCACCACTTTTGTTTCGCAACCCACTCGATGCAATCGTAGGCGTCGAGCGACTCCTGATACGAACTCGGCTCCGATTTACCCGGTGATTTGCCCGAGCCGCGCGTATCCACGCGCAACATGGCATAGCCGCGCGGGCACCACCATTCCGGGTTCACCGTCTCCCAATTCATATATGGGTTCGGCTTTTCTTCAAGGTCGGGCGGCGGCACCCACAGCTTGTCTTTCATGTACGGCCCAAGTGACATGATCACCGGAAATTTTTCCGTACTGCTTTCCGGGCGGAAGATATCCGCACACACGCGCGTGCCATCGCGCAGCGGTATCCACACGTCTTTCTCGACGATCATTTTGTAGTCTTTGGGTTGGGACATTTCGGCTTTGGTAACTCTTGCATCAGACATTTTCAGATTCCGTATCAATTAATGTTGAGAAACAAGGTAATCCCCTCGCCCCGTTCTTACGGGGAGAGGGTTAGGGTGAGGGGCAGCACAGGTATTCGCCAGTGCCTGCTTGCCTCCACCCTAACCCTCCCCCGCAAGCGGGGGAGGGAACGATTCAGGTTTTATACGAAGGATCCGTCTTATCCAGCATGCGTATCAGCGCGCGCCACTCACCCTTGCGCTCCTGATACCCTGGCCGCTCGAAACTGCGCGCGACACTCTCGGCGATTTCCTGCGACGGAATAATGAGCTTCGCGCCGCCGGCGAGAGCCGCCACCTGCGCCTGACAAGCGCGTTCGAGGTAATACATGTAATCCAGCGCCTCGCGCATGCTCTTGCCGCAGGACAGCAGGCCGTGGTTGTGCAGGATCAGCGTCATCTTGCCGCCGATGTCGGCGACCAGACGCGCGCGCTCTTCGAGGTTGAGCGCCACGCCTTCGTATTGGTGATAACCCACGTTGCCGGTGAGCCGCATCGCGTGCTGCGAGATCGGCAGCAGGCCCTGCTCCTGCGCCGACACGGCGATGCCCGCGGCGGTGTGGGTGTGCATCACGCACATCACTTCGGGCCGCGCGGCGTGTATCGCGCTGTGTATCACGAAGCCGGCCTGATTAAAACCCAGCCCCGTCGGGTCATCGACGATATCGCCGTCGAGCGTGATCTTTACCAGATTCGAGGCGGTCACCTCGTCCCACATCAGGCCGAAGGCATTGAGCAAGAAGTGATGCTCCGGCCCAGGCACGCGCGCCGAGATGTGGGTGTAAATCAGATCCGTCATGCGGAAATACGCAGCGAAGCGATAACACGCCGCGAGGTTTACGCGCGCCTCCCATTCCTCGGCGCTGACGCGCTCGCGTACCGACACTTGCTGAGGATGATTCATGGTTTAGTCCTTGATGTGAAAAACTCAGAAAACCTTCGACACGGATTTACGCAGATGAACGCGGATTAGCAACCGGATTGCGGGGTAATCCGCGTTCATCCGCGTAAATCCGTGTCAAAAGAAGTTGTTATTAAATCCCCTTCACATTGCCGCCCAGCTTCTCCGCCACCCAATCCGTCATGTAATCCACCACCAGCGGCCCATTGTCCGCTCCGCAATGCTCGGCGCCGCCGTCGGCAAGATAGCAGATTTTGAGTTCGCGGCCGGGGCTGTTCACCGCCGCGTCGTAGGTTTTCTGCGCGTGCCACAGCGGCACCTGGCGGTCATTCTCGCCGTGCACAATGAGCAGCGGGCAGGTGATCTTATCCGCCACGCCTTCGAGCGTCATCTGCTTGACGATTTTCAACGTGTCTTCGATCTTGTCGCAACCGAACACCCAGTTCACGTGCTCGGCGTAGCCGGGCACGGAAGGCTCACCGCGCCCGCCGATGCGGTCGGTGACACAGGCGTGATAATCATAGATCGCGCCCCACGCCACCGCGCAGGCAAAGCGTTTTTCAAACGCTGCCGCGCGCGGCGCGTAATAGCCGCCAAGTGAGAGCGCCATGATGCCGATGCGCTTGGGGTCCACGTCGGAGCGCGTTTCGAGATAATCGATGGCGGCGCCTGCGGGCTTTTCGGTGTCCGGCCCGCTGGGTAAACCTTGCAGCCGCAACGCCGCGCCCACGCCGGGATGATCGACGATCAACAGCGACACGCCGCGCCGGCGGAACTCATCGCCTACCGCCGCGTAGATGATTTCCTTGGTGACATCGAGGCCGTCGAAATGCACGACACATGGCGCGCGCCCAGGTACTGCGGCCTTCATGAAATACGCCGGCAGCTTGTGTTCGCCAAACTGCACATCGACAAACTCCACCGGCTCTTTGCGGCAGATGAGGCCGCGCTTGTAGATTTCGATGCCGCGCTTGTAGGCATCGAGACGGCGCGGATCTTTGTGACTGGGCATGCGCTCGGCGAGCAGGTAATAAAGCCCTGCGCGCAAATATTTGCGCCCCGCCGAAAGCGGATGCCCGGCGGCTTCATCCGCCTCGCCCAAACGCTGCACGCGCTCCGCGACTTTCATCCAGCTCTCGAACCACGCGCGCTGCTGCGTGGGGTCGCCCGTGAGCGCCTTCACACCGGCGATTTCTTTCAGCGGACGGCACGCTTCGTCGATTTCGGACATCTGCCCGCCGCGATTGAGCGCCGACATCACCGCGAGACTCCACGTGTAATTATTGGGGAAGTATTCGAACATGGGGGTTCCTTTGCGTCAGTGGCACGCGGGCGCGCGCTTGTTTTTTCGGATTGTAACGCCGGAGATCAGCTCAGCAACAATGGAATTCCACATATCAACAGCACCAGGCAGATCAATCGCTTGAACGCGAGTTCCGACAGCCGCACATGGATGCGGTCGCCCGCCCAGATGCCGATCAGCATCAGCGGGAACGCCATCGCAAAGGCGATCCACACCTCGCGCGTGAATTCGCCCACCACCCAGTAGCCGATACCGCGCGCCACGCACAGCGTCAGCAGCATCGCCGACATGGTGGCGCGAAACGCCGTTTTTGCCATGGCGCTGGCGTCGAGATACATGGCGAAGAACACGGTTGCCATGGTGCCGAACACGGCACCCACCACACCCGCGAGCCACGCCGCGAACGGACCCACCGCACGCGACAACTGGCTCGGCGGATGCGACACGCAGGCCGGACGCAACGTGCCCCAGAAAACCTGCGCGGCATAAACGATCACCAGCACGCCCAGCCCGCGCGCGAGCGTGCTTGCATCGAGCGCGGCGAAAACATACAAGCCGGCGGCCACGCCCAGCAGGCACCACGGAATGAAGCGCACGAATTCCTTCACCGCGACGTGCTTGCGATCCTTGCCGATGATGGCGAGCGAGGACGCAAGCCCGAGCAGCGTCCACAACGGCACGAGTATTTTGATGGGCACCACCAGCGCCAGCAATGGCATGCCCGCCGCGCCGCCAAAACCCGTGCTGCCGCGCAGGCCGTAGGCGAACAGCAGCACGCAGGCGCAGTAGACCAATTCAGCGGCGGAGAGGGCGGAGAGGGCGGAGAGGGCGGACACTTAGAAACTCATCGCCCGGCACGCGCGGCCTTGACGATCCGCCCCAGTCGCGCGACTTCCTCTGCGATGTGCGCACGCAATTGCTCCGGCGTGGACACCGCCGGCTCGCTGCCTTCGCGCGCGAGGATTTCGCGCATCTCGTTTGTTTGCAGTATGCGGCCGATCTCGGTGTTGAGCTTTTGCACGATGGCCGCCGGCGTGCGCGCGGGCGCAAGAAATGCGAACCAGCCCGTGATCGTGGCGTTGGGTAAGCCCTGCTCCGCCATCGTCGGCACGTCGGGCATCGCCTTGGAGCGCGCCTTGCCGGTGCTGGCGATCGCGCGCAGCCGGCCCGACGTCACGTGCGGCGACATGGTGACCGCGCTACCGCTCGAGGCCTGCACTTCGCCGCCAACCACCGCGGTCACCGACAGGCCCGCGCCCTTGTACGGAATGTGCACGACGTTAATCCCGGCGGTCATTTTGAAAAGTTCAAACGCCAGTTGCGACAGCGTGCCGTCGCCGGGCGAGGAATAATTGAGCGCGGCGGGTTTCGCCTTCGCCAGTGCGATGAACTCTTTCACCGAACGCGCGGCGAGCGGCGGATGCACCACCATCACCTGCGGTTGCATGGTCGCCAGCGTGATGGGCGCGAAATCGTTCAGCGTGTCGTACGAAAGTTTCGCGTACGAACTGGGGTTCACCGCGAAGGTCGCGCTGACGATGAGCAACGTATGGCCATCGGGCGCGGCGCGTGCCACCAGCTCCGGGCCGAGTGTTCCGCCAGCGCCCGCGCGATTGTCGATCACCACGCTTTGCCCCCACGCCGCCGTGAGTTGCTGGCCCACCGCGCGCGAAACAAAATCCAGTCCGCCGCCGGGAGAAGAGGGCACGATCACGCGTATGGGTCTGCTTGGGTACGATTGCGCGTGCACCACGCACGCGGCCAGGCAGATCACCGCGAGCGCGCCGCGCTCAATCAATGACATAACGTATTGTCTGTAAGTATTTGTTTTTATTGATATTTTTATTCCGTGCTTTCGAGCTTCGCTTCCTTCACCACCTTCGTCCACTTGGCGATTTCAGCGCGCGCGTGCGCCGCGAGTTCGTCCGACGTCGATGACTGCACGTCGATGCCTTGATCGTCGAGGCGTTGCTTTAACGCATTGCTCGCCAGCACCTTGACGAGATCGGCATTGATTTTCGCTTCAAGATCGCGCGGCAGTTTCGGCGAACAAATGCCATACCAGCCATTCACCTCGTAACCCGGCACGCCGCTCTCGGCCATCGTCGGCACGTCGGGCGCTTTCGAGCTGCGCTTTAACGTGGTGACCGCCAGCCCGCGCACCTTGCCGGACTTGATCGCCGCCAGCGGCCCGCCCGGCAGATTGCCCACCGACAGCGGGATCTGCCCGCCCATGACATCCGCAAGCGCGGGCGCCGCGCCCTTGTACGGCACATGCACGATGTTGATGCCCGCCATCATCTTCAACAACTCCACCGACAGATGCGGCGACGCACCCACGCCCGACGAGCCATAACTCAGTTTGCCGGGGTTGGCCTTCGCATAGGTGACCAGTTCGGGAATGGTGCGCGCGGGCAATGATGCATGCGCCATCAGCACGTTGGGGTTGCCGCCCACGCGCGACAAAAACGAAAAATCGCGAATCGGATCGTACGGCAGTTTCTTCACGCGCGCGGGCGTGATGCCGTGCGTGGCGATGTTGCACAACATCATGGTGTAGCCATCGGCCGCGGCGCGCGCGGTCATTTCCGTGCCGATGCCGCCCGCTGCGCCAGGGCGGTTGTCGATCACCACGGTGCCTTTCCACTCCTCGGCCAGCGCCTGCCCCACCAGGCGCGCCGCCATGTCGACGCCGCCGCCCGGCGCATAGCCGACGATGATGCGCGCGGGTTTGCTGGGGAAATTTTTCACCGGTTCGGCGGCATGCGCCATGGCCGCCGCCAGAACGGCACAACAGAAAACAGCTTGCTTCATGATCACTCCAAGTTTGAGCGGCGAATTATTGCACAGGAGTGATCGTGCGGCGGCAACCCGCCGTTGCGCCCGCCGCCGCGGAGCCGCGGCGCTTCGCGAATTGTTAAATTCGACCTACGCCAACACGTCGGAAACCTGCTCCTGGCGCAGCATGTCGTAGACGAACATTTCGAGTTCGGGGCCGAGCGCGTCGCGCGTGGACACCATGCCGATGGGCCGGCCGTTTTCCACCACGGGCACGTGGCGAAAATGTCCGTCATGCATGATCTGCAATGCCGACACGAACGGCACATCGGGCGACACCGTCGTCGGGTTGCGCGTCATCACGTCGCCGAGCTTTAAGGTGCGCGCGTCGCGCCCTTCGGCCACCACGCGAAACAGCGCATCGCGTTCGGTGAACACGCCCACCAGCATTTCGTTTTCGACCACCATCATCGCGCCCACGCGGCAGTGTTTCATCACTGCCGCCGCATCGCTCACCGTCATGTCAACGGGGGCGGTGATGGGCACCTTGTCATCGATGACATCCCGTATGGTTCTGTTCGCCATTGTGCGTCTCCTGGAGAAGGGATCAACATGCAGCCATGCGACTGGAAATTCATGCTACGCCCGCGCAAATCCAGGGTCAAACAAAATACTTTACACAAGGCGCTGAGCGTTTCTATCATGCGGCAGGTGAGGTAATCATGAAGATACAGCTAAGTATTTGTTTAATTGCACTTTTTTATTTTTGCAGCCCCGCGCAGGCGCAGCGCGGCGGCGCGGATTACCCGTCAAAGCCGATACGCTTCATCGTGCCGCAGGCGGCCGGCGGCAGCAACGACTCGATGGCGCGTTATGTCGCGCACTATTTGTCCGAACGCCTCGGCAAGCAAGTGGTGGTCGATAACCGCGTCGGCGCGGACGGCATCATCGGCACCGATATCGCCGCGCGCGCGACACCCGATGGCCACACCTTGCTGCTGGCATCGGCCGCGTACACCATGAACCCGGCGGTACGCAAAGTGCCCTACGAGCCGATGACGGCGTTCGACTGGGTGGCGATGCTGGGCACGGGGCCGACGGTGCTGACCGTCGGGCCCACGTTTCAGGTGAGTTCGGTGAAGGACATCATCGCCATCGGCAAGGCAAAACCGGGTTATATCAACCTCGCGTCCGCCGGCGGATTTCAACATTTCATCTCCGAATTATTCAGCTCGCAAGCGGGCGTGAAAGCCACGATACTGCTCTACAAGGGCGGCTTCCCCGCAATGATCGACGTGATGGGCGGACAGGCGCACATGCTGGTCGGCTCGCTGGTCTCCGCCGTTCCACACATACGCTCGACCAAGTTAAAACCCATCGCCACCGGCGGCTCAACACGCACCGCGCTGTTCCCGGAGCTGCCGACAATTTCCGAATCCGGCATTCCCGGCTTTGAAGCCTCCAACTACTGGATGATCGCCTCGCCCGCGGGCACGCCACCTATCGTCGTCAATCGGCTCAACAACGAGATCACCGTTCTGCTCAAGCGCGCCGATACGCAAAAACGTTTCTCCAACGAAGGCGCCGAAACTGATATCAGGACGCCCGCCGAAATCAGTAAAATGATAGTCGTGCAGTTGGCGAAATGGAAAAAGGTGGCGAAGGATGCTGGAATGAAGCACGAGTAGCGGGTTAATTCTTTTTCACGGAACATCATCATGAGCGACACACACGCGAAAACAATCCCCTCCGATATCGGCGGCGAAGCAGCCGGGCCGGTGGACACCAGCGACCACGGCATGCGCCACTGGGAGCGGCAGGCCAACGCGCTGCGCTCGGTAGTGCAGATGAAAAAAATCACCTGCACCGACGAGTTGCGCCGCGCCGCCGAGGAACTTGGCGGCAGATACAAGGGCATGCAGTATTTCGAGATCACCACCAGCGCGCTGCGCACCGTGCTGCTCGAAAAAGGCTGCTTCACCGAAGCGGAACTCACCGCGAAAATGGCCGAAATCCGCGCGCGCTTTAACGTGCCCGACGAAATGGAATCCCCCATCAAGAAGGCGGTGACAAAATGAGCGGCGAAGCCTCCCTGAAAAGCACCTACGCGCCAGCGCCGGTGCATCGCTTTAACACCGGTGACAAAGTCGTGGTCAAGCGCGCGTTCCCGCCGGGGCACCGCCGCACGCCGTTCTACATACGCGGCAGACAAGGCGTGATCGAACGCATCTGCGGCGCGTACCCCAATCCCGAGGAACTCGCCTACGGTTTCGAAGGCAAACCGGAAAAGGTTTTATATCGCGTGCGCTTCATGCAGACGCACGTGTGGCCGAACTACAACGGCCCCGCCAACGACATCATCGAAATGGAAATCTATGAACACTGGCTCGAGCCCGCGGGAGACAAACGATGAGCAAACCCACTTTCGACATCTACGCCAACAAGCACCACGATCACGATCACGATCATGACGATCACGCACCGGTGAATGAACACGACAGCGGCCCGCCCGGCGAGTATGAAATCATGAGCCGCGCCATGCAGGAGCTGATGCAGAACAAGGGCCTCATCACGGCTGAGCAAGTGCGCCGGCGCATGGAGTTGTTCGATGAGGAGTTTCCGTATCACGGCGCGCAGGTTGTGGCGCGCGCTTGGGTAGACCCGGCGTTCAAACATCGCCTGCTCGCCGACGGGCGCGCGGCCTGTGCTGAGATGGGCGCGATGCTCGAAGCCGAGCGCCTGATCGCGGTAGAGAACACGCCCGCGGTGCACAACATCATCGTGTGCACGCTGTGCTCGTGTTACCCGCGCGCGCTGCTCGGCATGCCGCCGACGTGGTACAAAAGCCGCAACTACCGCTCGCGCGTGGTGTTCGAGCCACGCGCTGTGTTGAAGGAGTTCGGCACCGAGCTGCCCGACAGCGTTGCGGTACGCGTGCATGATTCGAACGCCGACATGCGTTATCTCGTGGTGCCGATGCGCCCGGCCGGCACCGACGGCTGGAGCGAAGAACAACTCACGAAAATCATTTCGCGCGACATGCTGGTGGGCGTCACGGTGCCCACGGCGGTGCGCAGACCGGCGTAACTCGAACTTAAAATTACTCAATAAAAACAATAGTTTACAATAACAAAGTGAGTGACTTCACTACGAGCTGGGCAGCGCAACTCATCTCGACATTCGACCTGAGCGGCCTGCACAGAGTCGGCACGCCAGGTGATTTCGTCAGCGGTGAATGGCTCGCCAGCCGTGCGTCGCTGAACGGTATCGAGGTTGTGCGCGTGCCGGTACCCATCGAGCGCACCATCGTCGAGGAAGCGTACCTCGAGTGCGGTGGCACGCGCATCGACGGCTTGCCGATGTTCGATGCGCCATCCACACCCGCGGCCGGCGTCACCGGTTTGTTGTGCGCGAGCGGTGATGCGGGCGACATCGGCTTCGCGGAATTTCCGCCCAACGCGGCGTCGATCAAGGGCCAGCCGTTTGAAGCGATGCGCCGCTCGACGAAACACGCGGCGCTGGTCGTCGCCACGCGAGTGAGCGGCGAATCGCTCTCACCCATCAACGCGCAGTATTACGACGTGGCGTTCGGCCCGCCGGTGCTGCTCGTCGCCGGCATGCATCACGCGTTCCTCGCCGAACACGCGGCAAAAAAAACGCCGGTGAAGCTCCTCAGCACGTTCCGGCGCGCGGCCACGGAATCATTCAACATCGAGGCAACGGCGGCGTGCGGCGCGCAACACAGACAGAACAAACAGAACAAATCACTGGCCATCGTCACGCCGCGCACAGGCTGGTGGGAATCAACCGCCGAGCGCGCGGGCGGCCTTGTCGCGTGGCTCGCGGCAATACACGCGGCAAGCGCGCTGCAACAGCAAAACAAACTGCGCCGCGACGTGCACGCCTACGCCACCTGCGGCCACGAACTCGGCCACCTGGGACTAAACACACTCACGGGCGCGCAGCCCGCACTGGTACGTGATGCGCACTACTGGCTGCACCTGGGCGCGAACCTCGGCGGCGCGGGCAATCTCACCATGATGGTGCGCGCGGCGGATACCGGCGACGCGCAACAAATGCGCGACCTGCTCGCCGCTGAAGGCTACCCGGCGCAACACATACTCGTCGAACCCATCAGCAAGATTTCAGGCGAAGGCCACGACCTCACGCACCTCGGCGCAAAAGTGCTCTCGCTCGCCGGCAGCAATCTGCACTTTCATGCGGCAAGCGACCGCTGGCCGGGTAATGTCAATGCTGCGGGAGTTGCGTCGATAGCGCGCGCCGTGGCGCGATGGGTTGCATTGCACGCGGGATAGCGCGCACGTTTGAATCTCCAATGATTCGTGCACCTGCGACCTCGGGACCAGAGCGCGCGCAGAGGCTGCGGCATGGCGATATATTAAAAATAATGTTTAAAAACAATCATCTGCGATATTTTCCCCGCGCGACCGCGTCTTCATTTCTCCGAAGGCAGCACGGATAAGTGAAATTATTATTTCATTATTTGTTTGTTTATGAAATCACTGCTGTCCGGTCGTTTCTCGAACAAATTCAATTGGTAGTCATGGTGAGTTCTTCGGATGCGAGTGGTGTTTCGGTAAGCAATTGAATCAATGGAGTTTTCTCGAATAGCGTCAAACTCAAAATCTGTAGAATTGTGTAGAGCGAAGCATCGGATTGCAGACGCTTCTTGATGATGGCGACGAGGACATAAGCCGAGATCGCGATCCACACTTGGGTTTTCACCGCGTTCTCGGAAGTGCCGAAGAACGCCTTGATCCGCAAGTGTTTGCTTGATCCACTTGAAGAACAACTCCACTTGCCAGCGGCAGCGTTACAGTTGAGCGATGGACAACGCGGGCAAATCGAAATTGTTGGTCAGAAAAACGAGCAACCGGTCGTGTTCGACATCGTAGAACTTCACGCGCCGCAATTGAACCGGATAATCCAGACTGGTTTTGGCGCCCGTCAACAGAATCCTCTGGTCGCAGCGCAAGCCCGTGCTCTTGTCTATTGGGCGCGAATAGACGCGGCGGTATTGCAGATTGGATTTGGCGCGGATGACAAAGAAGGCTTGCGCCTGATGCAGTGCGTGCAGCCGCGCAAAATCGACATAGCCCCGATCCATCGTGTCCTTGCCGCAAGCTTGTGTAGCATCGGCGGGGCGCTGGAATATTTCTTCAGTACGCGCTTCCCGCGGCCAGACGATGGCCTACGGCACGCCGTGTACCACCGGTCGCTGTGTATGAATTAGGTCATGACTTGCGCTCATGGGG
>CAMDLH010000199.1 GCA_945901405.1 Bordetella parapertussis | reverse complement strand
CACGACAGTGTTGGGCTTCAAGTTGCGTGGGGTGATCTGCCGGATTTGAACCGGCGCTGTTGGATCCACATTCCAAAGTGCTGCCGCTACACCAAGATCACCATCGAAAATCAGTCGATGGGTTGCACCCATCCTACAACTACAAAGTTGGTGCTTCCCCTCCGTTTTGCGCGGAGCTCTCCGGGACTTCACGCCGGCGCTTTCACTAGATTAGCTTGGGAAGCATGGTCGGTACGGCAGGACTTGCACCTGCAACTCTCCGGGTAAAAGCCGGATACTCTTGCATTGAGTTACGCACCGAAAAAATGGCGACGCTGGCGGGAGTCGAACCCGCGACCGCTCGCTAGACAGGCGAGCACTCTGGCCACTGAGTTACAGCGTCACATATACTGGTACCCCCGGAAGGATTCGAACCTTCGGTTTTCGCGTTCGTATCGCGATGCCTTTCCACTTGGCCACAGAGGTATTGAATTGGTCTCGCCGGCAGGATTTGAACCTGCGGTCTCCTCATCCCGAATAAGGCGCGTTGCCAGCTACGCTACAGCGAGAAAAAATGGTGTTCCCGGCCGGAATTGAACCGGCTTCCGCGGGTTGAAGGCCCGCGATCCTGACCATTAGACGACGGGAACGTGAAATCAAAAAATCAGCGCGTCGCGCGTAAGCACGAGCGGGCACGAACTGGATTCCAGTCCGTGCTGGAATATTGATTCCTCGCCCAGCCCGCCGGGGCCAACAGGTACGTGCCCCGGCGAGCGCTTGCCACATCCAAGTTGTTAAAGAACATCCGCTTGCGCGGTACGCGTGCATCGTTGCACGCGCATACAGCTGGTACCCCACCCGGGATTTGAACCCGGAGTAATGCGTTTCTGAGACGCACGCGTATGCCAGTTCCGCCAGCGGGGCATTTGCGTCAGCACGCGGGTCAACGTGCGCTGATGCAACCACCCAACCGAAATGCAAAAACAAAAAGCCCGGGGATCTTTCGATTCACCCGGGCCTTTTTGGAGAAAGCGTGCGTTAGTTAAACGCTAATGCCTCCTTCAAACGCAAACCGGGTTGTGCGTGTATCCTCATGATTAAGCGCGCGTAGTTCATACGCTCGCGGCGTCGGCGCCGGCGCCGCAAAAGAACATGCAGCGGGCCGCACGCATATCTGCGCTGGCTTAAAGTTAAACATGATGGCGTTGACCGGTAACATGATGCTGCTCGAAAAAACCTTTTCAGTTGATGACAAAAAATTCGATGTTCAAAGCTAACGTTCGCATTCGCATGCGGTTGACACGTGTTGCACGTAAATCGAAGGGAGCGGATTTTGCATGTTGCCGTGAATCGCGGTCAAGAAAAAATTGCGCGCTGATGGGCGCGTGTTGTCCTGTTGCAACAACACGCCAGGGCAAACGCAAAGCGGCACGCAGTGTATATTGCGCAAGTCAGACGGATTTCGCCCTATTTGCGAATTACAAAAATTCCTTTAAAAACAAATACTTAAATTCAATACATATTCACCGGGAACAACACCATGAATCTGGACCGAGTCCCCTCCGGCGCCGATGTGCCGAACGACATCAACGTCATTATTGAAATTCCAATGCACGCGCCGCCGATCAAATATGAAGTCAACAAAGAGACCGGCGCGATGTATGTCGATCGCTTCATGTCCACCGCGATGCATTACCCGTGCAACTACGGCTACATCCCGCACACACTTGCGGGCGACGGCGATCCGGTCGATGTGCTGGTGCTCTCACCCGTGCCGCTGATCACCGGCGTGGTGGTGCGCTGCCGCCCGGTGGGCATGTTGAAGATGGAAGACGACGCGGGCGACGACACCAAGCTGCTGGCCGTGCCGGTCGACAAACTCACGCCGCTGTATCGCGCGATTCAGACGCAGCGCGATCTGCCCGAAGCCACCACCGCGCAGATCACGCATTTTTTTCAGCACTACAAAGACCTCGAACCCGGCAAGTGGGTCAAGATCCTCGGCTGGATGGGGCCGGAAGAAGCGAAGAAAGAAATCCTCGACGGCGTAAAGCGCTATAAGGGGGCAAAACGTAAGCCGAAGTTCTGATCTGGTATGAAAATTCGGCGCACTCGCCGTACACTGACACCATCAACTCCAGTTCAAGTGCACTAGGCAGAAATCCCTGCCTTGGCGCGCCAACTGCGGCGGCGCGGACGTTGCCTCTGCGCTTCATCCAGCGGCGGACTGCCGCTGTCCCGCGCCAATCCAGCCAGCGCGACAACGAAAGGCAATAGCATCAGGAACATAAAATCCGGCGGCAACGATATCAGCCACTGGTACAATTCCAGCAGGGTCTCGCGGATTTGCATGATCCAGCTCCTCGTGGGGTTAACGAATAATTCGCTTACTTCACAATCACGCCGCACTGGAAACAATAACCGCTAGCGCGGCCGCAATGCCGACGGGCACGGCAACGCGTTCAATAAACGATGTTGATTTCCCGGCAATGATTTCCACCGGTACGCACGCCGCGTCTAGCACCTTGCTCGATACGGAGTCCTCGATCAGCCGCGTCAGTGAGTTCTTGCGCGCAGTCCCCAACACGATTTGATCGACACCGAGTCGCTCCGCTTCGCGAGTGATAGCTTGCGCCCGGTCACCGAGTTCCACATGCACGGCATATGGTAGCCGTCTCGTGTCTAGTAATTTACGCGCGGCATGCAAGGCGCGTTCAGCCATGTCTTTGTGCCAACCTTCGCGATTGCGGCGGCTTACAAACCACGCTACATGATTCGACAACGGCGCGCGCACGTGTAAAAGATGCAACTCCAAGCTTGGTCTCGACTGAAGGCGGTCCGCCGCGTGCTTCACTGCCTGCAACGCGTAATCTGACCCATCAACCGGGATGAGTACGCGGAAAGGGCGTGCGGCTGCGCCCAATGCAGTGGGAGGCTCGCCGTGTGCCGTAACCTGTGTATCAACGAGATGAGCCGCCACGCGGCCGCGGGCCTTGGCCTGATTCGCCCACAACCCCGCGAGCAGAACACCGCCGATCACAAGCACGTAGAGCAAAACCGTCAACACCCCAAGGCCCTCGGTATAGCCCTTGATGAGCGGTTCGCCGAGCATCATTTTGACGCCCGTCCATACCAGCACCGCCGCACCGAAGTAGACAATCGACGGAAAGCGCTGCACGAACCCAAGAATAAGCTGGCTGCCCCAGATCACGATCGGTATGCTGATCAGAAGGCCCATCACCACAAGCAAGAAGCTGCCGTGCGCCGCACCCGCGACCGCGAGCACGTTGTCCAGCCCCATCACGGCGTCGGCAACGATGATGGTTTTCATCGCCACCCAAAACCCGGCAACAGGCGCGATGTTGTGACCGTCTTCGCCGTTCTCCTGATTGAGCAGCAGTTTATATGCGATCCACAGCAACAACGCGCCGCCCAACAGCAGCAGGCCCGGAATCTTGAGCAGCCACACCACAATCATCGTCATCGCGGAACGAACGACGATAGCGCCCACCGTGCCCCAGACTACCGCTTTCTTGCGCAGATGAGGCGGCAAACTACGCGCAGCCAGCGCGATAACGATGGCGTTGTCACCCGCCAATACAAGGTCGATGATGACTATGGCCAATAAGGCCGAGAAAAAATCCGCGGAGAAGAGTTCCATTCGATTTGCTCCCTGTGCTGCACTGGTTGAGTACGAGTCCTTGCCTGATGGCGGCGAATAGATCCACCGCTTTCGGCCAAGGTCTCGCTCACAGCCTCGGTTGAAGCTGCCAGCAGGACCGGGGCTTGCGCCCGTATTGACGATCCTGCTACCCGTAACACCTGGGAGCTACTCCCCTCGTTAGAGGACGCTCGCCGCAAGGTAATGCCCTTACGGCGAAGCGAAATATGCATGTACCACGCCAACATCAACAATGAATAGATTCCATGCAAACCATTGTTTTTATTGATGATTTATTGCACTTCTAATGATCATCATTACGTTGCGTAATGCGCCGTGATACCTGCTCAATCCGTTGCGCTTGACTCGCGCACCCGCAATGCGCACACTTCGCCCGCGATTCTTTAATCGCACCCTCCAAAGGGGAGTAGCTGAGGCGGCGCCGCCGTCTCGGTTGAATCGTCAGTACGGGAATAAACGTTCCCCGGTTCAGCCGGCAACCTGAGTAGTCTTCTTGTTGATAGCGAGACCTTTGCCCAGACAGGCAAGGTCTATTTCGCGCCTGACCTGTCCGAGGTGAAGGCCGCCGCGTTTGCACTCGATGAAGCGCGGCGTTACATCGTTGATCGACAGGAGAATTACCATGCCCCAAAGCAAGATACGCCGTTATCTGAAACACGGAATGCTGCCGCAGTTGAGCGTGTTCGAGGCTGTTGCGCGCCTTGGCAGCTTTACCAGGGCCAGTGAGGAGCTTTTCATGGCGCAGCCGACCGTCTCGGTGCAAGTACGCAAACTCACCGAGACGATAGGCGTGCCGTTGTTCGAGCAGATCGGCAAGAAGATCTATCTCACCGAGGCCGGAAAAGAACTGAACGCCGCGTGCCACGAAATGTTCCGCACGCTTGCGGGCGTGGAGGACACCTTAAGTAAACTGCGCGGCCTTGAAGCCGGCAGACTGCGCCTTGCGGTGAGCACCACTGGCAAGTACTTTGCGCCGCGGCTGCTGGCCGCGTTCGTGCAGCAGCACCCGGCCATCGAGGTGTCACTGCAAATACACCACCGTGAAACGCTGATCGAGCGGCTGACCAACAACCTCGACGATCTCTACATCTTCGCCAATCCGCCCGACGATCAGGAGATCGTGACGCAGACCATACTGCCCAACCCGATGGTGGCCTATGCGCGCGTTGACCATCCGCTGGCGCGGCAGAAAAATATTTCGTTCGAGCGCTTTGCGCAAGAGCCGTTCCTGATACGCGAACCCGGTTCCGGCACGCGCATGGTTGCAATGGCCGCGTTTCAGTCGCGCGGCCTGGAGCCGAAGGTGCGCATGGAGTTGTCCACCAACGAAGCGATCAAGCAGGCGATCCTCGCCGGCCTTGGCGTATCGATACTCTCGCGCTACACCCTGGGCCTGGATACGGAACAGGGCCGCCTTTGCATGCTCGACATCGAAGGCTTGCCGATAGAGCGGCCGTGGCAGTTTGTCTACCCCGTGGGCAAACAACTGCCGCCGGGGCCGCTGGCGTTCATGGAATTTGTACGCAAGGAAGCCGGGCAATTGGTGCAGGAGCACCTGCCGCACGAACGCAAGCCGCGCGCGGATTGACGCCGACAACGCCGTATCCGATTCTTGAATGCCGCGAATGCGGGCTCGCGTTGCCCAACCGCTGACTGCCGGCTAGTGTTGTCTCAACAAAAAATACCATCCATTGCCGGGTGAAACGGCGCAACGGGACGCGCCGCCTTGCATTTGGAGTTCTATAATAGCCTTCGAGAACACAATCTGTCACAAAGGTGATTTATGTCCGCGGCGCCTACGCCCCACGCAAACTCCGATGAACTGGTGCTGATGCGTACTGATCAGGCTGGTGTCGCCACGCTCACGCTCAATCGTCCGCGCCAATACAACGCGTTATCGATTGAATTGCTCGACGCGCTGCAAACCACGCTCGACAAGATTGTACAGGACGCCGGCGTGCGCGTGGTGGTGATCGCCGGCGCGGGCAAGGCGTTTTGCGCCGGGCACGATCTGAAGGAAATACGCTCGAATCACAGCGAGGCATTCATCAAGGACACGTTCGCGCGTTGCGGCCGCATGATGATGACCTTGACCAGGCTGCCGCAGCCGGTGATCGCGCGCGCGCATGGCATCGTCACCGCCGCCGGCTGTCAATTGGTGGCGCAATGCGATCTGGCGGTGGCGGCGAGCGATGCGCGCTTCGCGACTTCGGGCATCAACCTGGGGCTATTTTGCTCCACGCCCGGCGTGGCGCTCGCGCGCAATGTGCCGCGCAAGCGCGCGATGGAAATGCTGATGACCGGTGATTTCATCGACGCGCCGGCCGCGCTGTCGTATGGGCTGGTCAATCGCGTGGTGGCGCCGGAGCAACTCGATGCCGAAATCGATAAGCTCGCGCGGGCCATCATCGCCAAGACGCCGGTCGCGGTGGCCGCGGGCAAGAAAGCGTTTTACCAGCAGATCGAACTGGGACTCGCGGGGGCGTATGGCGTCGCGGCCGATGCGATGACGTGCAATATGATGGCGACGGACGCTGCCGAAGGCATTGATGCGTTCATGCAAAAACGCAAGCCAGTGTGGCAGGGCAAATAATTCCTGCATTGAGAAGAGCGGAGAAATCATGAAACTTATCGTCACATTACTCGCCGCGCTCCCACTGACAGCGCTCGCCGGCGGCTCCAACTACGGCGTGACGCCCGGAACCATCGCCAATCCAACCGGCAAGGTCAGCGAATGGCCGGTGCCGACACCGCGCTTCGCGCGCGACCCGGCCATCGCGCCCGACGGCAACATCTACATCGCGGTGATGAGCGGCAACAAGGTGGCGCGCTTCGATGTCAAGACGCAGACGTTCAAGGAATGGGATATGCCTTCGGGTCATCGGCCGCACGGGCTGCTGGTCGATAAACAAGGCATGGTGTGGACCACGGGCAATGGCAACGGCACTATTGGCAAGCTTGATCCGGCCAGCGGCAAGATCGTCGAATACAAAACGCCGTCGGGCGGCGGCGGGCCGCACACGCTGGTGATCACCGATGATCAGAGCACCATCTGGTTCACCATGCAAAGCGGCAACAAAGTCGCCAACCTCGATACCAAATCCGGCGCGATCAAGGAATATCCTTCATCCGGCGGTCCCTACGGGCTGTCAATCGATAAAGCCGGAAACATCTGGTTTTGCCGCATGGGTGATAACAAGATGGGCAAGCTCGATCCGAAAACCGGGCAGATGAGCGAAGTCGATATGGGCCGGGGCTCCCGTCCGCGCCGCGTGGCGACCGCGCCCGACGGCATGTTGTGGGTCGCCAATTATGGCAATGGCAAGCTGGCGAAACTCGATCCGAATGCGATGAAAGTGGTGAAGGAGTATGCATTGCCGCACGGCGACGCCGGCGCGTACGCGGTGAACACCGACGGCGCGGGCGTCGTGTGGGTGAATGAAATCAACACCGATACGGTGGTGCGCTTTGATCCGAAAACCGAACAAATGCGCGTGGTGAAACTACCCTCCACCGGCGTGGGCATCCGCAAAATGGTGGTCGATGCGCAAGGCAAACTCTGGTATATGGGTTCACACAATGGCAGGCTGGGTGTGGTAGAATGAATTTTCCTTTAAAAACAAATACTTATGGAATATCTTCTGCTTGCCGGTCTGGGTGCGATTATTCTGATCGCAATCTACTCCTGGTTCGTCCGGCCGAAGACCGGCGTGGACGCAAAGGCATTCACCGGCAACGTTGAATCTTCCGGTCACGTTGCCCACACCGTCGCGCAGGCCATGACCAACGCCGTGCGGGTGGCGGCGCCCACGCAAAACGATCTTGAAAATGAAGTGCGCGCGCTGCTCGCCACTGGCAACAAGATAGAAGCCGTCAAACTCGTGCGCGAACGCACCAGCCTCGGCCTTAAAGAAGCGAAGGATCTGGTGGATAACATCGACGGCGGCGCGTTGCCTTCAGTGCCCGCCATTTCATCGACCACCTTCGGCAACGAACACCTCGACAATGAAAACTATGTCGAAGAAGCGCGCAAGCTCGTCGCGGCAGGCCGCAAGATCGAGGCCATCAAGCTCGTGCGCGAGCGCACGGGGCTGGGGCTGAAAGAGGCGAAGGACTACGTCGAGCGGCTTTGAGCCGTGTTCTATTACTCGTCGTCAGCCGCGCAGCCGCACCACATTAAACGCGGCCACCGGCTGCGAAAATCCCTTTAGTGTGAGAGCGCCCAGCGGTTCGGCCTCCGCGACATCTTCGACGCGGCCATGGGTTTTCAGATTGGTGAGTATCTGCCCGCCCTTCGCTTCGCCGCACAAGCGTGAAGCCAGATTCGCCACGCTGCCGATCACTGCATAGTCACGGCGTCCCTCGAAGCCGATCGCGCCCAGCGTTGCATAGCCGGTGGTGACGCCCATGCCCAGATCGAGATTATGGCCGCGCTTGAGCCAGCTTGCATGCAACGCAATGAATTGGTCGCGCAGCAGTAGCGCCATGCGCACCGCCTGCGCCGGCGCGTTCTCCAGCGGCACCGGATCATTGAAAAAAATCATCATACCGTCGCCGGCGAAGTGTTCTATCGTGCCCTGATGCGCCGTCACCAGCCCGCCCACCAGATTGTGATAATCGGCAAGCACCGCCATCACCTCCTCGGGCTCGGCGGTTTCGGTAAACGCGGTGAATCCGCGCAAGTCCAGATACAACACCGTAATCTCACGCCGGTGCGGCTTTAACAAATCCTCGCCGCCGCCAGCGACAATCAGTTCGGCGATCTGCGGCGCGAAGAAATTCTTGAGCCGGCCCAAACGGTCGAGCTGCGCCACCTGCTCCTGCACGCGCTGTTCGAGCTTCTCGTTCCAGTTTTTCAGTTCGAGCGCCTGTGACTGCACGGTGTCGTGATACTGCTTCACGCGCAGCAGCGATTTTACGCGCGCAAGCAACTCCGGCTGGTTAATCGGTTTGGACAAAAAATCATCCGCTCCCGCCTCGATGCCCTTCACCCGCTCGCTGCCGGGGTCAAGCGCGGTCACCATCACCACCGGCAGCATCGCGGTTTCCGGCTTCGCGCGTATCACCTTGCACACTTCGTAGCCGTTCAGGTCCGGCATCATCACGTCAAGCAACACGAGATCGGGAATGTCCTGCTCCAGCGCCGCGAGCGCCGCCTTACCGCCCGGCGCAGTCGCGACCTGATAGCCCTTGAACGCGAGTATGTCGGCGAGCATCTTTACGTTCATCGGGGTGTCGTCCACCACCAGTATTTTTGCCGCGCCGCTCATACCGCGGCTGCCTTGCGCTTGTCGATGGTGTCGCGCACAACCTGCACGAATTCCTTCACGTGTATGGGCTTGGTTTGCAGCCCATCAAAGCCCGCTGCAATGATGCGCTTGCGGTCTTCGGTCATGGCGGAGGCCGTCACCGCGATCACGGGTATCGCCTTCGTGGCGGCATCCGCGCGCAGATGCGTGAGCGCCTCGATCCCGTTCATCCCCGGCAGATGAAAATCCATCAGGATCAGCGCCGGCAGCCGCTCTTTCGCGAGCTTGATGCCGTCCTCGGCGTTATCAGTTTCCAGAATTTGGTATCCGTGAAATTGCAGCACGTCACGCGCCAGCTTACGATTTTTTTCATTGTCTTCGACGATCAGCACCAGTTCGTTAGCCATTCGATGTTCCATTACGTGCGATTATTACTGCCGTGTGAACGCGGACTACCCAAAACTCGTCATTCCGGGCTTGACCCGGAATCCAGGTTGTAGCCCGGCGCGAAGCGCCTGAATAACAAATTACGCATTCTCCAGCCCCCTGTCCGGCAGGGTAAACGTAAACGTCGATCCCTTGCCCAGTACGCTTTCAAGCCGGATCGTGCCGCCGTGCAGTTCCACAAAACGCTTGGTGAGCGACAGCCCCAGACCGGTGCCCTCGGCCTTGCGCGTGTAGTCCGTGCCGACCTGCCTGAATTCATCAAACACCGCGGCCTGATCCGCCGCCGCTATGCCTATACCGGTATCAGTCACCGCGATCTCCGCCATACCTTCGAGCTTGCGCGCGCGCACCGTGACCTTGCCGCCTTCAGGCGTGAATTTTACCGAGTTCGATAGCAGATTCAGCAATATCTGCTTGAACTTGCGCTCATCAGCCACGCCCTCGCCCAACGCCTCGTCGATCTCGCACGCGAGTTCAATGCCATGGCGCGTGGCGCGCTCGCGCACGAGGATCAGCGCATTGTCGATAGCCGTAGGCAGATGGAACTTCGCCAACTCCAACTCCATGCGCCCTGCCTCGATCTTGGAGAGGTCCAGTATGTCGTTAATCAGCGACAGCAGGTGCCGGCCTGAGCTATGAATATCGTCCACGTATTCGGCCTGCTTCTCGTTCATTTCGCCAAACATTTTCTCCTGCAACACTTCGGAGAACCCGATGATAGCGTTGAGCGGTGTGCGCAGCTCGTGCGACATATTGGCGAGGAATTCGCTCTTGTGTTGATTGGCGATTTCAAGCTCGCGGGTCTTTTGCTGGGTTTCGTTGAATAAACGAACGTTTTCGATGGCAATTACGGCCTGGTCGGCGAAGGTCTTGAGCAACTCGATTTGACGATTGCTGAACGCTCCAGGTTGCGCTCGCGTAACGGTGACGACACCTATTGCTTCATTTTCCCGCAGTAGCGGTGCAACTAGTTGTGAACGCCATCCCCTTCTACTGGCATGTTGCCGGGTATCCATACTGGGCCAGTCCTCGGGATCGAGAATGTCCTGAATTTGAACAACTTGCCGCATTGCCATCGCACGGGAGCCAGGCCGGGTCAAATCGTCAACTCTAACCTGGTTTGCACCGCCCGTGTTTTCAACGGGAAGCGTGCTAGCAACCGTTTCCGATATCTCGCCTTTTACGAGCCGTAACGTCACATTTGAATCGGGAAACAATCGAGCTCCGCTAGCCACGATCGCATTGAAGACGGGCTGCACGTCGGTTGGCGAACCACTGATAACTTTAAGAATTTCAGCCGTGGCAGTTTGCTGCTCCAGCGTTTCCGTCAATTCGGCAGTGCGCTCCTCGACCTTCTGCTCTAGCCCCGCATATGACGCTTTAAGTTCAACCGCCATGGTATTGAACTGCTCACCCAGCGCCTGCAGTTCGTCACCCGTGCGGACGTCGATGCGCTGATCGAGCTTGCCCGCGCCAATCTGCGTCGCGCCCTCCTGCAACGCGCGTATCGGCCGCATCATGCGCCGTGCAAGAAAAATACTTGCCAGCAGTGACAACACGATGCCCGCCAGCAACAACACGCCCATGCGCGCCATCGACGCATACAGCGGCTCGAACGCTTCTTTCAAAGGCAGATCGACCAGCACCTCCCAGCCCAGCGTGGGGATGGGCGCGTGCGCGGTCAAAACGTCCTGCCCCTTTAAATCCTTGGCGATGTGACGCGTGGCTTCCGGCGCGGCGGCAGAATTCTTGAGCGCGACGATCTGCGGCAGTTTTGCGAGGTCGGTACGCTGCAACACCAGGCTGATATCCGGGTGGGCGATCAGCGTCGAATCGGCAGACACCACATACGCCAACCCCGCCCGCCCGATCTTGATCTGCGTCACTACGTCCCACACAAACTTGAGATTCACCTCCGCCACCGTGATACCGCCGCCGGCGCCGCCCGCCGCGCGCGCGATGGTCATGTAAGGCTCGGTCTCCTTGCGGAAATACACCGGGCTGAAATACGTCTTGCTGGACTTGGCAACAGTGAATCGCGGATCATTCGCAAAGT
>CAMDLH010000198.1 GCA_945901405.1 Bordetella parapertussis | reverse complement strand
TCGCACAGACTTTGCTACGCATTGCGGCGCATGCCGAGCCGCTTCGGCTACGCAAACATCCGCGCGGACCGAAAGTGCGTGCAAAGAAAGGTTACGTATCTCGAAGCACAGCCCAACGACACGTCGCAACCTCTCGCGTCCTCAAGGACAGCAAAATTAAATGACCTTGAAAGGGCTGCGTGTAAATACTGCACAGTAGGCGTTAATTCAGAATGTGGCTCTTTTTGCGCACCCAAGCGCTTGGCCACTGCCACGAGGGCTGAACAGGTGGTGATGTCTCACCATCCCAAAGCGGAGATCTGCTCGACGCAAGCTACACGGATGATTTGACGCTGTCAATTAATTGCGCGGGAACGTGTTGCGCGGGAACGACCGCTTGACCGAATCCGGACATTCCATTTCAGGCGGTTACGATACCCAATCAGCAGACTGTGACGGCCCTTCACTTTGCCTTGCCGTACCCACTGGCGATCCACGCTTCTGCGCTGGCCGCGCTTAATTTGAAGTCTGGCCGCACCATCACCTGCGCCAATTGCGCGCCATCCGGGTCATGGGCGCTCAGCAGCGCATGCGGTTGGTCTTCGTCAGGCACCACGTCCAGTGCAACACGGATGGGCTGATCGTCCACCATGACGGTGATGGTTTTGTGCAGCATGGCCTGCAGGTGCTGCTCGTGGCGAAGCACTACTTCGGAGGCGGTTTTTACCAGCGTATTGAATGCGTTGGCATCGAGCGGTTTCGGATTCTTTTTGTCGCGTCCCATGGTCCACGGGCCAACCAGCGCGGGTTCGGGTTGGCCATCCAGAATCATTTCCACCGCCCAGCCGTCGTCATCGTTGTTTTTAATGACGCGCGCGGTCCACCCCCTTTGCACCCACAGGCGCGGTTCATTGATGATGGGGGCTTCGTCAGACGCAAGGTCTGGGTGGTCGAGGTGTGTTGTCATGGCGGTAGTGTAACGTCTCTTGCAACCGATACCGCCCGCATTCCAGCGCGTGATCGAACCATTCGGTGTATAAGGGCGCCTTACATAATGTTGAAGGGAATGCAATTTTGACTATTACGTTGAACGGCACCAGCTTTTGGGTGGTGGCGCTGCAAGACATGGGCGAGAAAATTAAAAAGGGCTTTCACGTGCTGATTGATCCCGATGCCATACCGAGCCTGACGGATTTTGTGCTGGTTGGGGATAATTTGGAGCGGTGGCACGGGCAAGCAGGATCTCGCGGTGTCGTGGTTTTGGCGGGTGAAGAGGTTTAGGGTGCAATTCAAAATGTACGCTGACCCTTCGACAAGCTCAGAGCCTGCCCCGGACATGATCCGGGGGCGAACGGATTGCGTTTTTCACGAATCACGGAACGATCAATAATTTGAGGCTGCCTGCACCCAGCACACGCTCAAGCGCTATTCAGATTTGAGCCCTGACAGCGTAACCGCCTTCTGCCACTTCGCGGTTTCGACGCTGACGAACTTGGTGAATTCGCCGGGTGTCATCGGCGCCGCGGCAACGCCGTTTTCGAAAAACCGTTGCTTGAGTTCGGGCATGGCCACTGCCTTCATCATCGCGGCGTAAATCTTCGCGACGTGGTTTTGCGGCGTGCCTCTGGGCACTGCGAATCCCTGCCACACGGTGACATCAAAATCCGGCACGCCGGATTCCATGACGGTTGGCACATCGGGCAACTGCTCCGCACGCCTGGCCGACGAAACCGCGAGCGCGCGCATCCGTCCCGATTTGACGAAGGGCAAAAGCCCCGGCAGGGTGAAAAAACACGTCTGCATTTGTCCGCCCGCCACATCGGTGAAACCCTGCGACGAATTCTTATAAGGTACGTGCACGATGTCGATGCCGGTCGCCGCCTTGAACAACTCCATGGTGAGATGCGGCGTGCCGCCGACACCGTTTGATGCATACTTTAATTCACGCGCACGGCCCTTGGCCGCACTGATGAATTCCCGCACGTTCGCAATGCCCAGCGACGGCGTCACGGTGAGCAGGTTAGGCGTCATGGCGAAGGTCGAGATCAGCGTGAAATCGCGCAGGTGACGATACGGCAGGTTCTTGTGGAGAGCCGGGGCGATCGATTGACCGATGCCGTAGTTTAAAATGGTATAGCCGTCGGGCGCGGCTCTTGCCGCGAGTTCAGTGCCGATGATGCCAGCGGCGCCCGCGCGGTTATCGACCACAAGGGGCTGCCCCCACGCTTCGCTGAATCGCTGCGAGAATATGCGCGCCATAATGTCGGATGACGAACCCGCGCCGGATGGCAGGATAAGCCGCCCGGGCTTGGAGGGATAGTCATCGGCCGCGATGGCTGTCGTTGCCGCCAACACGGCGAACACGGCTATGCAAAGCGAGCTTGTGTTGCACTGGATACGGTTCATATTTGATCCTTCGGATCGGGTTACGACCTGGGTTCCAGCCTACACTGGAACGACGACGGTGGTATTGATGCGTGAAGCTGCCGAACGAGCCACGTTAAAATAGCACCCTTGATCCATGAGTTCCACCACGAAGGAGTACAGCCATGCCGGGTAATAGCGTCAACGTAGAACTGTGGAATCTGCGCGTTCCACTCGATCCGCCGATTCAGGCGCCCAAGGGCTTGACGACGGAAACCTGCCTGTTGCTGGTCTTTGCGTCGGACGACAAGGGCCATCGGGGCATCGGCTATTCATCCTTCAGGCGACCGGCAGACATGGATCAGGCATCGGCGATTGCCCGCAAACTCGTCACGGAAGCAGCGCCCGGCCTGGCGGGCCTGCTCAATGTCGAGCGTCAGGAGGAAGCCGCCTGCGAAAGCAGCGCGGCGAGCCGGTGCGCGGCCAGCGCCGTCAGTCTGGCCGCTTGGGATCTCGCCGGTAAACAGGCGGGCGTGCCCTGCGCCGATCTGTGGGGGCGCCCGGCGGGACGCGACAAGCTTGAATGCTATGCGAGCTCGCTGTGGCTGGACAAATCGCCCGCTGAGTTGATCGCCGAGGCGAAGATGCACCGGCAAAACAACTATCGCGCGGTGAAGATGCGGGTCAACCGATCGCTGAAAGACAACCTCGAACGTATCGATGCCGTGCGCCAGGTGTATGCCGAACCGGGCACGGTGGCGCTCGAAACAGGCTCGGATTGGACGGCAGAGATTGCCAACGAGTTTCTCGATACGTGCGGCGCGAAGCTGATGTGGGTGGAGGATCCCTCGCCCCACGACACCTTGCATCTGGTACGGGACCACCCGTTCAACACAATCGCGGCTGGAGAGAAATCCACCTGCGCGCGCGAACTCCATGACCTGTATACGCGCGGCCGTCTGCGCAAGCTGATCATCGACGTGCAGTACGTCGGCGGGCCGGTGCGCTTTCTCGAAGCCGCGCGAGCCCTTAACGCATTGGGCGCAACGGTGGGCGGACACCGGTTCTCGCATTATTCCATGCACCTATTGGCCAGCCTGCCGCGCAGTCTGCCGATCGAGATGCTCGACTGGACCAATCCGGCGTTTCATCCCCTCGCGGGACCGGATGCGTCCGGACGATTGCCGGTCGAGGGGCCGGGCTTTCGCATCCAGCTCGATCAGGCCGTCATCGACCGGCATGGTGTGAAGCTGGCGTTGTAGGCCGGACTCCTTCCACGTTGCCATGAAGACTCTGACCAGAATTTTGCGCACGATTATCCCCGGCCTCGCCGTGAGCATCGCGGCAGGCGGCGCGCACGCGCAGACGCGGGACGATTATCCCAAGCGCCCGGTACGCTTCATCATCGCGCAGACGCCAGGCGGCAGCGCCGATTTCGTGGGGCGCATCATCGCGGATGCCCTTGGCAAGCGCCTTGGCCAGCAGTTCGTGGCGGACAATCGTCCGGGTGCGAGCGGCATCATCGCCGCTGAAATCACCGTGGCGGCCCCGCCCGATGGCCATACGCTGCTGCTCGTCACCACGAGTTTCGGCGTCAACCCCGCGCTCTACCGGAAACTGCCTTACGACTCGATCAACGATCTGGCGCCGATCACGCAAGTTTCCCACGCGCCCATGGTGCTCGTCGTCAGCCCGCCTCTGCGCGTGCAGACGGTCAAGGACTTGATTGCGCTCGCGCGCGCGAAGCCGGGCGAGCTTAACTACGGTACGTCAAGCATCGGCGGCGCCACACAGCTTGCAGCAGAGCTCTTCAACCTCACGGCCAAGGTGAAAATGACCATGATCCCGTACAAAGGCGCGCCGGCCATGCTGGTGGATCTTCTGGGCGGGCGCATCGACCTGTCATTCGCGAGCATGCCCTCCGCCATGGCGCACCTGCGCTCCGGCAAGCTGCGCGGTGTCGCGGTGACAGGCCTGAAACGCTCCGCGCAATTGCCCGAGCTTCCAACTGTCGCGGAAAACGGCCTGCCAGGTTACGAAATGGTCGCATGGCAGGGCCTGCTTGCCCCGAAAGCGACGCCGCGACCGTTGCTGCAGCTCCTCAATCGCGAGGTGGCAACCATCGTACAGCAGCCCGACGCGCGCAAGCAGCTATCGGCCGAAGGCGGTGAACCCGTGGCAAATTCATCCGAAGCGTTCGCGCAATGGCTGAAAACTGAAATCGCCAAGTGGATGGTCGTGGTTAAGGAAGCGAATATCCGGCCTGAGTAGGCCCGGCAGTCAACCGGCGCGCTGTAGTTCAGGCAACTTTCCCTGCGGCACCGCCAGCAGCGCTTCGTATATCTTGCGGTCGATCACGATGCCTTCGCGCAGATGGCGCACGCGTTCGCGCAACGAGCGCTCGCCGGGCAGGCGGATTTCATCCACGCCCGGCTGGCGCGGCGCGGCTTTGACCTTGGCGAGCATCTCGCTCATGTGTTTGCGGAATTCGTCTCCGGGCAACATGCGCTCGGGGTCGATCGCCATGATGAGGTAGCCGTAGGTTTTGTCGTCGCCGAGGCCCGAACCCGCCAGCACGCCCAGCGCCTGCATCGCCATGGCTAGTGCGAAGCCCTTGTAAGAGTTGTCGCCGCCGAACGGCAGGATGGTGGCCACCTTCGTTGGGTCGCGCGTGAGTTGCCCGTCTTTATCGAGCGCGACATTTTCAGGCAGCACCGCGCCGCGGCGTTCCTGAAAAATCAGATCGGTGCCCATGAACGCCGAAGAACCCATGTCGATCACGAAAGGCTCGTCTTGCGTGGGAAAGCCAAACGCCACCGGGTTGGTGCCGGTCGCCGCACCCTTGGATCCGGGTGCTGCCACATGCGCGCGGCTCGCCACGCTGTGGATGCCCACCATGCCGGCGCGCGCAACCATCTCGACGTAGTGCGCGCTGCGTCCGCTGACCCATGAGTTGTTCACACCCACCACCGCCATCCCCTGCTCGCGCGCCTTGGCGATGACGGTCTGCGTGCAGCGGTACATGGTCACCATGCCGTTATTGTTGCCGCCGTCGAACAACGTCGATATCGATGTCTCGCGCAACGCGCGCATCGCCCGGCGCGGCTCACGCAATTGCCGATGCTCGGCGACGTTGAGTATCTTCGGCAGACCGGAGTACTCGTAACCGCACAATGCGGCATCGACAACATGGCTGGCAATGATCTGCGCTTCCTCGGCGTCGTAGCCGATTCTGCGCAGCACCTCTTCGGACAGTGTCTGTGCTTCGCCAACCGTAAGGCGAACCCGCTCTTCTGCGATGATTGGCAACTTGAATCTAATCGATATATAAGTTATTGTTTTTATTGAATTTTTTTCAAGCCCTCTCCCGCTCATGAGAGAGCGCCGCGAAAAATTCAAGCAGTCTTCTCTTTCTTGGGTGCGGTCGAACTCACCGCGTCCGCCATTTTCACCACCGGCACCACCGGCACGATGCCGCTCATCAATGAGTTAGGCACGGCTTCCATGAGTTCATCAACGGTGAACATGCCTTCCTCGCTCCACTTGTGGAGGAACTTGAAGTCGTCGCCGAAGATTTCGGTGTTGATGCGGCCGCGTTCGACGTGGATGACCTGGCCGTTGATGTAATCGGCGTGGTCGGTGGCGAGATAAGCCACCATCGGTGCGATGTATTCCGGCCCGCGATTTTGCAGCGTGAGGTCGTATTGCTCCTTGGTCATCAAGCCCGCTTCGAACTTGCGGCGGCGGTTTTCCTTCACTTCGGGCGTCAACGTCATGCGCGTATCAGCCGACGGGCAGATGGCATTCGCGGTTATGCCGTTCTTGTAGGTTTCCTTTGCGATCGAGCGCGTGAGGCCGATGATGCCCGCCTTGGCCGCGCTGTAGTTGCACTGGCCGACCGAGCCTTTGAACGCGTCGGATGAGAAATTGATGATGCGGCCATGCCCGGCCGCACGCATGTATTTCACCGCGTGGTGGCAGGTGTTCCAATTGCCTTTGAGATGCACGGAGATCACGGCGTCGAAATCGTCTTCCGACATGTTCCAGATCATGCGTTCGCGCAGATTGCCCGCGACGTTCACCAGAATGTCGATCTTGCCGTAAGTATCGACGCACTGCTTGATCATCAAGCCGGCCTTCAGATAATCGGCCACCGAATCGCGGTTCTCTTCAGCCTTGCCGCCGAGCTTGCGGATTTCCGTCACCACTTCACCCGCCGGATTTTCGTCGGTGGCCTGGCCGCCGCGGCCGACACCGGGGTCAACCACGATCACGCTTGCGCCTTGCCGCGCCATTTCCAGTGCAATCGCGCGCCCGATGCCGCGGCCCGCGCCGGTTACCACTGCTGCCTTGCCTTTCAGATGCATGTTCATTCTCCTGTTGTGTATATGCGATATGCCCGCACAGTATACTTGCAGACCGAGGGACGATGAACAACAAGCAGACAGGGGAACCACGATGCGAAATTCGATGAGCGGATGGGCGCTGCCATTGTTGCCGGTGTTGCTGTGCCCGGCGCTGGCGCTGGCGCAGGCTGCGTTTCCCGTCAAGCCGATACGCCTGATTATTCCCTACCCGCCCGCGGGTTCCACCGATTTTGTCGGACGCGAAGTCAGCGCCAGAATGGGTGAGTATCTCGGCCAGCAGATCGTCATCGACAACCGCCCCGGCGCCGGCACCTTGATCGGCCTCACGCAAGGCGCGCGTGCACCCGCCGACGGCTACACCATCACGTTTGCCACGTCCGCGGGCCTCGCGGTGAACCCCGCGCTGGGCGTGAAAATGCCGTACGATCCGCTGCGCGACTTCACGCCGATCGGGCTGATGGTTTATGTGCCGTATTTTCTCGTGGCCAATCCCGCGCTGCCCGCACGCAACATCAAGGAGCTCATCGACTTCGCGAAAACGCAGCCGGGCAAGATCAACTTCGCCTCGCCCGGCGTGGGCACGCCCAATCATCTCGGCATCGAAATGCTGAACCAGCTCGCCGGCGTGAAGTTCGTGCACGTGCCATACAAGGGCGGCGCGCCGGCGGTGACCGATCTCGTGGCGGGCCAGGTGCAATTGCTGTTCTCCGGAATCCCGCAATTCTCCGCGTTCACCAAGGTGGGCCGGCTGCGCATCATCGCCGCGGCGACCACCAAGCCCACGCGCGTCGCACCCGATGTGCCGCTGATCGCCGACTTGTTCCCCGGCTTTGATTGCAACACGTGGTTCAGTCTGGTCGCGCCCGCAGGCACGCCCGCGCCCATCGTGACGCGGCTTAACGCCGAGATGAATCGAGCGCTTGCGGAACCCAGCGTGATCCAGCGCCTGCTTGATCAGGGCGTGGAGGCGACACCCAGCGCGCCGGCGGTGCTGCGCCAACTCATCGTCGCCGAGACCGAGCGCTGGCGCAAGGTAATCAAGACTGCCGGGATTACCGCGGAGAGCGCGCAGTAACTGGCATGCCTTCCTGCCTCGAACGGCGCGGACTCATCCGGCCCGCAACGAAGCCGGGGACATCGCGGAACGTACTCCCGTAACCGCAGCGTGAACTTGCGCGCGTTAACGAAGCGCGCTGCCGGAATTTAGCAGCCGCTTGATTTTGCGATTCCGTCGTAGCGCTGAATCTTGTCCAGGTTGTCCTGAATCTCGTGCTCCGCCGCCTGGAGGCGCAGCATGGCAAAGGTCTTGGCGGTGTCGAGCGATTGAAAGCTGTAGGCGCCGTGAAAACTATCGCCGGCCGCCTTCAGTTTCTGGTAGCGCTCGATGGCATCACGCTGGCGCAGGATCACGTCTTTGCTGGCGCTGCGATAGCCCGGGCGTCCCGGCGCCAGCTTCTCCATGGCGACGCCCTTCTCATCGATGATCACCTTGAATATCGGGGCTTGGTCAGTCACGGCGATTCCTTCCTGCTGAATAGGACGGCTAATAGATCTCGGGAACAAAATTCTGGATTTCCAGCGGCGGGCGGGTATAGCCCTCGCGCAGTTCGGGCTGGCGCTTGGGCAGTTTCATCTTCTTCGGTGTCACGTCCTTATACGGCAACAGACTCAGGAAATGGGCAATGCAATTCAGGTGAGCCCGCTTCTTGTTGTCCGAATTGACGATATACCACCTTGCCTGATCGAGATCGGTGTGCACGAGCATGTCGTCCTTGGCCCGTGAGTAGGCCTGCCACCGGTTGCGCGCTTCAATGTCCATCGGTGACAATTTCCAGCGCTTGGTGGGATCGTCGGCCCTGGACTTGAAGCGGCGTTCCTGTTCCTTGTCACTGACCGAAAACCAGTATTTCACGATAGTGATGCCCGAACGCAGCAGCATGCGCTCGAATGCCGGACAGGAACGCGCGAACTCCCAGTATTCCGCTTCGGTGCAAAAGCCCATCACCCGCTCGACACCGGCGCGGTTGTACCAGGAGCGGTCGAACAGCGTCATTTCGCCCGCCGCCGGCAGTTCGGCGGTGTAGCGTTGGAAATACCACTGCGTCTTCTGGCGCTCGGTCGGCGTGCCTAGCGCCACCACGCGGCAGGCGCGGGGATTGAGCGGTTCGATGATCCGCTTGATAACGCCACCCTTGCCGGCGGCATCGCGGCCCTCGAAGATCAGCACGACCTTGCGCCCCTCGCGTTTGACCCACTCCTGCAGCTTGACCAGTTCGATGTGCAGGCGGCGCAACTCGCGCTCGTAGAACTTTCTTCGTTCCTTCTTTTTTGTCGCGGGGTCGGCAAGCGGACTCGGCGTGTGAGCCTCGGGCACCATTGCGCCCAATGTCAAACGATCCGCCTCCTTATTTCCGGTGGTGGACTGCGCGGCCTTGGCTTTCTTCTTTTGTTTGCTCATGACGTCTCTACCCGACTGCCGTGCGAACCTCATAAACACGGACGTTACACGTTTCGAGTCATTATGAGGGATCACGCAAACTTGTATTTGATATAGGTCAAGACATGTTGCGAAGCACGACCCAGGCAGGGTTTATTTACGATCAGTGACAGGTTTTTTGCGAATCGCGCGGGCACGGGGATAAGCGAGGGTTCGTTATAGTTAACCATAAAGTTTAGTATTATCCGGTGCAGCAACGGTGTCACGCGCTTCGATTGCGCGCCGGCGCGAGGCGGCCTGCGCGTGGCCGGCGATTTCGGTTATCCTGCGCACTGATTTTTCAACCTGTTTTCACCACCCTCACATAGAGAACATCGCCATGCCCGCATATCAAGACACACAACTCTTCATCAACGGCGTCTGGGGCCCGGCCGCTTCAGGCCGCACGCTGCCCGTCGTCAACCCCGCCACCCACGCGCAAATCGGCCTCGTTGCCTATGCCGAAAAGACCGACCTCGACCGCGCGCTCGACGCCGCCGACAAGGGCTTTAAAGCCTGGCGCAAGGTGTCGGCCTATGAGCGCTCTAAAATCATGCGCAAGGCCGCAGCTATTTTCCGCGAGCGCGCCGACCGCATCGCCGAACTGATGACACTGGAGCAGGGCAAGCCGGTGGGCGAAGCCAAGCTCGAAGTGATGGCCGGCGCCGACATCATTGAATGGTTCGCCGAAGAAGGCCGCCGCACTTACGGGCGCGTGATCCCGGCGCGCGCCGAGGGCGTGTATCAACTGGTAGTGAAAGAACCCGTCGGCCCGGTGGCGGCGTTTACGCCATGGAATTTCCCCATCAACCAGGCGGTGCGCAAATTGTCGGCGGCGCTGTCCACCGGCTGCTCGATCATCCTCAAAGCGCCCGAAGAAACACCCGCCTCACCGGCGGAACTGGTGCGCGCGTTCATCGACGCGGGTGTGCCGGCCAACGTGATCAGCCTGGTGTACGGCAGCCCGTCGGAAATTTCGAGCTACCTCATTCCGCACCCGGTGATACGCAAAATCACCTTCACCGGCTCCACACCCGTGGGCAAATTGCTCGCGGGCATGGCCGGCCAGCACATGAAGCGCGCCACCATGGAACTCGGCGGCCACGCACCGGTAATCATCTTTGACGACGCCGATATCGACATTGCCGCCAAAACCATGAGCTTCATGAAATACCGCAACGCGGGCCAGGTGTGCGTATCGCCCACGCGCTTTCTGGTGCAGGAAGGCGTCTACAAACAATTCGTCGAAAAATTCGTCGAAGGCGCGAAAGGCATGAAAGTCGGCGACGGCTTCGACAAAGATACCAAGATGGCCACCATGGCCAACCCGCGCCGCCAAACCGCGATGATCGCCAATGTGGAAGACGCCGCAAAACACGGCGGCAAACTGCAAACCGGCGGCCATCCCATCGGCGAAAAAGGCAACTTCTTTGAACCGACAGTGATCACCGAACTCGAAACCAGCGCCACAGCCATGAACACCGAACCGTTCGGCCCGCTTGCCATCATCAATCCATTCAAGACTTTCGACGACGCAGTGATCGAAGCGAATCGTCTACCGTACGGCCTGGCCGCATACGCATGGACACGCTCGGCGAAGACCGCCAACAACATCGCCGCGCAAGTCGAGACCGGCATGATGACCATCAACCATCTCGGATTCGCGCTGCCTGAAGTGCCCTTCGGCGGCGTGAAGGACTCAGGCTACGGCTCGGAAGGCGGCACCGAGGCACTGGAGCCGTATCTCGTCGGCAAGTTTGTGACGCAGGCGGGATTATAAAATAATAAATAAAAACAAATACTTACGATAACAACACCATCAGAGGAAACGCAACGCACTAACCCGTGGGCGCCTGCTTCAGCGTTGCCAGCGCCCGCAAAATAGATTCCGGCGTGGCCGGCGCGGACAGCGCCGGGGCCGCGCCGGATTCGCAAGTGGCGCACGCATCCCGAATCGCGTGCAGTACCGAGATGGCGAGCATCAGCGGCGGCTCGCCAACGGCCTTGGAACGGAAAATCGTGTCTTCACGGTTGGGCGCGTCAGCCAGCAGGCGCACGTTGAAACGCTTCGGCCAATCGTACGCGGTAGGTATCTTGTAGGTCGACGGCGCATGCGTCTTTATCGGTGCTGCTGGTGCGGACCAACGCCATGTCGATCTGCAATTCATCCGCCACCACCTGCGCGATCTTGGTGTACAGGCCCTGCCCCATCTCGGTACCGCCGTGATTCACCATCACGCTGCCGTCGGTATAGATACCCGAGGTTATCGCGCACGGAAGTGATCTTCACGCTGTGCGAACATCTGCTGTGGCTGACGCCGGCAGGCGCTCCGAAGCGCGACGCGGGCGTGAAGTTGCTGGGCCGGCTGGAGCAGGCGGGCGAGATTTGTCTGCCGGCGGCGCT
>CAMDLH010000197.1 GCA_945901405.1 Bordetella parapertussis | reverse complement strand
GCCGGCTTAACCAATTCGAGCTCGGTCAACAGCACTTTCAACTGCACATAAAGCGTGTCGAGCGCCTGCGTCAATTCCTTGCCGGCCATGAATTCGTCGCTCTGGTAATTCAATTCAAGATCGCGTTTCCACTCCGGCGTCTCGGTGGTTTTCTTGAGCGCATCCTGCCAGAACGCGATTTGCGCGGGCGTCAGCCCCGGCGCCATGTTGATCATGCGCCACACGGATATCACGGCATCCGCGCCCTGCTCGCGCCACGTGGGCACGTTGGCGAATTGGCCGCTGATGCGTTTGGGCGAGGTCACCGCGATCAGGCGCACCTGCCCGGCTTTGGCTGGATTCACCCACAGCCCCACCGACGCCGGCACGACATGCACATGGTTGCCGAGCAACGCGGCAATGGCATTCGCGCCGGACTGAAAAATCACGGTTTTCGCCTTTGCCGGCTGCAGGCCGGCGGCCTTCAACGCGAGCGCGACCGACTGGTGGTTCGGGTTGCCCAGCGCGTTGGCGACGCCGAAGGTGGCGGCGTTGATGTCTTTTTTCAGCGCGTCCAGGAGTGCGCGCCCGCTGCCGAACGGTGACTCCGGTCTCACGGCAATGCCGACGTACTCGGCCGCCATCATCGCCACGGGTGTCATGTCCTTGTAGCCGGGGCCGCGCCCCATGATGGAGCTGACCACCGCGCCCGCGCCGGACAGCACCATCGCGTGCGCGTCGCCGGGCTTTTGGTGTATGTACGAAAACGCAACGACACCGCCGCCGCCCGCCTTGTTCACCACCACTATGGGCACAGTGACGATTTTGTGCTCCTGCCAGATTTTCTGCATGGTGCGCGCAGCGATGTCCGGGCCGCAGCCGGGCTGACAGGTGACGACGAGTTCAACCGGGCGCTCGGGCTTCCACGCGGGTTGCGCTTGTACGACGCATGCAAGCAGTGCGGCGTATGCGAACATTGCACGAAAAATTGCGGTCATGGTTGATCCTCCAGCGCGCGACAATACAGTATTATCGCCCGATCCGACGAAGGAGTTTCACACCATGAATGACGCTTCCAGCCCACGCCTCGCACACAACGTGAAACGTCTCGCCCACATGGAGTTGCCCGGCGCGGGCCAGGTGTATGTCGAAGGCGGTTACGCCTATCTCGGCCACCTCACCAATGCCGATAAACTCGGCACCTCTATTCTCGACATCACCGACCCGCGCAAACCGCGCATGGTGTCGCAGATTTTTCTCGATGATCCAACATCGCACAGCCACAAGGCGCGCGTGGTCGGCGACATCATGATCGTCAACAGCGAGCAGAACGGCACGCCATATGGCCGCAAGGGCGAGCAGCTTGCGTCGGCGCGCACGGCGATGCAACAGTCGCTGGGGCGCGCGCCCACACACGCCGAACTCGCCGGGCGTTTTGCGTTGAAGGAATCCGACATCCCCATGCTCGAAGCCGCCGAGCGCAATCCTTACGATCAGGGCGGCTTTCGCATTTACGACATCAAGGACAAAACGAAACCCAGGCTGCTGTCGTTCACCAAAACCGGCGGCAAGGGCGTGCATCGCTTCGACATGGATGCGAATTACGCCTATATCTCGACCGAGATGCCGGGCTACCTCGGTGCGATGCTGATGATTTACGACATTCGTAATCCCGTGAAGCCCGAGGAAGTATCGCGCTGGTGGCTGCCGGGTCAGCACACCGCCGGTGGGGAGACGCCGTCGTGGCCGGGGCGGCGGCATCGTTTGCATCACGCGCTGCGCGTAGGCGATCTGTTGTGGGCAGGCTGCTGGATGGGCGGCGCGCATGTGATCGACGTGTCCGACATACGCCATCCGATGACCGTGGGTTCGTACAATTACCATCCGCCGTTTGTCGAACCCACGCACACCTTTCGCGAGATGCCGCGGTTGATCGACGGCAAACGCATCGCAATCGCCATCGACGAGGAAGACCATGTGCACGGCGCGGAAGAAACCGCCAAGCGCCGTGGCCGCCCGCACGCCTGCCTGTGGGTGTTCGACGCCACCGATCTCGCCAACATCAAGCCGCTGTCGGTGTACTCCGCGAGCGAGGCGGATTCGCCGTGGGCGCGCGCCACGCCGGGGCGCTTCGGCGCGCATCAGTACTTTGAGCGCATGACAAGCGGCACTCTCGTGTATTGCACGTGGTTCGCGGGCGGCCTGCGCATCGTCGATCTCGCTGATCCGTCGGCGCCGGAAGAAGCCGGCTACTTCATACCGGAGCCGGCGCGCGGCCGCGCGGGGCCGATGACAAACGACGTGGATGTGGATGAGCGCGGCGTGATTTACGTGGTGGATCGCGGGCCGCAATTCGATATTCTGGAATTCAAGCGCGGATGAGATTTTCGCTGATTGCTTGGTTAGGTATCGCGTGTGCAGCGAGCATCGCCAGCGCCGCGGACTGGCAACCGGGCAAACCTGTTGAGATCATCGTCGGCACGCCGCCCGGCGGCCCGCTCGACGAAACGGCCCGGCTGATTCAAACCTTGCTGGAAAAACGCAACGTCGGCGTGCCGATTGCCGTGAACAACAAGCCCGGCGGCGGCCACGCGATTGCCATGACCTATCTCAACCAGCGCGGCGACGGGCACACGATATCGATGGCGCTCACCAATCTCTTGACCAACCGCATCGTCGGCAGCCATCCGCTGAGCTACGCCGACGTGACGCCGCTGGCGAAAATGAGCAGCGAATATATCGGCCTGTCGGTCAAGGCCGATTCGCCAATCAAGGACGGCAAGATGTTGATCGCGCAATTACGCGCGAATCCGGAGTCGTTGACCTTCGCCATCACCAATCGCGCCAGCGGCAGTCACATCGCGGCGAGCACGGTTTTGAAAGCCGCCGGAGTCGATCTGAAGCGCGTGAAGTTTGTGTCGTTCAAAGGCTCCGCCGAAACCACGTTGTCAGTGCTGGGCGGGCACGTCGATGTGGCGATGGCCACACCAACCTCCGCGTGGAAACACGTGCAGGCGGGCAAGATGCGCATGCTGGCGATTTCCGCGCCCAGGCGTGCCCGTGGCGACATGGCCGCCGTGCCAACCTGGCAGGAACTCGGCATCAATGCCGTGTCCGCCAACTGGCGCGCGGTGATCGGGCCGAAGACCATGACGCCGGCGCAAGTCGCGTACTGGGATCAGGCGCTGGGCGCGATGGTCAAAACACAGGAGTGGCAAGACGCCGCGCGCAAGTATCAATGGTCGGATGATTATCTGAATGCCGCAGGCGTGCTCAAATTTTTTCAGGACGAATACAAACATCTGGAAGCGCTGCTTACCGAACTGGGCGACGCAAAAAAACCATGAACACGGCCGGGAAAAACTGCGCAACGGCGGCACGGTGATGGTGTTCAATCCGAATTTCTCCTCGGCGGCGCTGGTGGAGCACGCGGGCGAACTCGGTTTCGACGTTGCGTTCATCGACTGTGAACATGGTTCCGCGGATTTCGAGCGCGCCGAGGAACTCGCGCGTGGGGCACGCGAATTGGGTGCACTATTGGGTCAGCCACGGTCGCGCAACCAGGAATAATCCAATATAAACGTAAGTTATTGTTTTTAATACATTTTTTAGATGCATCAAACAAACAGGATGATCCCGCATGTCACTCAGCAAACAGTCACGCGCCTTGCCCATCACCATTGCGGGCCTCGCCACTTGCATTGCATACAACGCCAACGCGCAACAATTTCCCGCACGCACCGTGCAAATGATCGTGCCTTATGTTGCCGGCGGTTCGATCGACATCATGTCGCGCACGGTGGCGGCAAAGCTCAGTGAAATCTGGGGCCGCAACGTCGTTATCGATAACCGCCCCGGCGCGTCCGGCATGATAGGCACCGAGCAGGTCACGCGGGCCGAGCCCGATGGCCACGTGTTGTTGGGTCACACCTCGTCGTACACGGGCACCGCCGCAGTGCGCGCCAAGCTGCCGTTCGATCCGGCGCGCGCGATTATTCCGGTCGGCGGCATCGGCAAATCCGCACTGATATTGGTGGTGCATCCCTCGCTGCCGGTGAAAACCGTGCGCGAATTCGTCGATCTGGCGAAAAAGAATCCAGGCAAATTGAACTACGGCTCATCCGGCATCGGCGGCAACAATCATTTCTCCGGCGCGCTGTTCGACATGGCCGCGGGAACGAAAATGATCCACGTGCCATACAAGGGCATCTCGCTCGCCATGACGGCGGTCGCTTCCGGCGAAGTGGAAGTGGTGATCGCCAGCGCCGCGGCGGTCAACCCGCAATTGCGCGCGGGCCGCGTGCGCGCGCTGGGCATGAGCGGCACGAAACCCTCGCCATTGATGCCGGGCTTGGCATCGATAGCGCAGTCGGGCGTGCCGGACTACAACTACGAGTTATGGTGGGGCATCTTCGCGCCCGCGGGCATGTCAGCCGAGCGCGTCAACTTCATCAACGCCTCGATCAACAAGGCGCTGGTCAGCCCGGAGTTGAAAAAATTTCTCGACAACGAAAGCGCCGAAGCGTGGATCGCCACGCCGCAGCAACTCGCCGATCTGTTGCCGAGGGAAATCGAACGCTATCGCAAGATCGCCGTGGCGGCGGGGATACCGCCGCAGTAACGCGGCAACGCCAGTAATCGCCGGGAGATTGCAACGTATCGAATAGCAAGCATCACCATTATTGTTTACGGGCAGGCGGTTATTCAAAAAGGGGGATTCATGCCAGACAATACAAAGGACGAGCCGGACAATATCGCCCGGCGTGAAATGTTAAAGCGCGTGGGTGCGGCAGGTGCGGCCAGTGCAGCCGCCATGATTCCGGCGGCGGAATTGGCGAAACCAGCGCAGGCGCAAACAAGACAATCAAACGCGCCCGTGCGCGAGGCGCTGGAAACGCTCACCGCTGCCGAAGCCGATGTGCTCGAAGCGATGGTCGCGCGCATAGTCCCTACCGACAATAATGGTCCAGGCGCCGCCGAGGCGCGTGCGGCACACTACATCGACCGCGCGCTTACCGGACCGTTGGCATCAAGCAAGCCAGCTTATGTCTCCGGGCTTGCGGCACTTGACGCTTACGCGCAATCGAGCAAGGGAGCGCCCTTCGTGAAGCTCAATGCGCGCGATCAGGATGCCGTGCTCACCGATCTGGAAAAAAACGCCGCGCCCGGCTTCCGTCCGAACTCGGCGGCATTTTTCAACATGGTGCGCAACCACACCATGCAAGGCCTGTTCAGCGACCCGTATTACGGCGGCAACGCCAACTTTATCGGCTGGGACTTGATCGGCTATCCGGGCATACGCATGGTGGTGTCGCCCGAAGAACAAAGTATGAGCAAACCGCTGAAACCGCTGCGCAAATCGGCGTACGACGAAGCGATGTTCAGCAAGCGCGGAGGCACCGGGGGTACAAGCCATGGCCACTAATCTGAAAAAAGCCAATGTGGTGGTGATCGGCCTGGGGGCTGCCGGCGGCACTGCGGTGTTGCCGTTGACGCGCGCGGGCCTCGATGTGGTCGGCCTTGAGGCCGGTGACTGGTTGCAAGCGCGCGATTTCGCGCCCGATGAACTACGCAATAATTTTCGCGGTTGGCCGCAGTCAGTGCAAAAAGCCAACCAGGAGGTGCCCACCCACCGGCGTAACGATAAAGCGCCGTACTCGCCGCGCCCGGCGGTACATCCGATGATGAACGCGGTCGGCGGCACCACGCTGCATTTCTTTGCCCAAGCGTGGCGGCTCAATCCGGTGATCCGCATCACCGCCGACTGGAAAGACAATGACCGCAGGATGAGCGAATTCCTGCGCGAGAAAATGAAGCAATGGTTCATGGAGGCCGGCGCCATCGCCACCGAAAACGCGCCAGTGGGCACGCAAGGCCCCTCCACCCACGCCATCGGCGGCACGCGCATGGGGGACAACAAAGCCACCAACACCTGCGACCGTTGGGGCTTCGCACATGAAGTACCGAACTTGGGCGTGCTCGGCGGATCATTGATGGGCACCAGCGGCGCGCGCAATCCCACGTTGACCATTCAGGCACTGGCGTGGCGCACGGCGGAGCGGCTTGGGCAGCAGTGGAAGTCGATAGCCTCGTAACACTATAACTAATTGTTTTTAAACGATATTTAACAAATAGTCCCTCCTTGCTGCCATTTGCATATCCTTGCAAATTGAAAGGTAACCTTTTAATATACAAGGATGAAAAAACGTGATCTGGAACCGGCGCTGCTAACTTCGCTACGCCATTTCCCCGTGGTTGCACTGCTGGGACCGAGGCAAGTCGGCAAAACCACGCTTGCCCGCACGGTTGCGCGCAAACTCGGCCACGCGGTTTATCTCGACATGGAGCGTCCGTCGGACGCAGCCAAACTGACCGATCCGGAACTGTATCTGGAGCCGCTGGCGGACCGGCTGGTGATACTTGATGAAGTCCAGCGCCGTCCCGATTTGTTTCCTGTATTGCGTAGTCTGGTAGATGCGAAACGCACGAACGGCCGCTTCTTGCTGCTCGGATCGGCATCACCTGATCTCTCGCGGCAGGCCTCGGAAAGCCTCGCGGGCCGTATCGTTTATCACGAGCTTACCCCCTTCACCATGAACGAAGTCGCCGCGGGCACGCGCGACACCCGCACGATGCTGTGGAATCGCGGCGGCTTCCCCGGCAGCTTTCTCGCGTCCACCAACGCGCGCTCGTTCGCGTGGCGCGAGGCATTCATCGACACGCATCTTCAGCGCGACTTGCCGGCGCTGGGCGTGCGCATACCCGCTACGGCACTGCGGCGATTTTGGGAAATGCTGGCGCATTACCACGGCCAACTGTGGAATGCCTCAAAAATCGCGGGCAGCCTCGGCGTCAGCGCGCCCACGGCAAAGCACTATCTCGATACGCTGGAAGACACGTTCATGATTCGCCAGTTGCCGCCATTCGCGGCCAACCTCAAAAAACGCCTGGTCAAAAGCCCTAAAATCTATCTGCGCGACAGCGGCTTATTGCACGCGCTGCTGCGGCGCGGCACTCACGATGATCTGCTCGGCCACCCGGTGGCGGGCACATCCTGGGAAGGCTGGGTCATCGAACAAGCGCTTGCCGCCAGTGGTGAGCATACGAGCGCGAGCTTCTTTCGCACCGCCGCCGGCGCGGAAATCGACCTCGTGCTCGATCGCCCGCGCGGCCAACGCATCGCACTGGAAATCAAACGCTCCTCGGCGCCCAAGCCGTCGCAAGGGTTCTGGTCGGGCATCGCCGACATAAAACCCACTGCGGCCTATGTGGTTTATCCGGGGAAAGAACGCTATGCGCTCGGAAAAGGCGTCGAGGCGCTACCAGTAACGATGTTAAGCGGCATTTTGCGGCCGTAGCATCCGCGGCGGAAATTTACTAATGCCCGCCCGGTTTAGTCTGCGTAGAGTTTCTTGATAAACCCGCTGCGCTCCAACTCATCCACAATCGACGAATCGGTGAAATCCGCTTCCCGCACGTTTTGCGCCGCCGGATATTTTTTTGAAAACGTGTCGCGTATCGATTGCAGGCCTTCCGCGCTCAACGCCATGCGCGGCACTTGCGGAAACAGTGGCAGGTAAAAGTGGTATTGATCTTCCACCAGCTTGCGGTCGCTCACTTTCAAAAACCGTTGCAGCACCGGGATATACACCTCGGGCTGGGTCTTGAAGGCGTGTACGGTTTGAATGAACCCTTGCGCCACGCGCATCACCAGTTCGCGGTTGGATGCGATCAGCTTGCGCGTGGCGGCAAACACTGACGGGATCGCGCCGCCAAATGCCAAACCAAAAACGTTCCAGCCGTACTGCCGCTCGCCGGCAAAACGCAGATGCAGCGGTAGCGGGCCGGCATCGATTTCGCCCGCGATGAGCGCCTTGTAAATATTGCCGTAGCCGCCCAGGCCCACGTAGGTCGCGGTTGCACCCGCTTTTTCGATGGTCAGGCGCGCGTTGATGCCTGTTTGCCCGGAGGTGGCGTCCGACAATACGCCGACGCGTTTGCCATTCAGTTCGGCCAGCGATTTGAGTTCGGGCCGCAATGCGATGCACAGATTGTCGTGCTGCAAGGCGTTGCGAAACAACGCCACCACGTCGCCACCACGCAGAAAGTTTTCCACCACCGGCAGCGTGCCGGTCTGGCAAAAATCCCACTCGCCACGCGCAAGGCCCGCAACCGCCTCGGGGCCGGTGGTTTCGATCACCGGGAAGCTCACCTCCAGCCCCTGCTGTCTGAACACGCCGGTCTCGGTGCCGCACCACGCCAGGCTGTGCGTCGGCGCGCGCAGCGCGGTGGTCATGCGGACCTTGATGGCCGCGCAATCAGTCGCCAGGCTGGCGCGCGGCTGCGTTGACATGAAGCACTCCTTTATCTATCAGTAACGCGGATCAAACATTTGTGACTGCACGTCCTGCATCACGTCCGCGGGCTTGGGCTTGCCGGCAATTCCACGGCGATAGGCGGTATCGGCAATGTCGGCCGCGATGGCCATCGACACTTCGCGTATGCGCGGCAAGGCGGGATAAAGACTGCCCTGCTCAAGATCGGATTCCGTGACCAGATGTGCAAGTTTGTGCGAGGAGGACATGAACATTTCATCGGTGATCGATTTCGCGCCGCTGGCAATGGCGCCCAAACCCACGCCGGGGAAAATGTATGAGTTATTGCCCTGCCTGGGCACATAGGTCTTGCCGTTGTATTCCACCGGATCGAACGGACTGCCGCAGGCAAACAGCGCGCGCCCGCCAGTATGGCGATAGGCTTCCTCGGCCGTGCATTCGGCCTGCGAGGTCGGATTCGACAACGCAAATACGATCGGCTGCGCGTTGATGCGCGCCATTTCTTCGAGCACCTCGCGCGTGAATGTGCCGCCCACCGCTGACACGCCGATGATCGCGGACGGCTTGAGCAGCTTGATCGCGGATAAAAAATCGCCGACCAGCGGATGCTCGTGCGCGTAGGTAAGCTTGTGCTCGGCAAGATTCGCGCGGCTTTGGACCACCAGTCCTTGCGAATCGACCAGCCAGCAGTTGCGCAAGGCGCGCTCGCGCGTGACTCCGTGCGCCACCATCGCCGACACCACAAGGTCGGCGATGCCGGTCGCGGCCTCGCCCGCCCCCAGGAACAATATCTTTTGCTCCGACAGCGGCGCGCCGGTGATGCGCAGCGCCGAAAACAGACCCGCCAGCGCCACCGCCGCCGTGCCCTGAATGTCATCGTTAAAGGTGCAAACGCGGTCACGATACTTCGCCAGCAAACGAAACGCATTGTGATTGGCGAAATCCTCGAACTGCACCACCACGCCGGGGAATACCTCCTGCGTGGCCACCATGAATTCCTCCATAAAATCATCGTAGGCGGCGCCGGTGATGCGGCGCTGGCGCAGCCCGACGTAATTGATGTCGTTGCGCAAGGCGTCGTTGTTGGTGCCGACATCCAGCGTGATCGGCAGGCACAGTCGCGGATGAACCCCCGCGCACGCCGTATAGAGAGACAGTTTACCCACCGGTATGCCCATGCCGTTGGCGCCCAGGTCGCCCAGGCCGAGGATGCGCTCGCCGTCTGTGACGACGATGATGCCCGCCTTGTACGGCCAGTTGCGCAGCACCCTGGCTATGCTGCCGCGGTCATTCGCGCCGATGAACATGCCGCGCGCGCGCTGAAAAATATTGCCGAATTGCTGACAGGCAAGCCCCACCGTCGGTGTGTAGACGATCGGCTGCATCTCGTCGATGTGATCGCACAGTACGCGAAAAAACAATGATTCGTTGCGGTCGTGCAGCGAATTGAGCGCGACGAATTTATCGAGCGGATCAGCGAGCCGGCGCAGGCTCACGAGAAAACGCTCCATCTGCTCCGTCTGGCTCAGCACGTGCGGCGGCAACAGGCCGCGCAGTCCCAGCGCGTCGCGCTCCTTTTCGGTAAACGCAGTGCCCTTGTTGAGCATTGGGTCGCGCAGCACGTCAAAGCCGCGCCGCGTGTCCGAGCCGCCGTCGCGGGTGTTAGTAGGCATGGATGAAATCCTTATAATTTGTTATGTGTATCACAGTCCGGGCGGAAAATATTCCACCCTGCCTATACCGTCGCCACCGGTGTCACCGGCGACCCCGCCGCGCCTGGCATGCGCAGCGGCGGCGCGGTGAGCAAAAAGCTGTTGCGTTTATTGGCGCGCAGCCACTGCGCGAGTTCGGTCAGGTACCAAAGCTCACCGAGATGTATTCCGAGTTTAACAAGGCAGTGCTCGTGCAGCGGCAGCGCCGGGCCGCGATGCGGCAGGCGCGGATCGGCGCCCAGCGTTGAACTGCGCTCCACCGCCAGATTGTCGGCGGCGATAGCGGCTATGCCGCTGTCGGCGATCCATTCGAGCAGCGGCTTGTCGTAGCCGTCCAGCACGGAGCACGCGGTCTTGATTGAATCGTCGAGCTTTCCCTCGCGTTCATTTGCCTCACGAATCAACTGCCCCAGCCCTGTGTGCAGGCACAGGATGTCGCCTTTTTGCACGGTAACGTTGTCCTCGCGCATCACCTTTTGCAGCATCTCATGGGTGATCGCAGTGCTGCCATCGCCGTAGTGATGCCGCAGATCGATCATCACCGCGCGCCCCTGCACGCCCGTCTGCGCCATCTCCGCCACCGACACCGCGCGCGCGCCAAGTGCGCCGTGCAGACCGCGATTTTGTTCATCCACAAGGCGCCAGCCGTTGTACGAAACTTTTTCCTCGACGCCATCGCCGTCGGCATCGAACACCGTGCCCTTGTGCGCGAAGCTGTCCCAATGCGTGGAATACTGCATGTAGAGCATGATCGCCTCGTCCGAACCCACGTCGTTAAAACGCGGATCGATCTTCGACGATTCAAGATTGAAATAGGTCTCCTTGCCCCGATACACCGGATGAAACACCGGCGGCTTGCGATTGGAGTTGAGCACCATGCCGCCCGGCCAGTCGAGCGGATGCGACAGCGTGAACACCTCGCCGGTTTTCACTTCCTTCAGCGCCGCCAGACGCCGCCCGGCGGTGATGTAGTTCATGCGCCCGCGTTGATCGTCTTCTCCGAACTCGCCCCAATTCGAACCTGGCGGGCGATGTTTCCAGCGATTTCCCTTTGTGAACATTGTGAACTTTCCTGTATGTCGTTGGCGGTTCACTTACAATATCACGACTGACACGTAATCGAGAGGCATGCACATGAGCTACGACCTGCTGATCAAGAATGGAATCGTTGTCGATGGCACTGGCGCGCCGCGGCGCCGTGCCGATGTCGCGATTCACAATGGACGCATCGCCGAAATCGGCGTGGTGAAAGAAAGCGCCAGGCGCGTCATCGACGCCGGCGGACAAATCGTGTGCCCGGGCTTTGTCGATCCGCACACGCATTACGATGCACAGATCACCTGGGATCGATTGCTGTCGAGTTCGGCTGATCATGGCGTGACCACCGTCGTCATGGGTAATTGCGGCGTCGGCATCGCGCCGTGCAAGCCCGAGGCGCGCGAACTGCTGATCGGCGATCTGGTCAACGTCGAAGGCATGGAAAAAGAAGTGCTCGCCGCCGGCATCAAGTGGGATTTCGAAACCTTTCCGGAATTCATGGATGCCGCCGAGAAAAGCGGCGGCGG